>JALFBM010000044.1 GCA_022773425.1 Selenomonadaceae bacterium
TACACATCCAACTGCTCCTGTGTATAAAACCTCCGATTCGTCGGGGTTCTGAAAGCTTTCAACTTGCCCGCAACATCCCACTTCTGGAGCGTCCGGACTGTCACACCAAGCATCTTGGCAAAATCTTTCGGTTTATAGGTATTCATACTTATATTATACCATATATACCTATTATATTCTACGTTTTAATCAACAGTTATATGCTCCTTATGGTCATGGTCAATCTTTATCGTTTCTTTCTCCCTCTATTTTACCGTATCGAGGGTCATTTTGCAAAAATTGTGCGGATGCAGCAGGAAAATGCGGATCGCGTGCATAACTATGCCTATAGCAGCAGATGAGGGAAAAGGAAAGAGGGATGGACATGACGATACGCGAACAGAATGAGGCACTCGAATACCGGATTTTGTCGCCGCGGGCAGCGAAAAGCCGCGAGGCAGAGCGGGAAAGGCCTATGGAGGAATGCCCGGTGCGCACGAAATTCCAGCGCGATCGCGACCGCATCCTGCATTCGAAGTCGTTCCGCCGGTTAAAGCACAAAACGCAGGTCTATATTACTTCGGGAGATCACTACCGCACGCGCATGACGCACAGCCTTGAGGTCGCACAGATCTCGCGCACGATTGCGCGTGCCCTGCGCCTGAATGAGGACCTCACGGAGGCCATCGCGATGGGACACGATGTCGGGCACACGCCGTTCGGCCATTCCGGCGAGGGCGCTCTGGAAAAACTTGCCGGGCATTTCCGGCACAACGAGCAGAGCCTGCGCGTGGTGAAGTTTCTCGAACGCGATGGCCGCGGGCTGAATCTCACGCGCGAGACGATGGACGGTATCGTGCATCACACAGGCAAGAATCAGCCTCGGACGCTGGAGGGCCAGATCGTGCGCACGGCGGACCGCATTGCCTACCTCTGCCACGATTATGACGACAGCCTGCGCGCGGGACTATTGCATGAGGGTGACCTGCCGGCGGTGGTCTACGCGCATTTCGGCCACGATTCTTCGTCGATGATCACGGCGATGGTCATGGACATGATCCGCAACTCTACGGACAGGGACTATGTGCGGCCGTCGGATGAGGTTAAAGCGGTCATGGACACGTTTCGCACGTTCATGTTTGAACATATCTATCTATCCAAAGCGCTCGAGCACGAACGCGCGCAGGCCGTTTTCGTGCTGAACAGCCTGTTTACGCATTTCACGGCTCATTTCGAGGAAATGCCGGAGGCGTTTATTCGCCGCGAGGAACGCTGGAGCCGCAAGCAGATCGTCGTCGACTACGTGTCGGGACTCACGGACAGCTACGCCGTACAGCTCTTTACCAAAATCTTCATGCCGCCTCTCTGGCAGATGCCGGTGTAGATGCCGGTGAGAGGAAACAGAGAGGCTTACAAAAGTAGAACGGAAAAAAGGATATTCGAAACTTTTGGTGAATATAGAATACTAGGAGGCGCGGGCCTGCCCGTTTCCTGCGTGGCGCGGGAAAGGGGACCTTTTTTTCGAAAACATATGAATTTTTTTGAAGAAAAGAAGGAATTTTCCCAGCGGTATCGAATATTTTACAGGCAACGCGAATAGGATACGCAGGAGCGAAGTGAGGGGAAGCAGGCAGCCATGGACAAGGAAAAGATGGATGCATTTGTCGCGGCGGTCAAAGACCGCACGGACATTCTGCATGTCGTACAGGCCTATGTCCCCCTCAAGGCGCGCGGCGGCAGGTACTGGGGGCTCTGTCCCTTTCATCACGAGAAGACGCCATCGTTTTCCGTGGTGCCGGACAAGGGGTTCTACTACTGCTTCGGCTGCCACGCCGGCGGCAATGCGTTCAATTTCCTATCCAAGATTGAAAACATCACGTACTTCGAGGCCATCAAGATGCAGGCGGAAAAGCTCGGGATCCCGATGCCGGAACGCCATTCGTCCAAGGCCGAACTCGAGCGGGATAAGGAACGCGAGGACCTGCGGAAGGTCAACGCGATGGCGCGGGATTTCTACCATAACTGCCTGACGTTGACGCGTCTTGGCACGCCCGGCAAGCAGTATTTCGCGGGCCGCGGGATCCAGGACGCGACGATCGCTGAGTTTCATCTCGGCTATGCGCCGGATGCCTGGGACAAGCTTTCGCGTGCGTTCCTGCAGCGTGGGGTCCCTGAGGAACTGTTAATCAAGGCGGGGCTTGCCTCCCCGCGCAAAAACGGCGGGGGCCTCTATGACCGGTTCCGCGGCCGCGTCATCATACCGATTGCGGATATCCGCGGGCAGGTCGTCGGGTTCGGCGGCCGGGTCCTTGACGACAGCAAGCCCAAATATCTCAATACGCCGGAGACGATTCTCTTCAACAAACGGCGGCTGCTTTTCGGCCTTGACCGCGCACACCGGGCCATACAGGACGCGGACTACGCCATCATCGTCGAGGGTTATATGGACGCGATATCCGTTTTCGACGCGGGCGTGCACAATGTCGTCGCCTCGCTCGGCACGGCGTTCACCGCGGAGCACGCAAAGCTCCTGCTGCGCTATACCGCAAACCTCGTATTCTGCTACGATAGCGATGAGGCGGGGCAGAAGGCGACGATGCGCGCGCTGACGATTGTCCGGAATACCGGTGCGAACGTCCGCGTCATTGTGGTGCCAGACGGCAAGGATCCCGATGAATTCATTCGAAAGCACGGTGCGGACGCATTCCGCGAGCTCGCGGAACGCGCCAGGGATCTCGTCGAATACCGGCTCGCGTATGTGCTTGCCCATGTGCGTTACGATACCCTCGAGGGAAAGACACGGGTCATTCAAGAGATGGCGCCAGTGCTCGCGGGCATTCAGAATGCCGCGCGCATCGTGGAGTACCGGCGGCGCCTTGCGCAGACGCTGATGCTCGACGAGGGCGTGGTGAGCGGGGAGCTCCGCCGTTACGCAAAGATGGATTTCCTGGAGGAACGGGACGTGCGGCCAGCTGGCCCCATGCAACGCCCGCCTGCGCGGAAACCGGACGATGCGCTCGAGAAGGCTGGGCGCATCGTGATCCGGATGGTATGGGCGGATCCAGAACTGCTCGTGCATGTCAAGAGCATGGTGCCGATTGAGAGCATCCCCGTGCCGGAGCAGCGAGAAATCCTCGCGTATATCGAGAAAACAGCGGCTGAGGGCGGCGCGCCGGATGACGTGCAGGCGGCCGCCGCGCTCAGCGAGCCCGCTGGTGAGGAGCTGGCGCGCGCCATCGCCGGAGAGGATTCGGCCAGGCACGTGGGTACAGACGAGGCGGACAAAGCAAGGGCCATGCAGGCGTACCAGGATTCCCTGCAGGCACTCCGGAACGCGTACCTCGAGGCGCAGTACATGGAACATACCCGATTGGCGGAAAACGCCATGCGGGAGGGCAATACCGGGCTTTGGCGGGAAGAAACGCAGAAAGCCATGGACTTTAGAAAGCAGAAGATTGAATAAATGAACAATAGATTGTGTAAGTATGTTGAGATGGCGAACGGAACCGGAATCGAGAACAGGGGGCAGCGCAATGGCTGAGACAAAGAAGACCGCGAAGGGAAAGACGGCGAAGACGAAGAGCTCGGAGATCATTGCTGAGCTGCTCGAAAAAGGCAAGAAGAACGGCGGTACGCTGACGAACGGCGAGCTCATGGATGCTCTGCAGTCTCAGGATCTGACGCCGGACGAGATTGACCAGATGTTCGCGAAATTCGACAAAAAGGGCATCGAGATCGTGGATGAAACGAAGGATACCGACGAGGATCTCGGCAAAGACGACGACGGTGAGGCCGAGGAACTCGACCTGTCGGTGCCGGACAGCGTCAACATCGACGACCCGGTCCGCATGTACCTGAAGGAAATCGGCCGCGTCCCCCTGCTGACCGCCGATGAGGAGGTCGAGCTCGCAAAGCGCATGCAAAATGGCGATATGGAGGCGCAGAAGAAGCTCGCGGAGGCGAACCTCCGCCTCGTCGTGTCTATCGCAAAGCGCTATGTCGGCCGCGGCATGCTGTTCCTCGACCTCATCCAGGAGGGGAACCTCGGGCTCATCAAGGCCGTCGAGAAATTCGACTACACCAAGGGCTATAAGTTCAGTACCTACGCGACCTGGTGGATCCGCCAGGCCATCACGCGTGCGATCGCGGATCAGGCGCGCACCATCCGCATCCCGGTCCACATGGTCGAGACCATCAATAAGCTGATCCGCGTCTCGCGTCAGCTCCTGCAGGAACTCGGCCGCGAGCCGACCCCGGAGGAAATTGCGAAGGAGATGGATATCTCGGTCGACCGCGTGCGCGAGATCATGAAGATCGCGCAGGAGCCGGTATCCCTCGAGACGCCGATCGGTGAGGAGGAGGACTCCCACCTCGGCGATTTCATCGAGGATCAGGATGCGCCGGCCCCGGCGGACGCCGCCTCCTTCATGCTGCTCAAGGAACAGCTCGAGGACGTGCTCGACACGCTGACCGACCGCGAGGAAAAAGTTCTGCGCCTGCGCTTTGGCCTCGACGATGGGCGCGCGCGGACGCTCGAGGAGGTTGGTCACGCGTTCGGCGTCACGCGCGAGCGCATTCGTCAGATCGAGGCGAAAGCGCTGCGCAAGCTGCGTCACCCGAGCCGGAGCCGGAAGCTCAAGGATTTCCTCGACGAGTAATTTGGGCTGCACGCGCATTTCCTGCTTTTTTGAAAAAACCATTGACAAGAGCGCCGGAAATGCGTATAATAATATCTGTTGTTGAGATTCCTCGATAGCTCAGCCGGTAGATCACCTGACTGTTAATAAGGCTGTCGCAGGTTCGAATCCTGCTCGAGGAGCCAGAAATCACAGCGGTGCAGCGTATGCTGCACCGCTTTTTCGTTACCCCAAAGGCAGATCTTTCTATGGGAAAGGCTGCCAAGAAGGAGGATTCCTATGAAACTGGATGACCGCCTGCAGGCGCTGGCCGACTTTGTCCCCTCAGGTTCCCGCGTTGCGGATATCGGCACGGATCACGGGTATCTGGCCGTCGCGCTCGTCGAGAGCGGGAAGGCCTCTTTTGTCGTTGCGAGCGACCTGAACCGCGGCCCATGCGAGGCCGCGAAGCGAACGGTTGCCGAGGCGGGCCTTGCATGGGGCATCGACGTGCGTCAGGGCGACGGCCTCGCACCGCTCGCACCCGGTGAGGTGGATGTCCTCTGCATCGCGGGCATGGGCGGCGCGTTGATGACGCAGATCCTTGCGGCGGGTGCCGCCGTACTGGAGAAGGTGCAGCGGCTCGTCCTGCAGCCGATGAACGGTGCGGGAAAACTCCGCCGCTGGCTCTACGAGAACGGCTGGCATATCGACGATGAGAGACTTGCCGTCGCGGATGGGCGGCTCTACGAGATCCTGACGGCCGTGCCAGGCTATGCGCCGATGCCAGAGGCGGTATTGCTCGACATCGGCCCGATACTCTGGGAGAAAAAGCCCCCGCTCCTGCGGCAGCATATCGAGGCGCTGCTGTTCTCGGCCCGCCGAGAGGCCGCTGGCATGGAGAACAGCGAGCAGGCGGTAAAGAGCGAGAAATACCGGCAGGTCCGGGCGCGCATCGAGGCGCTCGAGGCGCATCGAAAGAGCTAAGCTAGGCGATGCCTGCTTGCCTGGGATGCGGCAGGCTATGGAGGAAAAGGAGGAAGTTCCCATGGTGACGGTACAGACGATAGCCGACATTCTGGAGCGGATTGCCCCGCGGCGCTACGCGGAGGACTGGGATAATCCGGGCCTGCTCGTCGGGCGTCCGGACGCGGAGGTGCGGAACATCGTCGTGTGCCTTGATGTCAGCGCAGACGTGATTCGCCAGGCCGTGCACGAGCAGGCCGATCTCATCGTGTCGCATCACCCGCTGCTTTTCCACGGACAGAAAGCGGTGCGGACCGATGCGCCAACGGGACGGCTCATCGCGCTTCTCATCAAGCACAATATCGCTTCGTTTGCGGCGCATACGAACCTCGACATCGCCGCAGGCGGCGTCAATGACGTGCTGGCCTCGCGCATCGGCCTGACCACGATCGAGCCGTTCATCCCCGTGCCTGGCAGCGAGGGGCTCAGCATGGGCCGCATGGGGCGGCTTGCCTCGCCGATGGGCCTTGAGGACTTTGCCAAGCAGGTCAAGGCTGCTCTGCCGGTCACGGCGATCCGCTACGTCAAGGCGGCCGACCGCCGCGTCGAGCGCGTCGCGCTCTGCAGCGGCAGCGGCGCGGAATTCATCGGACAGGCCGCCGCGATGGGGGCCGACGTTTACGTGACGGGCGATGTGAAGTATCACGACGCGCAGCTCGCGATGGGCCTCGGGCTGGACGTGATCGACGCAGGGCATTTCGGTACGGAGTTTCCGGTCGTGCCGGTGCTCGCGGAGCGCCTGCGCGCGGAGCTCGCGGCGGACGGCCTCGACGTTCCCGTGCTCGAAGATACGCAATCCCAGGATTTTTTCCAGACCATCTGAGAGGTGCAGCCTATGAAAGAATCGTTTCGCCGGCATGCCGGCCGCTACGCCGAGATCACGCTCGGCAGTCTCATCACCTGCCTGGGATTCAACCTGTTCCTGATCCCGGGGCATTTGCTGACCGGCGGGATCTCCGGCGTCGCGCTGATCATCTACTATATGACGGGCTTGCCCGCCGGTGCGCAGAACTTCGTCTACAACCTGCCGATTCTCTATCTCGCGTACAAGGTGTTCGGCAAGCTCTACGCCTGGGACACGATCGTCGGCACGGTGCTTCTGTCGTTCTTCCTCGATGCGACGCATTTCGTCGTCGGGTGGCAGATCGTCGACGATGTGCTGCTGAACGCGATTTTCGGCGGTGTGCTCGCGGGCATTGGCTTCGGGCTCGTGTTCCGCGCGAACGCGAACACGGGCGGTTTTGATGTGCTCGCAGCCGTCGCGAAGAAATATTTTTCGACGGACGTCGGCACGGCGGTCTTCGTCATGAACTTCATCATCGTCATGGGTTCCGCCTTCCTGTTCACGCTGAAGGAGGCGCTGTTCTCCATCATCGCCATCTACGTGACCGCGGAGCTCACGAACCGCGTCGTCGCGGGTCTGAACCGTGAAAAATCCATCGTCGTCATCTCGCCGCAGGCCGAGACCATCTGCCGCGAGATCATGGAGAAGGTGCATCGCGGCGTGACGTATCTCGACGGCCGCGGGGGATTCGCCGGTGAGCGCAAGGACATTCTGTTCGTCGTCGTGCGCCTCACGCAGGTCAGCCGCGTCAAAGCCATCGTCGAGGCGAGCGATCCGCAGGCCTTCATGATTGTATCCGACACCTCCGAGGTCTCCGGCAAGGGCTTTACCCTCGAATGCGAAAGTTATGCTGAAGCACGCCGCCGCTGGGAAGAAGCGCATGGAAAGAGCAGTGGCGGGGAAGCGCAGCAAAAAAATAGAGATTTTTTTTCCTAGCGGCTTAAGTCCCTGGAAAAAGAGACGATATATATAGTGTAAAAAGAGAAACGGCCGGGGAACGGGTAGCATGCGTCCGGTCTTCGGCACGGTTCTTTTCATGGTAGGGCGGGCATGGATGTCCGCGAAAACAAGAGTGGGCTTGGTACCCCATTCTCAAGGAGGAATTTTATTATGGCAATGGTAGTCAAAAACAACATGTCGGCAGTTTCCACGCTGAACACGCTGAATAAGAACTCGTCTGCACTCGCAAAGAGCCTGCAGAAGGTTTCCTCGGGTATGAAGATCAACTCGGCAGCCGATGACGCTTCCGGGTATGCGATTTCCGAGCGCATGCGCGTTCAGATCCGCGGCCTCGACCAGGCAAACCAGAACACGCAGAACGGCAGTAGCATGATGAAGGTTGCCGAGGGCGCGGTTTCCTCGACGGTCGACATCCTGAAGACCCTCAAGGAGAAGGTCATCAACGCAGCCAACGATACGAACACGGACGCTGACCGTCAGACGATCCAGAAAGAGCTCGACCAGAGCATCGACCAGATCGACGACAACGCGAACGTGACGTACAACGGCAAGTACCTCGTCGACGGCTCGCACAACAGCAAAACGGACGCTACGAAGACGGCTCTGACGAACGAGTCCCTCGACGTGAAGACGACGGATACTAGTAATCTGACCGATCTTAAAAACCGCAACGGCGAGAGCCTGAACATCCTCTCGACGGATACGGTGACGGTTTCCTATGTCAGCCAGGGCAAGACCTACACGACGTCGATGACGGTTGGTAAGAATACGACGCTTAAGACTATCCTCGACAAGCCGGCGAAAAACGGCTCGCAGAAGCTCGAAGGTGCGCTTACGCTGAACACGACAAAGACCTCGAAGATTGGCGTCGATGGCAACGGCAATACGGTCTACACGGCAGACATGGGCTGCGCGATGACGCTGACGGCAAAGACGGCTGGTATCGCTGGCCAGATTTCCGGCTTCACGATCAGCATCACGAGCAACACGGGCGCAACGCGCAAGAGCGCAAACGCGGTTCTCGACAACTTCTCCGAGAGCATCCGCGCACAGAACAAGTCCGATGACAACTCGATTTCGCTGCAGGTCGGCACGAAGGCCAACCAGAACATCAAAGTTGGTCTGACGGATATGCGCTCCGAGGCTCTTGGCCTGAAGGGTTCCGACGGCAAGACGCTGAACGTCTCGACGCAGGCTAAGGCAAACGCCGCGATCAACGTCCTCGACAACGCCGTGCAGAAGGCACTCGATCAGCAGACGACGATCGGCTCCGTTGAGTCCCGCCTCTCCTACACGAGCAGCAACTTGACGACGGCTTCCGAGAACGTCCAGAGCTCCGAGTCCACGATTCGCGATGCGGATATGGCAAAGGAAATGACGGAATACACGAAGAACAACGTTCTTCTGCAGGCCGCTCAGTCCATGCTCGCACAGGCGAACCAGAGCAGCAGCTCCGTTCTCAGCCTGCTCCAGTAATGCATAGGCGCTGCATAGCAGTTGCTATGCCAGCGAAAAGCCCTCTCCCGTTTGGGAGAGGGCTTTTCTATCGCATGGCGCCTGGCGAAAAAGGCGTTCTTTTTCCGTTTTCTGTCCGCCGTACGGTTGACGGCCGCGCGCGGGGTAGAGTATAATAGGTGATAGCTGTAAAACGCGATAGATGAGTGCCGGTCTGCCTTTTGCAGACGGGCACTCTTGGTATCAGGGGGAATGGATATGGACCGTTACGAGCCGCAAAAAATTGAAAAGAAATGGCAGGAAAAATGGCTGAAAGAGGACGTCTATCATACGGAGGCGGATCCGTCGCGGCCAAAATATTATGCGCTCGAGATGTTCCCGTATCCGTCGGGCAACCTGCACATGGGCCATGTGCGCAACTACGCCATCGGTGATGTTATGGCGCGCTACAAGGCGATGGAGGGCTACAACGTCCTGCATCCGATGGGCTTTGATTCGTTCGGCATGCCGGCCGAGAACGCGGCCATCAAGCACGGTGTAAAGCCGGGGGACTGGACGCTCTCGAACATCGCGAATATGGAACGCCAGCAGAAGTCGATGGGCCTTTCCTACGATTGGGATCGCGAGGTCATCACGTGCAAGCCGGAGTACTATAAATGGACGCAGTGGCTGTTCGAGCTGTTCTACAAGCGCGGCCTTGCGTACAAGAAAAAGGCCTCGGTCAACTGGTGTGATACCTGCGGGACTGTGCTTGCCAATGAGCAGGTCATCGATGGCAAATGCTGGCGCTGCGATTCTGAGGTGCACAAAAAAGACCTCTCGCAGTGGTTCCTCAAGATTACGGACTATGCCGACGTGCTGCTGAAGGACCTCGACAAGCTCGAGGGATGGCCGGAGCGCGTCAAGACGATGCAGCGCAACTGGATCGGCCGCAGCGAGGGCCTCGAGTTCCAGCTCGAGGTGCCGGCACTCGGCAAATCCATTTCCGCTTATACGACGCGCCCGGATACCGTCTATGGTATCACATTCCTCGCCCTCGCGGCAGAGCACCCGCTGATGGACGCGATCTGCGCCAAGAGCGAGCATGCGTCGGAGATCCAGGCGTTCTGCAAGAAGACGCGCAACCAGAACGACATCGAGCGCACGTCGAGCGAGTCGGCGAAGGAAGGCGTGTTCACGGGCCTTTACTGCGTGAATCCGTTCAACGGCCGCAAGGTGCAGATCTGGGTCACGAACTATGTGCTCGCCGACTACGGCACGGGCGCCGTCATCGGCGTGCCGTCCGAGGATACGCGCGACTGGATGTTCGCGACGAAATACGGTATCGAGAAGATCCTGACGATCCGCCCGAAGGAGGGCGAGCTGAAGCTTGAGGACATGACGGATGCCTATGCCGAAAAGGAAGGCTATCTGATCAATTCCGGCGAGTTCGACGGCATGGAGATGCACGAGGCCATGGGCGCCATCATCGACAAGGCCGAGAAAGAGGGCTTCGGCAAGCGCCATGTGAACTACCGCCTGCGCGACTGGCTGATCTCGCGGCAGCGCTACTGGGGCGCGCCGATCCCGGTCATCAACTGCCCGCATTGCGGTGAGGTACTCGTGCCGGAGGAGGATCTGCCGGTCCTGCTGCCGGAGGATGTCTCGTTCCGGCAGGGCGCGCTCTCCCCGCTTTCGTCGAGCGAGAGCTTCCTCCACTGCAAGTGCCCGAAATGCGGCGCCGATGCGACCCGCGAGACGGACACGATGGACACGTTCATCTGCTCGTCCTGGTACTATCTGCGCTACACGGATCCGCATAACGACAAGATGCCGTTTGCGAAGGATAAGGTCAACTACTGGGCGCCGGTCGATCAGTATATCGGCGGCATCGAGCATGCGATCCTGCATCTGCTGTACTCGCGTTTCTTCACGAAGGTCCTGCACGATGCAGGCCTCGTCGATTTCGATGAGCCGTTCAAGAACCTGCTGACGCAGGGGATGGTCCTCAAGGACGGCTCGAAGATGTCGAAATCGAAGGGCAACGTCGTTTCGCCGGAAGAGATCATCGGCAAGTACGGCGCGGATACGGCGCGCCTGTTCATCCTGTTTGCAGCGCCGGTCGACCGCGATCTCGAGTGGAGCGACCAGGGCGTCGAGGGATCGTACCGCTTCCTCGGCCGCGTATGGCGTATCCTCGGTCATTTCGAGGACACGATCAAGGGAGCGTCTGACGACTACGACGTCACGAAACTCACGAAGGAAGAGAAGGAGCTGCGCCGGATCCTGCATACCACCATCAAGAAGGTGACGGATGATCTGCGCGACCGCTTCATGTTCAATACGGCGATCTCGACGATTATGGAGCTCGTCAATGCCTTTTACGGTTTCCAGGACAAGGCGGTCAACGCGGGGCTCGTGCGCGAGGTCGCGCGGAACCTGCTGCTGCTGCTCGCGCCGTTCGCGCCGCATATCACCGAGGAACTTTGGAGCCGTCTGTTCGCGGAGGGCTCGGTACACGCGCAGCATTGGCCGTCCTATGATGAGACGGCCATGAAGCGCGACGAGATCGAAATCGTCCTGCAGATCAACGGCAAGGTCCGCGACAAGGTCGTCGTGCCGGCGGACATCGACCGCGAGGGCATGAAGGCAGCGGTCATGGAACTGCCGCGCGCCAAGGAACTCACGGCCGGCAAGACCATCGTCAAGGTCATCGCCGTGCCGAAGAAGCTCGTGAACATCGTCGTAAAGTAAAGGGCAATAGATTCCGCAGGGAGTGTGGAAACGGATGTTAAAAGCCTATGCCATAGAGAACCTCAAGAGCGGCATGGTGGTCGGCCGCGATGTCAACGACCCGGACGAGGGCCTGCTGATCCGGGCGGGAACCGTGCTGAACAACGCGACTATCTTCCAATTGCTCGACCGGCCGATCTTCTCCATCTACATCGAGGAAGAAGAAAAGAAAAAGCATGTCACACCGACGAAAAGCTCGCTGCTCGATGCGCCGTACGTGGCGTGTTATCAGCAGGCCTATGGGCAGATGGAGGAACTGCTCAGCAAGCTGCGCGAGGGGGCGGGGCTCGACATCGTGCTGCTCGAGTCCATCTTTTCGGCCGAGAATATGCGCCAGCTCTGCGATGGGTCCAAGGCGGTCTCGCAGCTCAGCAATATGGACCGGTCGGGGGACTACCTCGTCCACCACAGCCTGCACCTCGCCATCCTCGCGGGACTCATGGGCCGCTGGCTGCGCTATGACGACCAAAAGCGGCACGACCTCGTCATCACGGGCCTGCTGCTCGACATCGGCAAGATTAAGATTCCGGATACGATTCTAAGCAAGAAGGGGCCGCTCTCGGATGAGGAGTTCCGCGCCATCCAGAAACATGCGGAATACGGCTACGAGATGCTCAAGGACACGCAGCTCGGCACGAACCGTGATATCTTGTTCGGCGTGCTGCAGCATCACGAGCGCTGTGACGGCTCTGGCTATCCGTACGGCGTCTGCCGCGCGCAGATTTCGGATTTCGGCCGGATCATGGCCATCCTCGACATCTACGATGCGATGACCGCGGACCGTTCGTATGCGAAGAAAAAGTCACCGTTCGACATTTTCGCTATCCTCCACGACGACATCATGAGTGGCAAACTCGATACGGAGTACGGCGTCTATTTTACCAAGCATTTCTGTCACGCGCTGAACGGCAGCTGGGTGCGGCTGTCCACCGGTGAGGTCGGGCACATCGTCTACCTCGATGAAAGCCGCGTTGACGCGCTGCCGATCGTGCAGACCCTCGACGACCAATTCATCGATCTCAGCAGCAACATGTCCGTCAAAGTCGAGGCCATCCTGAACGCCGAGGAAGCACAGCACGCGGAATAATCGAAAGCAGGAAATCCGAAATCCTCCCCGCCGGGGAGGATTTCTTTATGGGAGGGAACAGTATGTCCATGGTTCCAAAGCTCAACACGATGCAGTTTGAGGAGGAGACGCCCTTTGAGGTCGTCGCGCCGTTCGAGCCGATGGGCGATCAGCCCAAAGCCATCCGCGATCTCGCGGCGGGCGTCGAGGCCGGTATGGATACGCAGGTCCTGCTCGGTGCGACGGGCACGGGCAAGACCTATACGATCGCGAAGGTCATCGAGAAGGTGCAGAAGCCGACGCTCGTGATCGCGCACAACAAGACGCTCGCCGCACAGCTCGCGAGCGAATTCAAGGCGTTTTTTCCGCACAATTACGTCGGTTATTTCGTCAGCTACTACGATTTTTATCAGCCGGAGGCGTATATCGCGTCGACGGATACCTATATCGAGAAGGATGCGTCCATCAACGACGAGATCGATGAGCTGCGGCACAGCGCGACCTGCTCGTTGTTCGAGCGGCGGGACGTCATCATCGTCGCGTCGGTTTCGTGCATCTATGGTCTCGGCTCGCCGGAGAGCTACCACGAAATGGTGCTGTCCCTGCACAAGGGGCAGCAGGTCGATCGCGACGCGATCTTGCGAAAGCTCGTCACCATCCGCTACGAGCGCAACGATATTGCGTTCGAGCGCGGCAAGTTCCGCGTGCGCGGCGACGTCATCGAGGTATTCCCGGCAGGGTATAACAACCGCGCGGTGCGCATCGAGCTGTTCGGCGATGAGATCGACCGCATGCTCGAGTTTGACGTCACGACCGGCGAAATCTACGGGGAGCGCACGCATGTGATGATTTTCCCGGCCTCGCATTATGTGACGCCGGAGGAAGACATGAAAATCGCGAGACAGGACATCCGTGCGGAACTCGAGGAGCAACTTGCGAAATTCAAGCGGGAAGGCAAGCTGCTCGAGGCGCAGCGGCTCGAGCAGCGCACGAATTACGACCTCGAGATGATGGAGGAGGTCGGCTACTGTTCGGGGATTGAGAACTATTCGCGTCACCTCGCGCACCGCGCGGCCGGACAGGCGCCGTACACCCTGCTCGACTATTTCCCGGAGGATTTTCTGATCGTCATGGACGAGAGTCATGTGACACTGCCACAGCTGCATGCGATGTACGCTGGCGACCGCAGCCGCAAGGTCTCGCTCGTCGAGAACGGGTTCCGCCTGCCGTCGGCGTTCGACAACCGGCCACTGACGTTCGAGGAGTTCCAGGCGCGCGTGAATCAGATCATCTACGTCTCGGCGACGCCGGGGAAGTACGAACTCAGCCGTGCGCAGCAGGTCGCCGAGCAGATCATCCGGCCGACCGGCCTTCTGGATCCGGAGATTGAGATCCGGCCGCTCGAGGGGCAGATCGACGACCTGATCGGCGAGATCAAGAAGCGCATCGAGAAGAACGAGCGCACGCTCGTGACGACGCTGACGAAGCGTATGGCGGAAAACCTCACGGACTACCTGAAGGAAATCGGCATCAAGGTCACATACCTGCATTCCGATATCGCGACCATTGAGCGCGCCGAGATCATCCATGACCTGCGTGCGGGGAAGTACGACGTGCTCGTCGGCATCAACCTGCTGCGTGAGGGCCTCGATATGCCGGAGGTATCGCTGATTGCCATCCTCGATGCGGACAAGGAGGGATTCCTGCGCTCGGATACGTCGCTAATCCAGATCATCGGGCGCGCGGCGCGCAATGCAAATGGACATGTGATCATGTACGCGGACGTGCAGACGGATTCGATGAAGCGCGCCATCGGCGAGACCAACCGTCGGCGTGAGATCCAGCAAGCCTACAATCGCGAGCACCATATCACGCCGAAGACCATCGTAAAGCCGATCAAGCCGCTGATCGAGACGACGCTTGTCGCGGCGGAATCCGCGGCGGATTATGAGAGCGGCAAGCGGAAAAAGAAGCTCACGAAAAAGCAGAAGGCAAACCTCGTGCAGACGCTCACGCGCGAGATGCAGCAGGCTTCTCGCGCACTCGAGTTCGAACGGGCGGCGGAGCTGCGCGATATGATCCTCGAGCTCAGCGGGAAACTGCCGGGCCAGAAGGATGATGCGAAATGAGCGTTGGCTGCGGAAAATTCGTGGCGGGGCGGTGGCAGAAATGGATTGACAGCGCGGCGAAAAAGGACGATAATAGGGTTGGCCTTGAAAAGATATGACTTTATGGGAGGAATCGCACTATGTTATACCCGATGAAACTACGCGCACCACTCAAGGATTATATCTGGGGCGGCACGCGTCTGAAGGACGAGTTCGGCAAGAAGACAGATCTCGAGAAGGTCGCGGAGAGCTGGGAGCTCGCCTGCCATAAGGACGGCAAGAGCGTCATCGAGAATGGGGAGTACGCGGGCAAGACGCTCGAGGAATACCTCGCTATCGTCGGCAAAGACGTACTCGGAACGCGCGGCAAGGCATTCCCGTATTTCCCGCTTTTGATCAAACTGATTGATGCGAAAAACGACCTCTCCGTGCAGGTGCACCCGGGCAACGACTACGCGAAGCGCGTCGAGGGCGAGTACGGCAAGACGGAGATGTGGTACATTGTGGACGCGGAGCCTGGCGCGAGCCTGCTCTACGGTTTCAAGGAAAAGGTTTCGAAAAAGGAAATCGAGCAGCATATCAAGGACAATACGCTGCCCAATATTCTAAACCGCGTGCCGGTCAAGAAGGGCGATGTGTTCTTCATCGATGCCGGTACGCTGCACGCGATCGGCAAGGGCATCCTGATCTGCGAGATCCAGCAGAATTCAAACACGACGTATCGTGTCTACGACTACGGGCGCGTCGGCAAGGACGGCAAGCCGCGCGAGCTGCATGTCGCGAAAGCGCTCGACGTCATGAAGCGCGAGAAACCGACGCGCAAGACGGAGCCGGTAGCCCAATTGGATATTTTTGAGGGACTTAGGGGCGAGCTGCTCGCGCAGTGCCCGTATTTCACGGCCTACCATTTCGCACTCGAGGACAGCGCGGACCTCGAAGTCAAGGACGGTTCGTTCCAGGCGCTCACGGTGACCGATGGCTCGATGGAGCTCCGCGCCGCCGAGGGTACGTTGCAGCTCGAGAAGGGAAACAGCGCGTTCCTGCCAGCCGGCATGGGCGGCTACGTCTTGAAAGGCCAGGGCGAGTTCATCCTGAGCGAGGTATGATTCCAGCCGCTGCCCCTTGCATTTCGGACAGAATCCTGCTATAATGGATGACGTTCGGGACGTAGCGCAGTTTGGTAGCGCGCTTCCTTGGGGTGGAAGAGGTCGTGGGTTCAAATCCCGTCGTTCCGACCATTTTTTTTAGCAACGAAAACCGGGGCTTCACAGAGAATTCTCTGTGAAGCCCCGGTTTTTTATGCGGGATTTCTCTTATTCGCCGAAATAGCGGTCGAACAGGCCCTTGAAGCCGCGGCCATGGCGCGCCTCGTCCTTGGCCATCTCGTGAACCGTGTCATGGATGGCGTCGAGATTGAGCTGCTTGGCGAGCGTTGCGAGCTCTTTCTTGCCCGCGCATGCGCCGTGCTCTGCATCGATGCGCATCGTGAGATTCTTTTTCGTGCTGTTCGTCAGGACTTCGCCGAGGAGCTCCGCGAATTTGGAGGCGTGCTCTGCCTCATCCAATGCGTAGCGCTTGAAGGCCTCCGCGATCTCCGGATAGCCCTCGCGGTCTGCCTGGCGGCTCATGGCGAGGTACATGCCGACCTCGGAGCACTCGCCCGTAAAGTTCTGGCGAAGGCCCTCGAGGATACGCGGATCTACGCCCTTCGCGACGCCGACATGATGCTCATCCGCGAACGTCAGGTCTTCGGACTGCTCGACAAACTTCGAGGCCGGTGCGTGGCAGATCGGGCACTCAGCCGGGGCAGCATCGCCCTCATAGACATAACCGCAGACCGTGCAGACAAACTTTTTCATCATGAAAAACCTCCTATAAAAAATACACAGAACGTTATCGCTTTTGGGAAGCGCCCTTCGCGGCGCTTTCTTGTTTGGCAAGGGTGTTTCGCAACTCCCTTGCTATGGCTTTATTATACGAGAAATCCGGAAAAAAGAAAATAGGGAAATATGCCTATTATCCAAAAATAATAGCCCATATCTCGCAGATGCACATGAAATCACGCAAATACATAGTAAATAAAAATAAAAACTAGCGGATAATGATTATCCACTATTAGGGGAAGAAAGGAAGAATACGATGGAATCCTGTGGAACCGCTTCTATCCTTTAGGGAAACGTGTTATAATAGCGACAGAAGTGTATGCAAGTTTCGTTTAACTTTTGTTTGATAGGAGAGATGGAAAGAAGCATGTTTAGCTGCCATACGGATTCGCCAGCGGAGACGGCGGCGCTTGCCGAGCTCGTGGGGAAAAAGGTTCATGAGGGGACCGTGTTTTGCCTCGAGGGAGATTTGGGCGCCGGCAAGACCCTGTTCGTACAGAGTCTTGCGCACACGCTCGGCGTGACCGGCGAGGTCACGAGTCCGACGTTCAATCTGATGAATGTTTATGAGGGAATCTGCCCCATTTTTCACTTTGATCTCTACCGGCTCGAGTCGGCGGAGGAGCTGGAGGACATTGGCTTTTTTGAGTATACGGAGGACCCGGAGGGCATCGTGCTGATCGAATGGGCGGACAAGTTCCCGGAATGCCTGCCGGAAAACTACGTTCGCCTTTGCATCGAACATGACCCGGCGGAGGAGAATGGCCGGATCTTTACCTTCACGAGCATCGGCTCGCAACAACAGAAATTGGTAGAGGAGTTGGGACGTCTTGTCCATACTGGCAATTGATACGTCGACGCAGGTCTCAAGCGTCGCGGTGATGAACGAGAAACGGCTGCAGGCAGAAATCACGATGCAGGCGCGGCTCACGCATTCGGAAACGCTGATGCCGCATATTGAGGCGGCGCTGCGCATGGCCGCCGTCAAGAAAACAGAGCTCGAGGGCATTGCGGTCAGCATTGGCCCGGGTTCGTTTACGGGGCTGCGCATCGGGCTCGCTGCCGCAAAGGCGATGGCCTATGCGCTTTCCCTGCCGATCGTCGGCATCTCAACGCTCGCGGCGCTTGCCGTGCATTTTCCGGCGCCGGGGGCGCGGATCCTCAGCCTGATTGACGCGCAGAAAGGCAATGCCTACGCGCAAGCCTTTCATATGGAGAACGGGCAGCCTGTGCCGCTCGGCCGTGTGGAGGTCCTCGCCATCGAGGAGGTTCTCGCCCGCGCGAGCCGCGCCGGGGAACCGGTCATCCTGACCGGCGACGTCGTACCGAAGAAAATCGTCGGCAAACTGGTTGTGCCGGAGCATGTGATCCTGCCGCCGCCGCAGATGCAGATGCCGCGCGCCGCGAATGTCGGTCTGCTCGGCCTGCAGCGCCTCGCGCGCGGGGCATCCGACAACCCGATGGCGCTCGAGCCCGTCTACATCCGTCGCAGTGAAGCCGAGGTGCTTTGGGAGAGGCGCCATCCGGACGCGCCGAAGGGCGAGGAACCGGAGACGAAGACCATCGTGATGAGGAAATCATCGTGACCGCGGCGGAAAAGCCCGTCGAACGGGCGGCGCGGAAACCCCTGTCCCTGCGGTTTCGCGAGATGGTGCCGGAGGACGCGGAGGCTGTCGCGGCCATCGAGCGCGAGACGTTCCCGACGCCGTGGTCGCGGGAGTCGTTTTGGCGCGAAGCCGCAAACGAGAACACCTGCTACCGGCTCGCCCTTGACGGGGATACCGTCATTGGCTTCGCCGGAGCGTGGCTGTCGTTCGGCGACGCGCAGGTCACGAACATCGCCATCCGTGAGGCGTTCCGCGGGCGCGGTGCCGGCACTGCGCTCATGCGGGATCTCATCGAGGCGTGCAAGGCGCGCGGCTGCACGGCCATGACGCTCGAGGTTCGCCCGTCGAACGCGGCTGCGCTCGCGCTCTACCGGCGTTACGGCTTTCAGGAGGCGGGCCGCCGCAAGGGCTATTATCAGGATAATCACGAGGATGCCCTGATCATGTGGAATACGAAGCTTTAAGTCTATAGGATGGTTGTGATGAGCATGGCGGATGAGAAAAAGGGATTGGCGGGGATGGATTTTTTCCCCGGCGGGGTGGTACTCATTTCACGCGACGAGGAGGAGCGGATCCTGGCGGTCAGTGCGCATGCCTGCGAAATGTACCAGTGTGACTCGGAAGAGGAGTTCTTCACATTCAGCGAACGGCAGTACTGCAGTCTAGTGGTGCCGGATGACTACGTGCCGCTGGCGGATCTGTATGCGCGTCGCACGCAGGACACGGTGGACTCCTTATGTGTATACCATTTCCATATGCGGACGAAGATCGGGTATTTTCGCTGGCTCGAGGGGGTGCTCGGGCCCGTGGACGTGCCAGGCTTTGGCAAGGCCTGGTCCCTGCATTTTATTTACAGCCGTACCCGGGATGCGGCCATCGAGCCCGATGCTATGACCGGCCTGATGGGGTGGCATACGTTTTATCAAAGAGCTGCGGAGGCTGCCGTCAGGAACGCGAAGAACGGAACCATCGGGGACTATGTGTCCGTCTACCTGAATCTTACCAACTTCAAAATGTACAATGCGAATCACGGCGTGAAAGCGGGGGACGCCCTGCTCCGGAACGTCGCCTCGCTGTTGCATCGCTGTTTCCCGGACACGTTGATGTGCCATTTGTCCGCGGATAACTTTCTGATGCTCGCCCGCCGGGAGGACATCGAAAAGAAGCTGACCGCGATGGAACGAGCGTTCCGCGCGCAGAATGCCGACTCCTCCGTATCGATGAAGGCCGGTATCACACTTTTTGAGCGGCTTTCGGAGGAGGAGCGGCGCGATCCGCGGCGGACGTTTGATACGGCAAAGATTGCCGCGGACAGTATCAAGCAGGACAGCAGCCGCGTCTATGCGGTCTATAGCGAGGATATGGGACGTCGCCTCCAGGAGGAAACCTATGTGCTTCGTCATTTCGAGAAGGCGATCGAAAAGGGTGACATCAAGGTATACTATCAGCCGGTCGTCCGCACGCTGACGGGTAAGATCGCCAGTATCGAGGCGCTCGCGCGCTGGGAGGATCCGAAGCAGGGCATGCTGATGCCGAATGTCTTCATTCCCGTGCTCGAACGCATGCGGCTGATCACGAAGCTGGATTTCTATGTCGTCGAGGAGGCAGCAAAGCTCCTGCGGTTCCAGATGGAGAATCAGCGGCCGGTGTTGCCGGTTTCCGTGAACCTGTCGCGCGTTGATTTCGATCTCTGCGATCCCGTGGAAAAGGTCGAGGAAATCGTGGGACGCTACGAACTGCCCCGCGACCTGCTGCGCATCGAGATCACCGAGACGGCGCTCGCGCTGGGCTCGAAGAAACTGCAGCAGGCCATCCGGCGCTTTCATGAGGCCGGCTATGCGTGCTGGCTCGACGATTTCGGCAGCGGCTATTCCTCGCTGAACATGCTACACCATTTTTCTTTTGATGAGATCAAGTTCGACATGTCCTTCCAGCGCAACAGCAATGAGGAGAGTCGGAAAATCCTGCGCGCGCTGGTCGTGATGGCGAAGAACCTCGGCATCCATACGCTCGCGGAGGGCGTGGAGACCGAGGAGCAGGCTGCGTTCCTGCGCTCCATCGGCTGCGAGATGATCCAAGGGTATCTTTACGGGAAGCCGATGCCGTACGAGGCCTGCCACCGCCACTGCTTTGAGCGGCAGCTGCTTTCGGAGGAACGGCCGGAGGCCCTCGCGATGGAGAAAGCCGGCCTCACGAACCTCCTCACCGATGTGCCGCTTGCCGTATTCTGCTATGACGGCGAAAAAAGGCTCGCAGAGCTTTGGCGGAACAAGGCCTATATCAAGACCATCCTGCCCGTCGCACGGTTGGATTTCCCCGAGGAACGGCAGTTCATCGATTTGAGCGTTTCGCCTTTTCTGAGTCAGTTCAAGGAAATGCTCGATCGGGCCGTGCGCTCGGGGAAAGAGGAATTCCTGACCTATGTGAAGGACGGTCAATACATGCGGGTCAAGGTGCGGATCTTCGCAGGTTCTCCGGGTGTTTATACGGGAAGAACGGAACTCTACAACATCACGTTCGACGATTCGATCCGCCATACGCGGCGCATCGAGAAGGTATCGAAGTATCTGTTGCCCGTTTACGAGAGCGTTTACCTTTATCATGGCAACCGAGGGGAACTCGAGCTGCTCAGTGAACGGCAGGCGTCGGACCAGGGATCGAAACGACTTTCGATCCGCACGTGGATGACGGAGCAAAAACGCATACACCCGGCGGATCAACCGCGGTTTGCTCAATGGGCGGCGCCGCGCACGCTTTGCCGGCAGATTCAGGAATCGCCGCACGGCGTAGTGACCGGTCTGTTTCGCACGCAACAAGAGGATGGGAGCTACCGCTGGAAAGAATTTCACGCATTGCCCACCGATGGGGAGGCGGACGATATCCTCCTCGGCATCAAGAACGCCGCGTTAGAGCAGGTCAAAGACCGCCGGAAAATTCTCCCAGAATTTTTGCGTTCGTTCGGCCTGCGGGCCGAGCTGCCAGCTGTGCCTCAGGCCATCCAGCAGGGCACGGTACTCGATGCGCTCAAGAGCTCGCAGGACATCAAATTTTTCTGGAAGGACCGGCAGCGCCGATTCCTCGGCGTCAGCAAGGGATTCCTCAACTATTTCGGTATCCACGACGAGGCCGCGATTCTTGGCAAAACCGATGAGGAAATGGGCTGGCATGTGGATGCGTATCCCTATCAATCCATTGAGAAGGAAATCCTGCGGGAGGGGAAAGTATCCTGCGGAGCCATCGGCAAATGCATCATTCGCGGTCGGATTCACACCATCCGTGCAAGCAAGATCCCGCTCTATGAGGACGATCGGATCATCGGGCTGATCGGGTATTTCGAGGATCTGGACCGGGAGCAGAAAATCCGGCAGAAGGATGTGGACCTCGGCCTGATTGACCTGGATACGGGGCTTGCCGGTTTCCGCGGCATGATAGCGGCCGGTATCGAATATTTCAATAATTACGAGCGGCAGCAGGAGGACTTTATCGGTATCCTGTTCCACATCCCGGAGCTGACAACCATCTCCCGCAGATACGGCGAGCAGTTCCGAAAGGAACTGCTGCATAAGATCAGCCGGATTTTCATGGAGCAATGTTCGCTCGGGGAGACGCTTGGGCATTTCAGCAACGGAAGATTTCTGCTGTATATGAAGTATCGAAAGTCCGCCGACCTCGACGATCTCGTGCTCCATCTGTCCAACCGGATTCACGCCATCCGAGAAATCCACGGACGGCCGGTCACGCTGTATCTGCAGTCGGCCGTGGCCTATGGCTCAGAGGCTGGCAGTATGAACGGGCTGATTCACCTGCTTTCGGAACGGCTCTACGAGGCAGAACGACAGCGGTACGGACAGTCTATCTTCGTTGGCGACCGCATCGCGATTGACCGCGAGGCGTTCGATACGAGCGATCAGAACGTGATGATGAGCCGCCTCGATAACGACGAGCTGATTTACGTCAACAAGGCGGGGCTCAGGGACCTCGGTCTGCCGGATACCTACGATTACAGCGGCAAGAAATGCTATGAGCTGCTCTGCGGGGGGGATAAGCCCTGCGAGGAATGCCCGAAGAAGCTGTTGCGCCGCGACCGCTTCTACACGCGTACCTACTACAATCGGGCGCTCGGGCGGGTCTATCTGATCAACCAGGTGCTCGTCCCATGGCGCGGACGGCTCTGCCAGCTCGAAATCGCGACGAATATGCGCAACTACGTCAGCGATGAAATCCGGAAGAACGATGTGTTCTTCCGCGAGATGGCAGTCAACGACGCCATCGAGGCCGGGCTGGTGGAAAAGGATCCATCGCGTGGCATTCAGAATATGCTGGGATGTGTCGGCGAAATCCTCGAATGCGAAAGGGCCTGTATTTATGAGGAACAGCCGGACGGCACGGTGAAGAATACCTACGAATGGTGCAGGGATGGCATTTCGTCGATGCAGGCAAAACGCCAAAAGGTGTCGCGTGAGAACGTGCAGTATCTGTACGATTCCTTCGGCATAAATCAGATTGCCATCATCAACAACGTCCAGCAGATTCTGGATCGCTATGGCATTACGCGGACACACAGCAAAGAGGTAAAGAGCATCATCTCCGGGCATCTGATTTTCGGGGGAGATTCTATTGGCTTTACCGAGATCGTCAATCCGTCGGAGAAGATCCTGAAAGAGGCAAGCCCCCTGCTCGCGACGATGACGCGATTCCTCGCTATTTTGATCAACAACCGGAACAATATGAACAGCCTGAACCAGATGAGCTATATGGACGTCATGACCGGCACGCGAAACCGCCGGGCGTTCCTGCACTGTGTCAAGGGTCTGCCGCCAGACCGCGAGATGACGTTCGTGTTCGGCGATATGAACGGCCTCAAATACATCAACGACCATTTCGGGCACAAGGCCGGCGACGAGGCCATCTGCAAGGCTGCCGACATCATGAAAGCGATGGCCGGGGATGACAACGTGTTCCGCATGGGCGGCGATGAATTCATCCTAATGCTCAGCGACACCGATGCAGAAAAGGGGCAGGCGTTCATCCAGCGCATGAAGGCGGCCTTTAAGAAAGACGGCATCAGCATGGCGCTCGGTGCGGCGACGAAACGCACACCCATCCCGAACGTCGACCTCCTCATCACCGTGGCCGACGGCGAGATGTATAAAGACAAGAAAAAACCGAGAAAATAACAACAAGAAAAAAGCTCCCGCGGTGGGAGTTTTTTTTACAGTAAAAAGACGGCGTGCAGCCGGTGCGTCCGCGTCGAACCTCCTAAAATTTTATGGCAATATCGGTATATTCTAACCTTTCTTTTATATACTAGGCAAGGAATAAGCAAATGACAGGATCTTTGAAAAGGTGGTATGGCTATGGCAATCCTCGCATATGACATCGGTGGTTCGAGTGTGAAATACGCCGTCATCAAGAAGGACGGTACGATCTGCACGAAGGGCAGCTTCGTCACGCCGGAAACGCTCGGCGAGTTCCTCGATGGGATGGTGCAGGTCAAAAAGAAACTCGAAAAGGACGATAAGCTCATCGGCGTCGGCTGCAGCTTCCCTGGTGCGGTCGACGATGCGGCGGGCGTGATCGGCGGCAGCTCGGCCTTGCCGTATATCCACGGCATCCCGATGAAGCGCATGCTCGAGGAACAGCTCGGTCTGCCCGTTGCCATGGAGAACGACGCGAACTGTGCGGCGATCGGCGAGGTGTGGACAGGTGTCGCGAAGGGCTGCAAGGACGTGATCTTCCTCGTCATCGGCACGGGGATCGGCGGCGCGGTCGTCAAGGACGGCCGTATCCATCATGGCTGTCATTTTCACGGCGGCGAATTCGGCTACATGATTGTCGATGAAGCGAATACCATCCTCAGCGATGCGGCCTCGACGCGTGTACTCGTCGAAGAGACCGCGCGCCGCAAGAAGGTCGATCCGCAAACGCTCGACGGACAGAAGGTCTTTGCCATGGCGGAGAACGGCGATGCGGACGCGCAGGCCGCCGTGCAGCGCATGTACTACTACCTCGGCTGGGCCGCGTACAATCTGCAGTATTCGTTTGACCCGGAGCGCATCGTGCTCGGCGGCGCGGTCAGCGCACGCGAGGACCTTGCGGAAAACGTCATGCGGGAGGTCGAAGCGATTCGCAAGAGCGTCGGGGTCGCGCATGTCCGTCCGGAGATCGTATGCTGCAAGAATGGCAACGCGGCGAACCTGCTCGGTGCTGCATATACCTTTTTACAGAAAAAGTAATATCAATTATTGAAAAAAATTACCCTTTTTCGGCTATAATTAGGGGGAATGATAAAGAAAACGGTAAACCGACAGAGGGAAAAGAGGGATTATAGTATGCTGAAATACGAGGCGATCGCGCAGGAGCTGCGTGAGAAAATACACCACGGGGAATACCGTTCCGGCGAGCAGCTGCCGCTTGAGAAAGAGATGTGCGATTTTTATGGCGTGAGCCGCATCACGATACGCCGCGCCGTTGACGAGCTCGTGAAAAATGGCCTCGTGATCAAGCGGCGCGGGGCCGGAACCTTTGTAAAATCCCTGAAAAGAAGCGACGTCAAGGAACTGAGCGAGCCGGGGCAGTTTCTTGGCTTTGCCGCAACCTACGCCGATAAGAAGGTCACGACGAAGGTCCTGCGCTTTGCTATTGTCCATCCGGACAAAATGACGGCGGGGAAACTTCGGCTAAGCGAGGAAGATTTCGTCTACGATATCGTGCGCGTGCGTTCGGTGGATGGAGAGCCCATCGTCGTGGAATATACGAAAATGCCGATTGAACGGATCCCTCGGGTCAAGCACTCCGTGCTGGAGCATTCCATCTATCGGTACATCGAAGAAGATCTCGGCCTGAAAATCCAGTCCGCGCACCGCATCGTGCGTGCGGTCATGCCGACCGAGTTGGAAAAGGAAGAACTCCATATCGAGGGCGTTCTGCCGCTGCTCGAGGTCACGCAGACCGCGTTCCTCGACGATGGGCGGCCGTTCGAGTACTCCATTTCGCGGCACCGCGGCGACAAGAGCGATTTTCGCACGATCAGTGTCCGCTGAACCTAGAACCCATCATGGGTTTTACACAGGCGCGTAACCTTTGCCATGGCATTGGTTACGCGCCTGTGTTACAATATAGAAAATTGGATGTTCAAGATAAACGAGGCATAGCATAGTATGGAAAACTGCATCAAGATACGCGGCGCACGCGCGCATAATCTGAAAAATATCAACGTCGATATCCCGCGCGACAAGCTCGTCGTCATCACGGGGCTGTCGGGCTCGGGGAAGTCCTCGCTCGCGTTTGATACGATCTACGCAGAGGGGCAGCGCCGCTACGTCGAGTCTCTCTCGTCGTATGCGCGGCAGTTTCTCGGTCAGATGGATAAGCCGGACGTCGACAACATCGAGGGACTTTCTCCGGCGATCTCCATCGACCAGAAGACGACGAGTCATAACCCGCGCTCGACGGTCGGCACGGTCACAGAGATCTACGACTATCTGCGCCTGCTCTATGCGCGCGCCGGCAAACCGCACTGCCCGAACTGCGGCCGCCCTATTTCGCAGCAGACGGTCGATCAGATGATCGACCGCATCCAGACGCTGCCAGAGCGTACAAAACTCTTGGTGCTTGCGCGCGTGGTAAACGGCCGCAAGGGCGAGCACAAGAAACTGCTCGAGCATATCCGCCGCGAAGGCTATGTGCGCGTGCAGATTGACGGCGAGGTATACGACGTCAGCGAGGACATCGCGCTCGAGAAAAACAAGAAGCATACGATCGACGTCGTGATCGACCGTCTGATCGTTCGCGAAGGCATGGAGTCGCGGCTCGCGGACTCGCTCGAGACCGCGCTGAAGCTTGGCGAGGGCGTGGTCTACGTGCAGATTGTCGGCGGCGAGACCTTGATGTTCTCGGAGAATTTCGCCTGCGTGCACTGTGGGATCTCGCTGCCGGAAATCACGCCGCGCATGTTTTCGTTCAACAATCCGTACGGCGCGTGCCCGGCCTGCATGGGCCTCGGCAGCCATATGGAGTTCGATCTCGATCTCGTGCTGCCGGATCCAACGCTGAGCGTCGGGCAGGGCGTGTTCGAGCCGCTGTCGAAAAATCCGCATTCCTACGCGATGTGCGTGATGACGTCGCTGCTCGAGTCGCGCGGCTATACCGCGGATACGCCGTGGAAGGCCCTAGACAAGAAAACGCAGCATATGCTGTTGTACGGCTCCGGCGAGGAGCGCTTTACGTTCCAGTACACGAATATGTTCGGCGAGCACAAATCGTATCATGTGCCCTTTGAGGGCGTCATGCCGCTACTCTCGCGCCGCTATCATGAGACCGATTCCGACGAGATGCGCGAGTCTTACGAGAACTACATGACGGAAATCCCGTGCAAGACCTGCCATGGCGCGCGGCTGAAGCCGGAGACGCTCGCCGTGACGATCGGCGGCAAGAACATCGCGGCGTTCACGGCGATGACGATTCGCGAGGCCGACGCGTTCCTGCAGTCGGTTGCGTTTACGGACCGCGACCGCAAGATCGTCGGGCAGGTGATCAAGGAGATCCACGCGCGGTTTCAGTTCCTGCTGAACGTCGGACTCGACTATCTGACGCTCTCGCGCTCGGCCGGCACGCTCTCAGGCGGCGAGGCGCAGCGCATCCGGCTCGCGACGCAGATCGGCTCGGGGCTGCAGGGCGTGCTCTACGTGCTCGATGAGCCGAGCATCGGCCTGCATCAGCGCGACAACAACCGGCTGCTCGCGACGCTAAAGCACCTGCGCGATCTCGGCAACACCTTGATCGTCGTCGAACACGACGAGGACACGATGCGCGCGGCGGACTGCATCGTCGACATCGGGCCGGGCGCCGGCGCGAACGGCGGACACGTTGTCGCGCAGGGCACGGCCGAAGAAATCGAGAGGGTGCCGGAATCCATCACGGGCCAGTACCTCTCGCGGCGCAAATTCATCCCGGTGCCGCAGAAGCGACGCCCCGGCAATGGCAAATACATCGAGGTCGTCGGCGCAAGCGAGAACAACCTAAAGAACCTCAACGTGAAGTTCCCGCTCGGCACGCTGACGCTCGTGACGGGGGTCTCCGGCTCGGGCAAATCGACGCTCGTCAACGAAATTCTCTACAAGGGCATCGCCTCGCGCCTCTACCACGCGAAGGGCAAGCCGGGAAAACATAAGAAGATCAAAGGGCTCGAAAACATCGATAAGATCATCAACATCGACCAGCAGCCCATCGGGCGCACGCCGCGCTCGAACCCGGCGACGTACACCGGCGTCTTCGACAGCATCCGGCAGCTTTTCGCGCAGACGAATGAGGCAAAGATCCGCGGCTACAAGGCGGGGCGGTTCAGTTTCAACGTCAAGGGCGGCCGCTGTGAGTCCTGCAAGGGTGACGGCATCCTGAAGATCGAGATGCATTTCCTGCCCGACGTCTACGTGCCCTGCGAGGTCTGCAAGGGAGCGCGTTACAACCGCGAGACGCTTGAGGTAAAGTACAAGGGCAAGAACATCGCCGAAGTCCTGAACATGACCGTTGACGAGGCCGTGGACTTCTTTCAACATGTGCCGCGCATCGCGCGGAAGCTGCAGGTCATCAAGGACGTCGGACTCGGCTATATCAAGCTTGGGCAGAGCGCGACGACGCTCTCCGGCGGCGAGGCGCAGCGCGTCAAGCTCGCGACAGAGCTCTCGCGCCGCAGTACCGGCCGCACGCTCTACATCCTCGATGAGCCGACGACGGGCCTGCATACGGCCGATATCCACAAGCTCATGGGGATCCTGCAGCGTCTCGTCGACGCCGGCGATACGGTCGTCGTCATCGAGCACAACCTCGACGTCATCAAATGCGCAGACCATATCATCGACCTCGGCCCGGAGGGCGGCGACAAGGGCGGCACGATTGTCGCCGAGGGGCGTCCCGAGGACATCGTGCGTGTGCCGGCCTCTTA
Organism: Selenomonadaceae bacterium; assembly: GCA_022773425.1. Lineage (GTDB taxonomy): Bacteria > Bacillota > Negativicutes > Selenomonadales > Selenomonadaceae > UBA2897. The sequence goes on from JALFBM010000044.1 coordinate 28,260, forward strand.
TACGGGCCGGTTCCTCAAACCGCTCCTCGACGAAGCGGAAGAAAGCGGCGGGCATGCTTGACGCGTACCCATCCGGCCGATATAATGGAGACAGGTGTTTTTTACCAGTTGTAAGCATGTAACAGAGTATGAGTGAGGAGACGGAAGCATGAAAGTTGTCGTTACGACAGTAGGCAAGGACCGTGTGGGGATTATCGCAAAGGAAAGCCAGATTCTCGCGGAGAACGGCGTCAACATCCTGAATATCAACCAGAACATCACGGGCGGTTTTTTCAATATGGTCATGATCGCGGAGCTGCCGGATAACGGCGGCATCACGCTCGCGGATCTGCAGGCGAAGCTCAAGGAACTCGGCAAGGAGATGGGGCTTGAGATCAAGGCCCAGCACCAGGATATCTTCAACATCATGCACGATGTGTAATCCAGCGGAGAGTCGGCTGCGTTTTTTACTGGGAGGAAATTTCCTTGATAACGATAGATGATATTTTCGAAACCAATCAGATGATCACGGAGAACAAGCTCGACGTCCGTACCATCACGATGGGCATCTCGCTGCGCGACTGCGCAAACCCGAACATCGACAAGTTCTGCCAGAATATCTACGACAAGATCACGAAATCCGCGGAGGACCTCGTCAAGACCGGCGAGGCCATCGAGGCGGAATACGGCATCCCCATCATCCACAAGCGCATTTCCGTGACGCCGATTGCGATTGCGGCGGACGCGTGCAAGACGGATTCCTATGTGCCGATTGCCGAGACGCTCGACAAGGCGGGCAAAGAGGTCGGCGTGAACTTTATCGGCGGCTTTTCGGCTCTCGTGGAAAAGGGCATGACGCACGGTGACGAGACGCTGATTCGCTCGATCCCACAGGCGATGGCCGCGACGGATATCGTCTGCTCGTCGGTTAACGTCGGTTCGACAAAGGCCGGCATCAACATGGACTGCGTGCGCCAGATGGGCGAGGTCGTCAAGCGCACGGCCGAGCTCACGCGCGATCAGGAGGCCATCGGCTGCGCGAAGATCGTGACGTTCTGCAACGCGCCGGGCGATAACCCGTTCATGGCGGGCGCGTTCCACGGCGTCGCCGAGGGCGACCGCGTCATCAACGTCGGTGTCAGTGGTCCGGGCGTCGTCAAGCATGCGCTCGAGGGCCTGAAGGGTGCGGACTTCACCGAGGTCGCGGAGACCATCAAGCGCACGGCGTTTAAGATCACGCGCGTCGGCCAGCTCGTCGCACGCGAGGCCTCGAAGCGCCTCGGCGTGCCGTTCGGTATCATCGACCTATCGCTCGCACCGACGCCAGCGGTCGGGGACTCGGTCGCGCGCATCCTCGAGGAAATGGGCCTCGAGGCCTGCGGCGTGCCGGGGACGACTGCGGCGCTCGCCATGCTCAACGATGCGGTCAAGAAAGGCGGCCTCATGGCGTCCTCGCATGTCGGCGGTCTCTCGGGCGCGTTCATCCCGGTCTCTGAGGACGAGGGCATGATTAACGCCGTGAACCAGGGCAGCCTCTGCATCGAGAAGCTCGAGGCCATGACCTGCGTCTGCTCGGTCGGCCTCGATATGATCGCGATTGACGGTGATACGACGGCGGCGACGATCGCGGGCATCATGGCGGACGAGGCGGCTATCGGCATGATCAACAACAAGACGACGGCTGTCCGCGTGATCCCGGTCCCGGGCAAACATGTCGGCGACTCCGTGCAGTTCGGCGGCCTGCTCGGCTACTGCCCGATCGTGCCGGTCCACAATCAGTACAGCTCCGAGGCGTTCATTGCGCGCGGCGGCCGCATCCCGGCCCCGGTCCGCAGCCTGACGAACTGACGGCTGGCTCCAAAAGCGTGTATAGAACCCAAACATGCCTTCTCCGATGGGGAGGGCATGTTTGTTAACCTTGCATAAATATGTAGAAAAGGTGTATAATTTATGCGTGTAACGAAGAAAATACGGGAGGAACAAATCGCGATTCTCGAAACGGTCTACGCGGGCGCCAAGCCGGCGCTGCATTTCCGGAATCCGTTCGAGTGTCTGATCGCTGTGATGCTTTCAGCGCAGTGTACGGATAAACGCGTGAACGTTGTGACGGAGCGCCTTTTTCAGACGGCGGATACGCCGGAAGAGATGCTGCGCCTGACGCTGCCGGAACTCGAGGCGGAGATCCGCGACTGCGGGCTCTATCACAGCAAGGCCAAACATATCCTTGCGACCTGCGAAATCCTGCTGCGTGATTTCGGCGGCGAGGTGCCCGACGATTTCGAGGCCCTGCAGAAGCTCCCGGGCGTCGGCCGCAAGACCGCGAACGTCGTCGAGAGCGTTGCGTTCCATCACCCGGCCATCGCCGTTGACACGCATGTGTTCCGCGTCGCCAACCGGCTGCAGCTCGCGAAGGGCACGACGCCGCTCGCGGTCGAAAAGGGCCTGCAGAAGGTCATCCCGAAGGAAAAATGGTCGGCGGCGCATCACTGGCTGATCTGGCATGGGCGCAAGATCTGCAAGGCGCGCAAGCCGCTCTGCGCGTCTTGTCCACTCGCGATGGTCTGCCCGAGTGCCGAAGCCTGAAACTGTTAAGGAAGGGTTCCTATGCTTTACCGTAAAGCGATATTCCACGATGTAGAAGAAATCTATACCCTGGTCGCGCATTATGCCGGGACGGGAGAAATGCTCGCGCGCTCGCGCAATACGCTCTATGAGACGCTCCGCGACATGGTCGTCGCGGTGGATGAGGAGGGGCATGTGCGCGGCGTCGGCGGCCTGCATATCATTTGGGACCGGCTCGCCGAGGTGCGCACGATGGCCGTGGATCCCACCTGTACGCGGCAGGGGATCGGCGCTGAGATCGTCAAGCGGCTCGTTGCGGAGGGCCGCGCGCTCGGCGTCGAGAAAATCTTTACGCTGACCTACAAGCCGGGGTTCTTTCAAAAGCAGGGTTTCGTGACGGTCACGAAGGACGATCTGCCGCATAAGGTCTGGAAAGAATGTCTCGACTGTCCGAAGTTCCCGAACTGCGACGAGATCGCGATGGTTCTGCCTTGGGAAAACTACGAAAAAGAACTGAAAAAGATTTCCATGCGTTGAGAAAAAACAGAAAGAATCAAACCTTACAAAAAGCGGTTGACAGGTACGAAGAATCCTGCTATAGTATTACACAACAAAGCAAAAGGCTGAGAGTGCGAGAAGTAATCCGCGGAGGTCTCAAGAGAGCAGCTGGTCGATGCGAAGCTGTGGCGGAACCGGATGAAATACACGCAGGAGCCGCAGGCTGAAGGCAGGGATCTGTCCGTAGGCCGTGCCGGACGCCCCCGTTACCATGGGCTGGGATATGCATGTATCCGAGAGAGAGGCTTGCCGCAAAGCAAGCAGGGTGGTACCGCGAGAATTCAGCTCGTCCCTGTATGAGGGGCGGGCTTTTTATTTTGGATGTTGCAGAGGAAAACGTTTCAAAAACATAGGAGGAATCCCCATGATCGTAGTCATGAAACCAAATGCCACAAAAGCGGAAATCGACGGGGCCGTCGACAAGATTCACCGTTCCGGCCTTGACGTCAACATCTCCAAGGGTGCCGAGACGACCATCATCGGTGTCATCGGCGACAAGAAGAAAATCGCGAACCTTCAGATGAACATGATGCCAGGCGTGGAGAAAACGGTGCGCATTACGGAAAAATATAAACTTGCGAGCCGGAATTTCCATCCGCAGGACACGGTCGTCGACGTGGGTGGCGTCAAGATCGGCGGAAAGGCGCTCGCCGTGATGGCGGGGCCGTGCTCGATCGAGAGTCAGGAGCAGGTCGATGAAGCAGCGGAGAAGGTCAAAGCGGCCGGCGCTTCGTTTTTGCGCGGCGGCGCGTTCAAGCCGCGCACGTCCCCGTACGATTTCCAGGGACTCGCGGAAGAAGGCCTGAAAATCATGCGGAATTCCGCGGATAAGTTCGGCCTGAAGGTCGTTACGGAGATCGTGGACAAGGACGATATGGATTTGATCGGTGCCTATGCGGATGTATTCCAGGTCGGCGCGCGCAATATGCAAAACTTCCAGCTGTTGCGTGCACTCGGCCGCCAGAGCAAGCCGGTCCTGCTAAAGCGCGGCCTGGCGGCGACGATCAGCGAATGGCTGAACGCGGCCGAGTACATCCTCTCCGAGGGTAATCCGAACGTCATCCTCTGCGAGCGCGGCATCCGCACCTATGAGACGTTCACGCGCAACACGCTCGACCTCTCGGCGGTCGCGGCCGTCAAGGAGCTCTCGCATCTGCCCATCGTCGTCGACCCGAGCCACGGCACGGGCCGCTGGGAAATGGTGCGTCCGATGGCGCGTGCGGCGGTTGCGGCTGGCTGTGACGGCCTGATCATCGAGGTGCACCCGCATCCGGAGCAGGCGCTTTCGGACGGTGACCAAAGTCTGACGCCGAAGAATTTCGAGCGCGTGATGGATGAGGTCCGGAGCATCGCCGCGGTCATGGGCCGGACGGTCTGAGAGGGGAGAAGGATGGATACGATGGAGACGAAGGAAAAGGCGGAAGCGGACTTTCCCTGCTCGTGGACAAGGGAAAATCCCGTACATCTCGCCATCATCGGTGTCGGGCTGATCGGCGGATCGCTCGGGCTCTGCCTGAAAGATGCGCTGGGCGAGGCCATTCATATCACGGGTCTCTGCCGCACGCAGCGCTCGATGGATCTCGCGATGCAGCGCGGCGCAGTCGATTTTGCCGCGCCGGATATCGAGGCGGTCGTCAAGGATGCCGATATCGTATTTCTTTCCCCGCCGGTGTTGCAGATCGTGCCGATGGTCGAGAAAATCCTGCCGTATCTGAAGCCTGGCACCATCCTGACGGACGCGGGCAGTACGAAGGGCTATATCTGGCAGCATCTGCAGAAAATCCTGCCCGAGAATATCTACTATATCGCCGGGCATCCGATGACCGGCCGCGAAAAGAGCGGCGTCGAGGCAGCGACGAAAGACCTGTTCCGGAACAAGGCCTACGTGATCGTCGAGGACACCGGAGCGCCGCGTGAAGCGCATGAGAAACTCCACGCCTTGCTACAGTACACGGAGGCGAATTTCCTCTCCCTTGACATCCGCAAGCATGACCGCTGTGCGGCCGTCATAAGTCATGTGCCGCATCTCGCGGCTGCGGCGCTCGTAACTCTGCTGAATCGCAGCGGTGACGACCTCGATTCCTGCATCAAGCTCATCGGCGGCGGTTTTAAGGATACGACGCGCATCGCGTCCTCCAACGCCGATATGTGGGCCGATATCTGTATGACGAACGGCGAGGATATCGCGCAGAATCTGCAGACCCTGCGCGATATCCTCGGCGAGGTGCAGGCGGCCTGCGAGCACCATGACCGGCAGTTCATCTACGAGTATTTCACGGCATCCAAAAAGCGCCGCGACAGCATCATGCAGACGGCTGAGCAGCGCTTTGATCCGAACTGATCGGGTTAATCCTCGTATTCGAGTTTATTCTCCTCGCAGAACCATCGCGCGAGGTCGAGAAAATGCTGGTGCAGGTAGGCTTCCCAATCGGCGAGCAACAGCATTTCCTTTACGGCATGGCGGAACCGCGTCGCGCCGCCTGGCTGACGGAGCGCCTCGAGCAGGCGCTCTTTTTTTGCGCGTTCTTTCTGCGCTTCGGCGAAAGAGCGCATGGTCTCGCGTTCTTCGCCGTCGTAGAGGTCCGGGATCGGCACATAGTTCTCAAAATCGTCCTCGATATCGAACACGCGGTCGAGAACCTGCTGGTCGTCCTCGCTGCCGTCCGTATCGACAAAGACAACGGTCCCCTTGCCGATGTCGACGTAGCTCTGCTGGACATCGGATTGTTCGAGGGCTTTTGCTAATTCACTGAGCTGAATTTTCATCAGGTACACCTCCGGGAAGAAAGGGGGACGTTAGCATTCTGCGCCTTCCCCTTCCGTATCGTTCGCCGCGATGGGTTCCTTTTCTGCGCCGCGGCTTTCTTTCTCGCTCTTTGGGTACGATATGTTTTCGCGGCCCTTGTCGACAATCAGATGCATGAGCCGATTTTCGGAAACCGGCGGACTGTACAGGTAGCCCTGGAAGATATCGCAGCCGAGCGTTTTGAGCTGGTCACGCTGCGGCACGTTGTCGACGTATTCGGCGACGGTCATCATATCCATGTCGCGCGAGAGGCTTGTCAGCGAGGAGACAATCTGTTGGCTCTTTTGATCGGTCAGCACCTTTCGCGTAATGCTACCGTCGAGTTTGACCATACCAAAAAGACCGGTCTGCAGGTAGTTGATCGAGGTCTGTCCCATGCCGAAATCGTCGACGATGAGCTGGTGTCCCTGCGCCTTGAGGTTCTCGAGGTTCGACTGTGTCTGTTTGTTCAACGTGATCGTATCCTGCTCGGTAATCTCGATCCAGAGCTTGCGCGGGTCGATGTTCGTCTCCTGGACGATGCGGCGGATGGAGCGGTTGAGCCCGTCGTAGAGCAGCGACTCGCCGGTAATGTTCGCCGAGATCTTGAAGTTTGCGTCTTTGCCGAGCATTTTCTCAAGCCGCGCGATGCATTCGCAGGTATCGCGGAAAATGAATTCTTCGAGCTTTGGCAGGAAACCGCCGCACTTCGCGAGCGTAATGACCAGCGGCGGATAGATGAACCCAGCGTCTGGGTGCTTCCAGCGGAGCAGGGATTCTGCGCCGATGATCTTGCCATTGCTCGCGATCTGCGGCTGATAGACCATGAACAGCGTATCTTTATGGGGCTTACTCAGCTCTTCCTCGAGGTCATTCATAAGCCGTGTAAAGATAAAGGATTGCTGATCGTTGAAGTTTGCGGGATTGAAACGCTCTGCCTTTGCCTCATACCATTGGTGCAGCTTCTCGAGATGGCGGGTCAGACGCTCGGTCTGCGTCGAGCGATAGCGGTCGTAGAGCTTGACGAACGGTTTGAACAGAAAGAGGTCGATCAGGAGCAGGAAAAGCTGCGCGGCGGCGCCGTTTAGGGAACCCGTTGCGGCATAGCCGGAGAGCAGCGGCGGAACAGCCCAGCTGACCTCGTGGATGGTCGGCGGGATCAGTCCGAGCCGCGTCATGCCATAGGCGATGGCGAGATTGGCCATCGGGATCAGCAGGATGGCCGGCAGGAAAATCGGGTTGCCGATCAGCGGAAACCCGAAAACCGCGACCTCGCTGACGTTGAAACAGGCTGGGAGCAGCGAGAGCCTTGCGATAAGCTTGCTGAACTTTTGCGTGCTGAATGTCAGGAAAGAAACCGACAGGGCGAGGATTGCCCCGGAGCCGCCGAGATACGCAAAGCAGTTGAAAAAGGATTCGTTCATCAGGATTGGCACCGTGCCTTCCGCGGCCGGCACCGCGTTGATCTCTGTGAAGAATGCGGTCTGACTGCCGAGGAACAGCGCGTTGCCGTTGATGCCGAAGAACCACGGCAGCTGGGCCAGCAGCGTGTGTACCTCAGCGGCGAAGAGCTGCGAGATCGGGCAGAGTGCCAAAAGCCAAAGCGCCGCGTCGTTTAGCTGCTCCTGCAAGATTCGGCCGCCGCCGACGAAAAGAATGCCGGCCTGCGCGAAAATCGCGAGCAGGAGAATGGCGAGCACGATCGGGATGGAGTAAAGCACATCGAACAGATGCATGTCAATCCGGAGAACGGGAGGCGGGGAGGCGATTTTGAAAAACCGTTCGTAGCCGTTGAGCTTCAGGAAAAAGAAGCTTGCGAAAACCGCGGAGAAGATTGCCGTGCAGATGGCAGAGCGGCCAAAATAGGAAATCCGGCCGCCGGAAAAAATCCAAAAGCAGGCAACTGCGGACATGTTGAGCAGGACGCTGCGGAAGACTTTGAGCCTCCACTCGCGGGCAAAGCTGAACGCGAGCGCGCCGGCAGTCAGCAGCGAAAAATAACTCTGCGAGGCCTGATAGACTGCGCCGAGCAGATTGTAAAACCAGTGGCCGTTGTTCATCAGAAAGAACTGCCAGCTGCTGAGCGGGAGCGTGAGCAAGGCGAACGCGAGCGCGCGGATCAGAATGAACGGGATCAGCAGTACCATGCCATTCCGCAGCGAGTGGAACACGCGGTTCTTGTTGAGCGCCGCTGTAACCTGGAACCAGAACGCCGTGGAGAACATCGGCATCCGCGTCCCCTCTGCATTCGTCTTACGGAAAGAGGGTATCGTGTCTTGTGTGGTGGTATCTGTTTTTTTACTCATAGATATGGAATATTTTATGACCTTTCTATTCGAGGGATATCTTCATTTCCCTTTCATTCTATCATAACTAACATATATAGTAAATATAATTACGGTCCCTTTCTTGTACTATAAAAGAAAAGGGGAAAAGGGACATTTGAGCTTGAAATGGGAAATGCCTTTTCAATAGCTAGAAGTTATGATAGAATGGAGGACGTAAGACAGAAAGAGAGGGATTGGGTTGGAATTACGGCAGCTCGAATATTTTGTCACGGTCTGTGAATTTCGGAATTTTACGCGGGCAGCGGAGGTACTCGGCGTCTCACAGCCATCGGTCACGAAGGCGATCAAGACGCTCGAACGCGAGCTGAACCTCGTGTTGATCGACCGCAGCCAGAAGCGCGCGGCACTGACCGAGGAGGGGGCGGCCTTTCTCGTGCACGCGCGCCGTATTCTGCAGGATGTCGAGGCAGCAAAGGAGGATATGCACCGCTTCCATGTCGGCGCGAAGGGGATCGTGCATTTCGGCCTGCCGCCGATGATCGAAGCTTATTTATTCCCTAATCTCTTTCTGGATTTTGAGAAGAAATACCCGGAGATCAGTCTCGAGATGCAGGAATGCGCGGATTCCATGCAGGTCGAGGAGAAGGTCACGCGTGGAGAACTGGATTTCGGCATTCTGCTGCGTGCACCGGGGCGTTGTGCGCATAACGAGCTCGCGCTGCTAAGGAGTCCGCTTTCGCTTTGCGTCAGTGCGCAGCATCCGCTTGCGGGTAGGAAAAACGCAGCGATCCGGGCGCTTGAAGACGAGAAATTCATCCTCGAGCCGCCGGGCACCTATCAGTATGATTCGGTTGTCACGCGCTGCGAGGAGGCGGGGTTCGCCCCGTCTATCCTGCTGACGACCTCGCAGATGAAGACGGCGAAGCAGCTCGTCGCGCGCGGGGCCGGCATATCCATCCTGCCGGATTTCGTGACGAGCACGGAGAAGAATATGGTGCGCGTCCCGCTCGCCGATCCTCTCGTCGTCGAAATCGTGCTCCAGTGGAACGAGCATATCGAGAAGACAGCGGCCATCGATTATTTCATGCAATTCATGCGCTCGTACGCGCATGTCCATCATCAGCTATAAAGAGGGAAGAATCTATGCAGCTCAAACGCCTCGAAGCCTACGGCTTCAAATCGTTTGCCGATAAGATCACCATGGATTTCGAACAGGGGATCACCGCCGTCGTCGGCCCGAACGGCAGCGGCAAGAGCAACATCACCGACGCGATCCGCTGGGCGCTTGGCGAGCAGAACATCCGCAACCTGCGCGGCACGAAGGCAGAGGACCTGCTGTTCACGGGCTCGGCCTCGCGGCACGCGCTTGGTGCGGCGGAGGTCTCGCTGACTTTTGATAACTCGGATGGCACACTGCCCGTCGATTTCCAGGAGGTCGTCGTGACGCGGCGGCTCTACCGCAGCGGCGAGAACGAGTGCTACATCAACAAGAGCCGCTGCCGCCTGAAGGATATCTACAACCTGTTTGCCGATACAGGCATCGGGCACGATGGCATGAGCATCATCGGACAGAACCGCATCGATGCGATCCTGAACGCGCGGCCGGAGGAACGGCGCGGGTTTTTCGAGGAGACCGCCGGCATCACGAAGTACCGGAACCGCAAGCGGGAATCCCTGCGGCGCCTTGAGGACACGGAGGCAAACCTCGTCCGCGTGCGCGATATCACCGGGGAGCTCGAGCAGCAGCTCGGCCCGCTCGAACAGGCGGCGGAAAAGGCGAAGCGCTGGCAGGACCTCGATGCGGACTACAAGATGGTAAAGGTTACCGATCTCTCCCGCGACTACGACGCGGAGGCGGAGAAAAACGCTGCGCTAGGCAAGCAGAAGCAGGCCGTTGACGACGCCATCACGGCGGCGGAAACGCGCGCGAAGACAGCGGAGGCCGAAAAGGCTGCGGCCGAGGCCGAGGCCGCGAAGCTCGAGGACGCGCGGCAAAAGCGGGTCGCAGAAAACGAGCGGCAGCGCCAGGCCATCGAGAAGCGAAAGCAGGAAATGGCCGCGCTCAAGGAGCGCACGGGGCAAAGTGAAGCGGCAAAAGAACGCCTCGCGCGCGAGCACGAGCAGATCTGCGGCGAAATCGAACAGGCCCGCAAAGACCTCATTGCCATCGAGCAGAATGGCAAGGCGCAGGAACAGGACCTGTTGCTCGCGTCCGACCTGCTCGAAAAGGAAAAAGAAAAGCAGAAGAAGTATCAGGATGTCGTCGAAAGTCGGCAGGAAAGCCTGCGGCAGGCCGAGGAAGCGTTCCATGCGGCGGAAAAACGGGAAAGCGACCTGCGGCAGACGCTCGCCGTGCTCGACCGCGACGTTGAGAACGGAACGGGCAGCAAGGAGGAGACGCAAAAGGCTCTCGCCGCCGCGCGCGCGCAGCTGGATACGCTGCAGCAATCCGGCGCCGAGGCTGAGGCCGCGTGCAAAAGCGCGGACGAGGCTGCGCTCGCCCATGCCGCGGCCCTAAAGCAGGCCGAGCAGGGCCTGCGCGCAGCCATGCAGGATCAGCGCGAGATGGAGCGCGCACGCCAGCATATGGTACAGGAGAAGCGCGACGCGGCGAGCCGCCTTTCGATGCTGCGCCGCTTGCAGAAGAGCTACGAGGGCTTCGGCCGCGCGCCGCGCGCCATCCTGCAGTCGTCCTATCCGTGGCGCGGCGGCGTTTTGGGCGCCGTGGCCGAGCTCATGGAGGTGCCGCGGGACTATGTCACAGCCATTGAGACGGCGCTCGGCCCGGCTGCCCAGTACCTCGTGACGGAGGACGAGGGCACGGCGAAGGCCGCCATCCAGTTTTTGAAGGAGCAGCGGCTCGGGCGCGCGACATTCTTGCCGCTCGCGTCGCTCGTCGTGAAGCCGGCCCTCGGTGACGGTATCCAAGCCGAGACCGGCGTTGTCGGATGGGCGAGCGAGCTCGTGCGGCCGGTGGCGCGCAAGGAGCGCGCGCAGAAGGCTATCGATTTCCTGCTCTCGCGTACACTTGTTGTCGATACGCTCGACCACGCGCTGGCTCTCGCCAGACGCAAGAATCACCGCCTGCGCATCGTGACGCTCGGCGGCGAGCGGCTGAACCCGGGCGGCTCGCTGTCTGGCGGACAAAGTCGCGGGCAGGAGACGAGCTTCCTGCATCGACAGGGCGAGATGGAGCAGGCGTCCGCGAAGGTGAAGGAGCTCGAGAAAAAGGAAAAAGCGGTCATCACCGCCTGTCAGGAGGCCGAGCAGGCGAATGCGCTTGCACAGGAGAGTCTCGCCGCGGCCCGCGATGCACAGCAGCGCGCGGCCGTCGAGCAGGCGCGCGCGCGCACGAACGCGGCGCAGCTCGCAGAGCGCGTGAAACAGGCGCAGGCGCAGGCGCAGGCACTGGCGGTTACGGCGGAAGCGCAGGCGCACAGCTTCGCCGAGCTCCAGAAGAAACGCCAGGAGATCTTTTCGGCGCGCAAGACGGCGGAACAGGCTCTGCAGCAGGCGGAAGCTGTGCGAGCGGACGCGCAGGACGCGGCCGAGGATGCCGGGCAGGACGCCGCAGATCTCGCGGAGCACATCAAGAAATGCGAGCTAGAGCGTGCCGTGCTCGAGCAGCAGACTTTGCGTGCGAAGGAGCAGGCGGAGCTTCGCCGCTCGGCTATGCAGTCAAGCGAGAAGCGGCTCCGGCAAAATGAGCAGGAGACAGCGAAGCTCGAGGCGGCCAAGCAGGCGAGCAGCGGCCAGCTCGAGACCATCCGGCAGGAAATGGAAGCGCAGCAGAAGGTTCTCGACGAGGGGCGCGCATCGCAGCAGGATCTGTATCAGCAGCGCATGAAAAAGCTTGCGGAGAGCCGCGAAAAGGACGAGGCTGTCCGCGCGGCCAGCCGCGAGGCCGCGGCCCAGCAGGAGAACCGGCACCGCCTCGACCTGCAGGCTGCGCGCATCCAAATGAAGCTCGAGGAAATCACCGGCGTCATGCGGCGCGACTACGGCGTGACGCCTGGCCTTGCGCGGCAGCAGGCCCTCGACCTGCCAGAGGAGGAACTGGGGGAGCGGCTCCATGCGCTGCGGCGTGAGCTCGACGCCATCGGGCCGGTCAATCCGCAGGCCGTCGAGGAGTACGAGAACCGCAGGGCGCGCTATGCCTTTCTTGAAAAACAGGCGGCCGACCTTGAGGCGGCGGAGGATAATCTAAAAAAGATTCTCGAGGAAATGGATGCCGCGATGACGAAACAGTTCCGCGCGGCATTCACGGCCATTCAGAGCGCTTTTCAGGAATGCTTTGAGAAACTGTTCGGCGGCGGCAGGGCCGAGCTGCGGCTCGTCCCGTCGAAGGCCCAGCCGGAGAGCGACGCGGGACTCGCGCCGGATGGACAGGAGAAACAGGCCGCGGTGCGGAAAGTGGATATCTTGACCGCCGGCATCGAAATCCTCGTGACGCTGCCGAAGAAGAAGCGGCAGAACCTCGCGGCGCTTTCAGGCGGCGAGCGCGCGCTGACGGTCATCGCACTGCTGTTTGCCTTCCTGCGTTACAAGCCGTCGCCTTTCTCCGTGCTCGACGAGATTGACGCGCCACTCGACGAAGCCAACGTCGTGCGATTCGGCCGTTTTCTGCAGGAACTTTCTGGCGATACGCAATTCATCGTCGTCACGCACCGCAAGGGGACGATGGAGGCCGCCAACACGCTTTACGGCGTGACGCTCGAGCAGGCCGGCGTTTCGCGCATCCTCTCGGTCAAGCTTGACGAGGCACTGGAATAACGGTTGCAAAAGCCTGTGGATAATGCTAGAATAGAGGAGAATGAAAAGAACGGATAAAATTACATATGGACTATAGGCGGACTCCTTGGCGATTTTTACGATACAGCGGCTGCTGGTACGATCGGGAACGGGTGCGGAGGGGGCTGTTTATATCTGTGCGTTTCCGTGCGTTAGGAAGAAAAATCGCTGGAGGTGCGTTTTTTGGCTAAACAGACTCAAAAATTACAGATTATCCCGCTTGGCGGGCTCGGAGAGATCGGCAAGAACATGACCGTGATCCGCGTGGACGACGAAATTCTCGTGGTTGATGCGGGACTCATGTTCCCGGACGACGATATGCTCGGTGTCGACCTCGTCATCCCGGATATCACCTATCTGCTCGAGAACAAGGACAAGATCAAGGCCATCGTGCTGACGCATGGCCATGAGGACCATATCGGGGCCCTGCCGTACGTCTTGAAGCAGATCCATGTGCCGGTCTACGGCACGCGTCTGACCCTGGGGATCCTCGAGGGGCGCCTCGCGGAAAACGGTGTGGACTCGAGCAATCTGCACGCGGTCATGCAGGGCGACATCATCAACGTCGGCTGCTTCAGCGTCGGCTTTATCCGCGTGAATCATTCCATCCCGGACGCGGTCGGGCTTTCCATCAAGACGCCGGTCGGCATGATCGTGCATACGGGCGACTTCAAGCTCGACTACACGCCGATCGACGGCAAGATGACGGACTTCCGCCGGTTCTCGGATCTCGGCAACAAGGGCGTGCTCGTCATGATGGCGGATTCGACGAACGCGGAGCGCGAGGGGCATACGCCGTCCGAGCGCACGGTCGGCGCGGCGTTCGACCGCGCGTTCCACAACGCGCGCGGCCGCATCATCGTCGCGACGTTCTCGTCGAATGTCCACCGCATCCAGCAGATCATCGACACGGCGGTCCGCTACAAGCGCAAGGTCGCCATTCTCGGTCGCAGCATGGTCAATGTCGTCAGCATTTCGCTGGAGCTCGGCTATATCGATGCGCCGGAGGGTACGCTGATCGATATCGATGAGATCGGCCGCTATCGTCCGGAGCAGGTCGTCATTGCGACGACGGGCAGTCAGGGCGAGCCGATGTCCGCGCTCACGCGCATGGCGATGAGCGATCACCGCAAGGTCACGATCGTGCCGGGTGACACCGTCATCATTTCGGCGAACCCGATCCCGGGCAACGAGAAGATGGTCGTCAAGACCATCGACAACCTCATGAAACTCGGTGCGCATGTCATCTACGGCCGCAACGAGGGCATCCACGTGTCCGGCCACGCGAGCCGCGAGGAGCTCAAGATGATGCACAATCTCGTGCGTCCGAAATTCTTCATCCCGGTGCACGGCGAGTACCATCACCTCGTCAAGCACGCGGAGCTCGCGCGTGAGCTCGGCATGCCGAAGGACCATATCTTCGTCGGTGAGAACGGCATGGTCTTTGAGTTTACGAAGGACAAGGGGCGCGTCGCCGGCAAGGTGCAGGCGGGCATGGTCATGGTCGATGGCCTCGGCGTCGGCGATGTCGGCAACATCGTTCTGCGCGATCGTCGCCAGCTGTCCCAGGACGGCATCCTGATCATCGTGATCGGCATGAGCAAGCAGACGAACCGCGTCATTTCCGGCCCGGACATCGTCTCGCGCGGTTTCGTCTACGTCCGTGAGTCCGAGGCGTTGATGGATGAGGCAAAGGCCCGCGTCGAGCAGGCTCTCGATCGCTGCGAGGACGAGGGCGTTAAGGAGTGGGCGGCCATTAAGGCGAACGTCCGCGATGCGCTCGGCCGCTACCTGTTCGAAAAAACGCGCCGCCGTCCGATGATCCTGCCCATCATCATGGAAGTGTGAACGGGATAAAAAAGAACCGATAGGAAAATGTCTATATTTGTATACATATCTGTAATATATTGACAAATGCAAGGTATACAGGTAATATGGTAACCAAAAGCAGCGTTGCTTGAGAGGGAAAGAAACGTCTTTCCGGCAGCGCTGTTTTCTTTTTTGAAGGGTTGTCGTTCTCGTTCCGGAAGGATGAGTTTTATGGATGTATCGGCACTGCTCGCGGCGGTCAACAACTTTGTCTGGGGCCCCGTGATGCTTGCATTTTTGGTTGGGACCGGCGTGTTTCTGACCATTCGGCTGAAGTTTCTGCCCTGGCGGAATCTCGGCTATGCCATCCGCATGGTGTTTTCGCGGCGCGATGCACATGCGGGTGATATCTCGCCGTTCCAGTCGCTGATGACCGCGTTGTCCGCGACCGTCGGTACGGGCAACATCGTCGGTGTCGCGACGGCCATGGTGCTTGGCGGCCCGGGGGCGCTCGTCTGGATGTGGATCGCCGCGGCGTTCGGCCTTTCGACGAAATACGCGGAATCCGTGCTCGCGGTCAAGTACCGCGAGACGAACAGCGTCGGCGAGATGTCGGGTGGCCCGATGTACGCGATGAAGAACGGCATTGGCCACTGGTATGGCCGCGGGCTCGGCGTGCTGTTCGCTGTGTTCGCCGTACTCGCGTCGTTCGGCATCGGCAATATGACGCAGGCCAACTCGATCGCGGGGGCGCTTTCCTCAAGCTACAGCATCCCGACCTGGCTCGTCGGCGGCATCATCATGGTCGCGGCGCTCGCCATCCTGGTGCGCGGTATCCACAGCATCGGCCTCGTCTCGAGCGTGATCGTGCCGACGATGGCGGCGTTCTATTTCGTCGCGTCGGCCGTCGTGATCCTCGCCAATTTCGCGGCGGTGCCGGCGGGTGTCGAGGAGATGTTCCGCATGGCGTTCTCCGTCGAGGCGGCCGCGGGCGGGGTCGGCGGTTCCATCGTCGCGTCCATGCTGCAGGCCATGCGCTGGGGCGTGGCGCGCGGCGTGTTCTCGAATGAGGCCGGCCTCGGTTCCGCGCCGATTGCGGCGGCCGCCGCGCGCACGGATCACGCGTCACGGCAGGGCTATGTCAACATGACCGGTACTTTTTTCGATACGATGATCATCTGCATGCTGACGGGCCTCGTCATTGCCTCGTCCGGCGTACTCGGCACGGTCAACCCCGATACGGGCGGGCTCGTCTCGGGCATCCAGCTGACGATCCTTGCGTTCTCAACGGTATTTGGCGCCGCCGGCAAGCTCATCGTATCCATCGCGATCTCGCTGTTCGCGTTCTCGACGATTCTCGGCTGGGAGTACTACGGCGAGAAAGCGCTCGAATACCTGATCAAGAAGCGCCCGGTCATCCTTGGATACCGCGTTCTGTTCTCCTTGATGACCTTTGTCGGCGCGACGACGACCCTCGAAGTTGTCTGGAACTTCTCCGACACCATGAACGGCCTCATGATCATCCCGAACCTCATCTGCCTGATCTGGCTCAACAAGGACATCGCGGACGAATGCTTCGAGTATGAGGAAAAGGTCGTAAAGCTCGAAAAACACGGCCAGTCTGTGGACTACCAGGCTGAGATGGCGGATAGCTGATGACGGCTGACGAATAGAGAGCATGAGGGCTGCGGTACAGACTGGATCATCGGTCTGTACCGCAGCCCTCACTTTTCTTTGTTGAGAATCCTTGACAAATGATATTGAGATGGTTTATCATAATCAATGTAATCGAGAAGAAATATCAATTTTAATTGGGAGGCGTTTTTCTTGACATTGAGAGAAGGAAAGCCTGGTATGAAGCTGAAGGTCGAGTCCATCGGGGATTCTGACCTCAAGCAGCGCCTGATGACGATGGGGGTTATCCCTGGCACGACCATTAAGGTCCTGCGTTCGGCGCCGCTCGGAGATCCGATCGCGATCAGCCTTCGTTCCTACAATCTCGCGATGCGCCGTGCAGACGCGGAGCGGATTCAGGTTCAGCAGGTGAGCTGAGCCGAACAGGAATAGGGGTGTACGAGAGCAAATAGGAGAAGTGAGCGTATAAAATGGCAACACTAGCGGTAGCCCTGACGGGCAATCCGAATACAGGAAAATCCACCATCTTTAACGAACTGACCGGTGCCCGTCAGAAAATCGGGAATTGGCCGGGTGTCACGGTCGACAAGAAGGTTGGCTATGTGCGCCGCGGCGATCACGCGATGTCGATCGTGGATCTCCCGGGAACATACAGCGTCAACGCGCGCAGCCCGGAGGAGAAAATCGTCATCGATTATCTGATGAACAACAAACTCGACCTCGTCATGGATGTGGTCGACAGCTCGAATATTGAGCGCAACCTGTTCCTGACCATCCAACTGCTCGAAGCGGGCATCCCGCTGCTGATCGACCTCAACATGGCGGATGAGGCGGAGAAGCGCGGCGTTCATATCGACATCAAGAAGCTCGAGGAGGCCATCGGCATGCCGGTGGTCACGACGGTTGGCCGCAGCCACAAAAGCGCGGAAAAACTGCTCGATATCTTCACGGACACGGTCATGGCGAATTACCATGTGACACCGATGATCCAGGCGCATATCGACAAGGTCGAGGCGATCCGAGCTGGTCACGAGAGCGCAGAGCAGAAGGAAGAGGAGATCTCGAAGGCTCGCTACGCACTCATCGATCGGATTATGGCACAGGCTGTGACCGTCAAGGAGAACGGGCCGACGTTTTCGGAAAAGCTCGATCGTTTCCTCGCAAACGGCGTGCTCGCCTTGCCGATTTTCCTCTGCATCCTGTATCTCGTCTTCATGATCACGTTCGAATGGGTCGGTGCGCCGCTGCAGGACTGGTTCGACGGTCTGATCAACGACGATTTCGCTGGCTGGGCGTCGGCTGCGCTGGCGGATGCCGGTGTGGCGGACTGGATGCAGTCGCTGATCTGTGACGGTATCATCGCCGGTGTCGGCGCAGTTCTGACGTTTGTCCCGCTCGTATTCACGATGTTTTTCCTGCTGTCGTTCCTCGACGGCACG
The DNA here is from genome assembly GCA_022773425.1 of Selenomonadaceae bacterium. Taxonomy (GTDB): domain Bacteria; phylum Bacillota; class Negativicutes; order Selenomonadales; family Selenomonadaceae; genus UBA2897. The sequence continues at coordinate 46,106 of JALFBM010000044.1, forward strand.
GGCTACATGGCGCGCATCGCGTTCATTATGGATCCGATCATGCGCCGCTGCGGCCTGACGGGCAAAGGCATCATGCCGCTGATGATGGGCTTTGGCTGCGCGGTCCCGGCCATCATGGGTGCGCGCGCCCTTGACTCGGAGAAGGACCGCATGGTCTCCATCCTCGTCACGCCGTTTTTGACCTGCTCGGCCAAGCTGCCGGTCATGGCCCTGTTCGCGGCGATGTTCTTCCCGGACAACGCGGCAAACGTCGTGTTCGCCATGTATATCGGCGGCGTCATCATGGCTATCCTCGCGGCGAAGGCACTCGGCTCGACGCTGTTCAAGGGCGAGGGCTCGACCTTCCTGCTCGAGCTGCCGCCGTACCGCATCCCGGATATGAAGACGGTTCTCCTGGAGACCTGGGATAAAGGCAAAGGCTATCTCGTAAAGGCTGGTACCATCATCTTCGCGATGTCCGTGTTGATCTGGTTCCTCTCGAGCTACAATTTCGCCGGCCCGACCGACGAGATGAACGACTCGTTCCTCGCGACGCTTGGCGCCTGGATCTCGAACCTGTTCGTCTTCCAGGGCTTCGATACCTGGGAATCCGGCGCGGCGATCCTCTCCGGGATCATGGCCAAGGAAACGGTCATCTCGACCATCGGTATTCTGTACGGTGCGGCGGATGTTTCCACGGAGGCGGCGGATGCTCTCGATACGGCATCCCAGATGATGGGCACCTCTATGGGAACGGCGTTCTCGACGATGTCGGCGCTCGTGTTCATGGTGTTTTCACAGCTCTACACGCCTTGCATGACGGCGCTCGGTACGATCAAGAAGGAAACAAGCAGCTGGAAATGGATGGGCTTCTCGGCAGGCTATCAGTTTGTCGTCGCCTGGATCCTTTCGCTGATTGTCTATCAAGTTGGTACGCTGCTGGGATTCTGATTCCCCGGCAGCAATCAGGAGGGATGGATTATGGCTACGATTCTCTGTGTCGCAGTTGTTGCTGTTGCGCTGTTTTTTGCCTTGCGCCATGTCTGCCGGAATGCGAAGCATATGCATTCGGATTGCTATGGATGCTCAGGCTGCAACGCTTGCACGCATGGCGGCTCCTGCCATCCGTCTGTTCCCAAGAAGTGAATCGACGCAGCAAAAAGAGGGCCTGCCTTTGGCAGACCCTCTTTTTTTGCTCCGCGAATGTCAAGCATGGATCTTCGCGTAACCGATGGCAAGGCGCATCATGAGGCTATGCGGGAGAATGGTGCAAAGGATGCGGTGCAGGAAGCTCATGATATCCGGCGTACAGACGCGGATGCCGTGCTCTGCCGCTGCGAGCGAGCGCGTGGCGGTTTCCTGTGCGTTTGCCGCAAACGGCAGCCAGGAAAAGAGGCGGTGCGGACCGCTCGCAGCCTTCTGCAGGAATTCCGTGTCGCGGATCCAGTACGGGCAGACCGTCGTGACTTGGATGCCCTGCGACCGGAGCTCCATGCTGCGCGCGCGGCCATAGCGCAACAGGAATGCCTTCGTCGCCGCGTAGACATTGAGATACGGAATCGGCTGGAACGCCGCCGTCGATGCGACGAGCAGGATATGGCTGCCCGACGACATAAACGGGATGGCGAGTTCGGTCACCAGGACTGCCGCGCGGCAGTTCAGGTCGATCATGCGCAGCGAGTCCGTGAGCGGGATTTCCTGTGTATTGCCGATTCGCCCGAACCCGGCGGCCGCGATCACATAGCGCACCTCGATATCCTTTGCCGCGGCCAGTGCATTCTCGAGCTGTGCCCGGGCTTCCGGCGCCGTGAGGTCGCAGACCATCACGCGGCACGGTGTATCGAGCTCGCCGGATAGCTCTTCGAGCCGGTCCCGGCGCCGCGCGATAAGCCAGAATGCGTCGAGTGGCGTTCCCTTCCGCCGCGCGAGCGCCTCAAGTTCCCGGGCATAGACGCGGCCGAGTCCGCTCGAAGCCCCGGTGATGATGGCGATATTCATAAGCTTCCCTTCTTTTTTCTTGCTTTTTCTTCTAGTGTACCATATAATAAGAAATGATTGCGAGAAAATTTCGAACGGGCGCGCGAAAAGGGTGCGCCCGGAAAAAAGGATGAAGGCAAGATGGAAAAGCAGACGGGATGGGAGGAAGAACCTTACCGGAAAACCTTTGGCGTAAAGCTCCCCGAGGACCTCATTGATGCGGTCAAGCGCCGCGCGAATGAGGAGAATCTTTCCATCCGCGATTTTATGGAACGGATGCTTCGCGATTATCTCAAGGAGCATCCCTCGCGCCAGGGAAAACTTTTCTAAAAGGCGCGGTTTGGTAATGAGAGTTACAGAACCATCCGTTTCTTTTCGATAAAGGAAATGGATGGGGAAGAAACTATATTTTATTCTGTGTATTTGTTTCAGAGGAGGATTTCATCATGACGGCAACAGTAGATAAGGATACTTGCATTGGCTGTGGTATGTGCACGGGCATCGCACCGGACGATTTCGAGATGGGCGATGACGGGCTCGCAGAGGCAAAGAATCCGGTGAGCGACGAGGCTGCGGCAAAAGAAGCAGCGGAGTCCTGCCCGGTTTCGGCCATCACGGTGGAGTAAGACCTGTCGCGCGGCTGTGCCACCCCGTCGGGGTGGTTTTTTTATGCGAAAAAATGAAAATATGTGCATATAGAATAGAAAGAATGTGCTATACTAAGGAAAGAGAATAGAACAAGGAAAGAAGAGGGAAAAGAGGGAAGGCATGGATAAAAAAGAGCAGAGCCTGGCTGTTGCGCGGCTCTATTATGAATCCGGCCGCAGCCAGCAGGATATCGCGCAAGATCTCGGCCTGTCGCGGCCGACGGTCTCACGCCTGCTGCATTACGCGCGCGAGCAGGGCTTCGTGGAAATCACCATCCACGACCCGGCGGAGAGTCTGCAGAGACTGGCGGAGCGGATGCAGAGGCGCTACGGCCTGCACCGCGTGTACATCGCACCGGCCCCCATGGAAGAACTGGCGGAACAGGAAAAGGCGATGGGGGAGAAAACGGCGGAGTTCCTGTCCGGCATCGTGCAGGATGGCATGACCATCGGTATCGCCTGGGGAAATGTGCTGTACGAGATGGCCAAAGCGCTTCGGCCGCGCTTCCTGCGGGACGTCCGCGTTGTGCAGCTAAAGGGCGGCATGAGCCTGAACCAGAACAGCACGCACGCCTATGAGATTCTCGAGCGCGTGACGCAGGCTTTCGGGGCGCGCGGCTACTATCTGCCGCTGCCCGTGATGTTCGATACCGTGCAGGTCAAGAATATCGTGGAGGAGGACCGCGGCATCAAGAACATCCTCGACATCGGGCGGCAGGCGGATATCGCCGTATTCACCGTCGGGGCCGTGCAGAAGGAGTCCCAGCTCTTTCACCTCGGCTACTATATCACCGACCAGGAAAAGGCCATGCTCGAGGAAAAAGCGGTCGGCGATGTCTGCTCCCGGTTCTACGATGCGGATGGGAAGATCGTCGATCCGTCCATCGACGCGCGGACCGTCGGGATCTCGCTGCCGGAGCTCAAGCGGATTCCGATGCGCATTCTCGCCGCCGGCGGGCGGCATAAGCTCCGCGCCATCGAGGCGGCGCTGCGCGGCGGCCTGGCGGATGTGTTTATCACCGACGCGTTCACGGCGCGGGCCATTCTCGCGCACGAAAAAGATACGCTTTCTTCTCCATGGGGTTGAAAAAAGTTTCTTATTCTTATTTACAAAATTTCAACCTTGTGCTATACTGAATGCGAAAGAACGATAGGAGAGGGCCCGCAGATGGACCCGGAGGAGGAAAATCATGAAGGCAGAGGAAATTCTCGCGAAAGTCGATCATACGTATCTGAAACAGACGGCAACCTGGGAGGACATCCAGCGCATCTGCGATGAGGCCGTGACGTATCATACGGCGACGGTCATGGTTCCGTCCTGCTTTGTTCCGCGCATCCAGGCAAAGTACGGCGATCAGCTCAAGATTGCGACGGTCGTCGGCTTCCCGAACGGCAACTGCAGCACGGCGGCGAAGCTTGCGGAGACGGCGCAGGCCCTCGCGGACGGCGCGAGCGAGATTGATATGGTCATCAACATCGGCATGCTCAAAGCCGGTGAGACAGACTATGTCACCGGAGAGATCCGCGCGCTGAAGAATCTCGTCGGCGACCGCGTGCTGAAGGTCATCGTCGAGACCTGCTTCCTGACGGAGGAGGAAAAGATTGCAGCCTGCGGCTGCGTCAACGACGGCGGCGCGGACATCATCAAGACCTCGACGGGCTTCGGCACGGCCGGCGCCAAACTCGAGGATATCGAGCTTTTCAAAAAGCACATCAAGCCGGGCGTCGGCATGAAGGCAGCTGGCGGCATCCATACGCGCGAGGAGATGGAGGCTTTCCTGAACGCGGGCTGCTGCCGCCTCGGTGCGAGCGCTGCTGTCAACGTGCTCAAAGGTGAAATTGACGCATAAAAATAACATTTGTTCCTTCTCTTGACCAAAGGACTCGCTCATATCTCGGTATGGGCGATTTTTTTGTTGCTTCACGCAATTTTTCTCAAAAAAAGGAAGGAAAATGGCCATAGAAAGCGAAAATAAAAAAGGGAAGGTCCAAGAATGGAATAAAGTACAAAAAAAGGACAAGGGAACATAAAGGAGTGGTGCAAGATGGAACTCATCAAGAACCTCAAAGTGGCGAATAAACTGCGCATCCTCGTGGCCATCGCGGTCGTCGGTATGCTCTGCATTGCGTGGTCCGGCTATCGGGCGACGAACCAGGCAAAGGAGGATATCCGCACGATGTACGAGAGCTCCGTGCAGAGCCTCGAGTACGTCGGCGACGCGCGCTACGGCGTCCGCTACGCGCAGGGTATGGCCACCATCATGACGACGGTCAAGAATGACCCGCAGCGCATGCAGGAACTGAAGGAGAAATACGAAGACGGCAGAAAGACCGTCGATGACGCGATCGCAGCGTATCAGGCCATCCCCTATGATGATGAAGATAGCGACGCCATCATGGACGAGGTCGAACAGACCTGGGGAGAGCTCAAGGCAAATCTCGACCAGACCGTCGCGCTCGCACAGGCTGGCAAGCCGGAGGAGGCGCTGCAGGTCTATGGCTATGGCGGCGGCGCAAAGCTCGCGGCATCCCTTGGCAAGCAGCTGACAGCCCTGACGAAGAATGAGACGAAAGGGGCCGAAGAGCTGTCATCGGAAAACGAAGAGGCTATGGCCTCGCAGGCGCGTACCATGCCTATCCTGTTCGTGCTCACGCTGTTCGTGCTCCTCGCGGTCAGCTACTGGCTCGCCAAGGGGATCACGAATCCGCTCAGCCGCATGATGGGCGAGCTCGACGCTTTGGCGGAGGGCGATTTCAGCGCGCGGGAGAAGGCGCTGGATTCGACCGAGGAATTCGGCACGATGGCGGCAAAGATCCAGCAGGTCCGCGAGAACCTGCGCAAGCTCATGCGGAATACGAGCACGTCGGCCGAGCAGCTGGCTTCGAGCTCGGAAGAACTCACGGCGAGTGCGCAGCAGTCGGCGCAGGCGTCCGGCCAGGTCGCCGAATCCGTGACGAACGCCGCGGGCGCGACGGCGGAGCAGCAGCAGGATGTCGGCGATACGCTTGACTCGATCGACCGCACGGCGGCCTCGGTCGGCCGTCTGTCCGAGGCGGCACAGCGTGTGACGCAGGACGCGCAGACGAGCACGGATGCGGCTGTCGAGGGCACGAAGGCCATGCACCAGGCCATCTCGCAGATACAGGAAGCGGCGAAGACGGTCAGTGCGTCCGCCAAGACGGTCGACAAACTCGGCGAACGCTCGCAGGAAATCGGCACGATCATCGAGACCATCTCGAACATCGCCGACCAGACGAACCTGCTCGCGCTGAACGCAGCCATCGAGGCAGCGCGCGCCGGCGAACACGGCCGCGGCTTCGCCGTCGTCGCGGAGGAGGTGCGCAAGCTCGCCGAGGCCTCGCAGGAGTCCGCGCAGCAGATCAGCGGCCTGATTCAGACCATTCAGCAGGATACGCAGGACGCGGTCCAGGCGATGAACAGCGGCAGTACGGCGGTGCAGGACGGCACGACGGCGGTAGAGGAGCTCGAGCAGACCTTCCACCGCATTCGCGAGGCGTCCATCTCTGCGGGGAAACGCATCGAGGAGATGGATCAGGAAATCGAGAACGTGAAGAAAGAGACGGCGACCGTCAAGGACAAAGCGAGCGGCATCGAGCAGAAGGGCCGGACCGTTGCGACTGAGATGGAAAGCGTCTCGGCGGCGTCCGAGGAGCAGTCCGCGTCCGCGAGCGAAATCGCCAACGCGAGCTCGTCGCTGGCGGAACTCGCGCAGGATCTCCAGGGATCGCTGCAGCATTTCAAATTCTGATTTTCAGCGGACCTTTTGGGTGTGCAGCTGAAAAAGAGAGCAATCCCCTTTTTGGGGATGCTCTCTTTTTCTTTTTGACCTTTTGTAACCGTGGTTACGGAGAATCCATCTCCATTAACCTATACTTAAACCGTAAGCGGAAAAGACCTTGAAAGAGGTTCCACCGTGTGCTAAGATATACATATAAATGATAATCATTATCATAGTTTCTTCGAAAGCCGGTTGCGGTATAGGGAGGTATTTTCATGAGCAAGGATTATTTACAGATCATGCAGGTTATCGGCCGTGAAATCATCGATTCGCGCGGGAATCCAACCGTTGAGGCAGAGGTGACGCTCGCCGATGGTTCAATCGGCCGTGCGGCTGCGCCGTCTGGCGCTTCGACCGGTGAGTTCGAGGCCCATGAGCTCCGCGATGGAGATGCTTCGAAGTACGGCGGGAAGGGCGTTTCGCAGGCCGTCGCGAACATCAACGAGAAAATCGCCCCGGCTCTCGCCGGAGTGGATGCCTCGGATGTCTACGAGGTTGACCACGTGATGCTCGCGCTCGACGGCACGGAGAACAAAACGAACCTCGGTGCCAACGCGATGCTTGCGGTATCGCTTGCGTCGGCAAAGGCCGCGGCGAACGCGCTTGACCTGCCGCTCTACCGTTTTCTCGGCGGTGTGCAGGGAACGCATCTGCCCGTTCCGATGATGAACATTCTGAACGGCGGCGCGCATGCGACGAACTCCGTCGACACGCAGGAATTCATGATCATGCCGGCCGGCGCACCAAGTTTCCGCGAGGGACTGCGCTGGGCGACCGAGGTGTTCCATGCGCTGCAGGCCCTGCTGAAGAAGGAGGGCGAGACGACGGCCGTCGGCGATGAAGGCGGCTTTGCACCGAATCTCAAGAGCGACGAGGATACCATTGAGCACATCCTGCAGGCCATTCGCAATGCGGGTTATGAGCCTGGCAGGGACTTTGTACTCGCGATGGATGCTGCTTCGTCCGAATGGAAGAGCGAGAAGGGCAAGGGCTATTACAAGCAGCCGAAATCCGGCAGGGAGTTCACGTCCGACGAGCTCATCGCGCATTGGAAGAGCCTCATCGAGAAATATCCGATTTACTCGATCGAGGACGGCCTCGACGAGGAGGACTGGGAAGGCTGGCAGAAGATGACGAAAGAGCTTGGCAACAAGGTCCAGCTTGTCGGCGACGACCTCTTCGTCACGAATACGAAGCGCCTGCGCAAGGGGATCGATCTCGGCGTCGGCAACTCGATCCTGATCAAGCTGAACCAGATCGGCACGCTGTCGGAGACGCTCGAGGCCATCAAGATGGCGCACAAGGCTGGTTACACGGCGATTGTTTCGCACCGCTCCGGTGAGACCGAGGACACGACCATCGCGGATCTCGCCGTCGCGCTGAACAGCGATCAGATCAAGACCGGTGCGCCGTCCCGCTCCGAGCGCGTGGCAAAGTACAACCAGCTCCTGCGCATCGAAGAATCGCTCGGCCGCTCTGCGGTGTTCCCCGGCAAGACCGCCTTCGCGTTCCAAAAGTAAGCAGCGGAGGAAATTGAAACAATAAGCCAGAAGATGTAAGCGGATCCGTTGGTTTTAACGGTGCTTACATCTTTTTTGTATCTTGCTTAGCAGGTAGGAAGAGCAAAATTATGGTATAATAGAAAATAGAATCTGAAAATTTAGGAGTACATCGAGATATGGGAGGACACTTATGTTAGCAGCATGCAGGAAAAAAGGAATCGCGATGCTCGGGATGGCTCTGCTCGCCGGAGCAATGGCCCTGCCGGTGCAGGCTGAGGCCGCGGAGGTGTTCGGGCGGCTCTATATCCCGGAGGATCAGCAGATCACGATGCAGACCAGCGGTGGCATCGGCTTTGATTTCAGCAAGGAGAAGAAAGCCAAGCTGACACCGGCCGAGTTCTGGCTGATTGACGCGAACGTCAATTGGAAAAAGGTACCGGGCAGTCAGGTCGATGACTGGTACCGTTCGAAAAAAATCCCCGCCGGTCAGCATATCTACTATGCGAAGGCCGCGGATGATGGCACGTTTGACTTCAAGGACATCGCGGGCGGCGACTACTATCTCGTGATCGTCAACAACTACGTACCGGGGCGCGGCGGCGATCCGGACGCGCTAAAAGCCCTGCAGGGCTATATGCCGGATTACGAGCTCTTCCAAATGTTCATTACGGGTATGAGCGATCCGACGGTCATCCGGTTCCATCTGAAAGCAGAGGAACGCGCGTCGTTTGATACGATGCCGGCGAAACAGACGACGCCGGTGAACCCGCACGAGAACTGACACAGGAAAATCAGAAAAATAGGAAAGAGGAATGCTGTTTATGCAGGTAAACGATCGGATTCATGGATTCAAGATACTAAAAAAAAGCAAGATCGAGGAGACGGCTTCGACCGCCTATACCATGGAACACGTCAAGAGCGGGGCGCGCCTGTTCTATCTCGAGAATGAGGATGATAACAAGGTGTTCTCGATTTCGTTCCGCACGCCCCCGACGGATGATACCGGTGTTGCGCACATCGTCGAGCATTCCACGCTCTGCGGCTCGCGCAAATATCCGTTGAAGGAGCCGTTCGTCGAGCTCGTCAAGGGCTCGCTCAATACGTTCCTGAACGCGATGACATACCCCGACAAGACCATGTATCCGGTCGCGAGCCGCAACGACAAGGACTTTCAGAACCTCATGGACGTCTATCTGGATGCGGTGTTCTATCCGGCCATGCGGGAGAACCCGCAGATCCTGATGCAGGAGGGCTGGCATTATGAGATCGAAAAGCCCGAGGATCCGCTGCAGTACAGCGGCGTCGTATTCAATGAGATGAAGGGCGCGCTGTCCGCACCGGACGACTTGCTCGAGAGTCGGATCCTGTCCTCGCTTTACCCGGACACGACGTATTTCTATGAATCCGGCGGTGACCCAGCGGCCATCCCGCAGCTCACGCAGGAGAAGTTTATCGCGTTCCACAGCAAGTACTACCATCCGTCGAACAGTTATATCTACCTCTACGGTAAGATGGATATCGAGGAAAAACTCCGCTATCTCGATGAGCAGTACCTGTCGGCTTTTGACCGCATCGAGGTTCCATCACATATTGCGCGGCAGAAACCGTTTACAGAGCTTCATAAGATGACGAGTGAGTACCCGGTGCTTTCTGAGGACGAGAGGAAGGAAAAGACGTTCCTCGCGCTTTCGTGGCAGATGGGCGGCTATGAAAACCCCGTCGACGAGATGGGCATCTCCGTTCTCGAGCACGCGTTGTTCCAGACGGAAGCGGCCCCCGTGCGCAAGGCCATCATTGACGCACGGCTCGGCAAGGACGTCGATACGCAATTCGAGACGGATCTGCAGCAGCCGTATTTCAGCATCGAGCTGAGCAATTCGGAGCCGGACCGCGCCGAAGCGTTTTACCAGTTGGTCATGGATACGCTGAAGAAGGTCGCGGACGAGGGCATCGACAAGACCCTGCTGACGGCGTCGCTGAATCTCACGGAGTTCCGCCTGCGCGAGGCGGATTTCGGCACGGCGCCGAAGGGGCTCATCTACGGCATCCAGCTGATGAAGAGCTGGCTCTACGGCGGCGATCCGGAAACACCGCTGCGCTATGAGGCCGTGTTGCCGAAACTGCGCGAGGGGATCGAAAACGGCTATTTCGAAGACCTGATCCGGAAGTATTTCCTCGAGAACCATTACGCGTCGTTCGTGACGCTGAAGCCGAGCCTGACGATTGCCGGGGAGCGCGAGGAAAAGCAAAAGAAGGAGCTCGCGGCGCGCAAGGCGGCGATGAGCTCGGCGGAAATCGAGCAGGTCATCGCCTCGACGAAGGCCCTGAAGGCGCGCCAGCAGAGCGAGGAGACGCCGGAGGCCCTCGCGACGATTCCCGTGCTCGAGCGCAGGGACATCAAGCAGGAGCCGGACCGTCTGCCGCTCGAGGTCCGTTCCATCGATGGCATGGATGGCGTCAAACTCCTGTACTCGGACGTTGAGACGCACGGCATTGCCTACCTTGACCTGTATTTGGATACGAAGGCCGTGGCGCAGAAGGACATCCCATACCTCTATCTGCTCATCGAACTGCTCGGTGCGGTGGACACGAAGCGCCATAGCTATGCTGAGCTCGCAAACCTCAAGAATCTCTATACGGGCGGTATCAGCTACGAGATCCTGGCGGCGCGCAAAAACGCGGATCTCAACGCGTGCGAGCCGTATCTGCACCTGCGCACGAAGGCCCTGCGGAAATATCTGCCGAAGGTCTTCGACCTCGTGACGGAAATCCTGACCGACAGCTTGTTCACCGATAAAAAGCGCGTGCGGGAGCTCATTGAGCAGACGCTCGCGGCCATCGAGCTGAACCTGCAGCGCTCGGCGCACCAGGTCGTCCTCTCGAAAATTCATTCGTACCTGACAAAGGCCGGAAGCTACGCCGATATCGGCGGCCTGCCGTTCTACGCGTTTTTACAGGATTTCCTCGCGCATTTCGATACGGCGTTTGTGCAGATGCAGCAGGCCTTCGCGCGGATCTGGCCGCGTGTCATGAATCAGCACCGCCTGCTCGTGAGCCTGACCGGGCGCGAGGCGGAACGCGAGGCCTTTACGGCAGCACTGCCGAAGCTCTATGCGGCGCTTTCGGCAGAGTCCTTTGCGGATGAAGCCTACGCGTTTGCGGTCAAGCCGCTCAATGAAGGCCTGACGTCGTCGAGCCAGGTACAGTACGTCGGGCAGGGCGCGAACTTCCGCGCACTCGGCTACGACTATACCGGCGCGATGCGCGTGCTCGAGACCATCCTGCGTTACGGCTTCTTCTGGACGAAGATCCGCGTACAGGGCGGCGCTTACGGCGCATTCGTGCGCTTCCCGCGGAACGGCGACATGTTCTTCGGTTCGTACCGCGATCCGAACCTTGCGGAAACCTACGAGGTGTTCGCGGAGACCGCGGATTTCGTGCGGCATTTCGATGCGTCTGAGCGCGAGCTCACGAAAGCGGTGATCGGCACGATCAGCCTGATGGATACGCCACTGACGCCGCGCTTAAAGGGCGAGGCGGCCGTTTCTCTGTACCTGAGCGGCACGAGCTACGCGGATCTGCAGGAGGAGCGCGCACAGGTCCTGCAGGTGACGGCGGACGATATCCGCGGCCTTGCGGACCTCGTGGAGACCTGCATGCAGCAGCACGTGCTCTGCACCTTCGGCGGTGAGAAGAAAGTGCGCGAAAACGCGGCGATCTTCGGCACCGTTCATCCGGCGCTGTAAGGAAACGTGGATTTCCTCGGAATTCTCGAAAACAGAACCACACAAAAATAAATAGAAAGGGCTATGCAACATGTTCAAAGAGTTGACGGATAGTTTTCTGATCCATTACCTCGGTCGTTTTGACCGTCATCCATTCCAGGTGCAAATGCATGGGGACACCTATCGCATTGGCAGTGGAGAGCCGGAATGTACGGTCGTCGTGCATCGGGATATTCCGAAAAAGGATCTGATCGCATCGACGTCACTTGCGCTCGCCGAGGCGTATATGCGCGGCGACATCGAGCTGAAGGGCACGGATCTCTTCACGTTTATCGCGCATCTGCTCGAACAAGCAGACCAGTTCTCCTTGAACAAGCATATGCTGCACGATTTGTTTTCGTTCTCCGAAAAGAAAAAGGCGCAGGCAAAACAGGTTTCGAGCCACTACGACCTCGGCAATGACTTCTACTCGCTGTGGCTGGATCCGACGCTGTCGTATTCGTGTGCGTATTTCAAGAACGCAGACGATACGCTCGAGCAGGCGCAAAAGAACAAAGTCGATTATATTCTCGAAAAGCTCGCGCTGAAACCGGGCATGACGCTGCTCGATATCGGCTGTGGCTGGGGGTATCTACTGATCGAGGCGGTGCGCAAGTACGGCGTCAAGGGCTATGGCTGCACGCTGTCAAAGGAGCAGTGGAAGAAGGGACAGGAGCGCATTGCGGCGCTCGGCCTCGAGGACAAACTGACGATTGACTTGATCGATTACCGCGATCTGCCAGACCAGAAAAGGAAGTTCGACCGCATCGTGTCGGTCGGCATGATGGAGCATGTCGGGCGGGACAACTACCAGCTCTATTTTGAGACGGTGAACGCGCTGCTGAAGGATAAAGGCGTGTTCCTGCTGCATTCGATTACAGGAAACGACGAGGAAATGAGCGATTCGTTCATGCGCAAGTACATCTTCCCGGGCGGTATGCTGCCGTCGCTGCGCGAGCTCGTGTCGATTGCGTACGACCATGAGTTCCGCGTCATCGACGTCGAGAGTTTGCGGCGGCATTACGCCAAGACATTGATGTGCTGGTACCGGAACTTCCAGAAGGTGCACGATAAGGTGCGCGACTGGAAGGGCGATTCGTTCGTGCGCATGTGGGATATTTACCTCGCAGGCTGCGCGGCGGCGTTCTACATCGGCTACATCGATATCCATCAGGTGCTCATGACCAAGGGCGCCAATAACGACCTGCCAATGACGCGCTGGTATTGAGGTATTGCATTTTCGGTTTGGGTAGACGGGGGGACAGTCATACCAAAAGCGGAGCGTTGATGTTTTGCGTGAAGAAGGAAATTTTTTGCCGACACACCTCGTGAAAACTTCTGTCGTTCAAGCGAAGCGCGTTTAAGAAGGTTTCACGGTTGATTCTTGGCAAAAAATTTCCTTTAGCAAAACACCTCAGCGTAGTGTTGGTATGACTGTCCCCCCCTGCCTTTGCAAGGGGAGGAAGAACATGAACGAAAAGGGAATTGTCGGCGCGTGCGCTGTGCCACACCCGCCGCTCATCATGCCGGAGGTCGGGCATGGCGGGGAGGTGCGGATCCAGCATACGATCGACGCGTACCGGGCGGCGGCGCAGTTCGTCGCGGATCTGCGGCCGGACGTGGTTGTGATCACGAGCCCGCACGCGGTGATGTACGCGGATTATTTCCATTTTTCACCGGGTGAGAAGGCAGCCGGGGATTTCGGGGCGTTTGGCGCGCCGAAACTGCGGCTCGCCGCGGCATACGATACGGCGTTTGTCCGGCATCTGGAACATCTCGCTGCGGTGGAGGATTTCCCGGCGGGGACGTTTGGGGAAAAGTCGCCGGCGCTGGATCACGGGACGATGATTCCGCTGCGCTTCTTGCAGGAGGCGGGCTATGCGGGCCCGATCGTGCGCATCGGGCTCGCGGGACTCTCGCGCGGCGCGCATTACCATTTGGGGCAGCTGATTGCGCAGACGGCGGAGGACCTCGGCCGTCGCGTCTGTTTCGTGGCGAGTGGGGACCTCTCGCATAAGCTAAAAGAGGACGGGCCGTACGGGCTTGCGCCGGAGGGAGCGGTGTTCGACGCACAGATGCAGCGTGATTTCTCGTCGGGGGATTTTCTCTCTTTGTTGATGACGCCGTACACGCTGGCGGAGAAGGCGGCGGAGTGCGGTCTGCGGTCGTTTTGGATCATGACCGGAGCACTGGATCGGCATGCGGTGCAGTCGGAGCTCCTTTCCTACGAGGGCCCGTTCGGCGTCGGCTACGGCGTCGCGACGTTTGCGGTAACGGGAACGGACGAAAAACGGAATTTCGGCGAGCAGGCTGAGCGGATGGAGCGTGAGGCGCTTGCGGTGCGCAGGGAACGCGAAGATGCCTACGTGAAGCTCGCGCGGCTTTCACTCGAGACCTTCGTTAAGACGCACGGCTGCGCCAGGATGCCGGAGGGCCTGCCTGCAGCACTCACGGAGCGGGCGGCAGGAGCGTTCGTATCCTTGAAAAAGGACGGACAGCTGCGCGGCTGCATCGGGACGATTCTTCCGACAAAACGCACACTCGCGGAGGAAATCCTCGCGAACGCGGTGGCGGCTGGCACGCGCGACCCGCGGTTTTCGCCGGTCACGGCGGACGAACTTCCCAAGCTCGTCTATGACGTCGATGTTCTTTCGCGTCCCGAGCCCGTCAGTAGCGCCGCGGCGCTCGACGCAAAGAAATACGGCGTTATCGTCGAGAGCGGCTCCAAACGCGGCCTGCTCCTGCCGGATCTCGACGGTATCGATACCGTCGAGCAGCAGATCGACATCGCGCGCCGTAAGGGCAATATCGCCCGCACTGAAAAAATCCAGCTCTACCGCTTTACCGTCACGCGCCATATTTGAACCGCAGATGGGCGGAAGCTTTGATGAAACAAGAGGTGAAGGCATGCATGGACGTTTCCGCAAAGGGGAATTTCCGCGCAGTGCATACGGGGCGTATTCTCTGCGCGCTGTGCCCGCGGCACTGTGCGCTCGGAAAAGGGGAGACCGGGGCCTGTGCGGCACGGTGGAATCCGGATGGACGCATCGTTTCCAAGAATTACGGGCAGGTCACGTCGTTAGCGCTCGATCCGATTGAGAAAAAGCCGCTTCGCCATTTTCATCCGGGGCGGTTGATCCTGTCGGTCGGGAGCTTTGGGTGCAATCTGTTCTGTCCGTTCTGCCAGAACGCGGAGCTTTCGCGTGCAAAAGCGGGGGATGTGCCGGCACGCTATATCTCCCCAGAGGCGCTCACGGCGCTTGCCGCGCAGCTCGCGGCGGAACACGGCAACCTCGGCGTGGCGTTCACGTACAACGAGCCGCTTGTCGGTATTGAATACGTCATGGACACGGCACGGCTGCTGCATGAAAGACATCTCGACGTCGTACTCGTGACGAACGGACAGATTGCGCCGGAGCCGCTCGGGCCGCTTTTGCCGCTGGTCGATGCGTGGAATATTGACCTCAAGGGTTTCACGCAGGCATACTACGACTGGCTGGGCGGGAGCCTCGAGACGGTCAAGCACACGATTGAGCGGGCCGCGGCGTCCGGCTCCGAGGTCGAGGTCACGACGCTCGTCGTCCCGGGGAAAAACGACAGCGTAGAGGACATGGAAAGAGAGGCCGCATGGCTTGCATCCCTTTCTGTGGATCTTCCTCTGCATATCACGCGCTATTTCCCGCGCTATCGCTGTGAGATCCCCGAAACCCCGCGCGAGACCATCGAGCGTCTTGCCACGGTTGCCCAATCCTATCTGCATCATGTGTACAAGGGGAATCTTTCCCCGGCATAAGGCAAACTTGGAAAAGGCAGCAGGAATTTTCTGCAGAAATGAGATAACGATAAGGGGGCGGTTGTATTGAGTCAGGAAGTGTTGGAAGGGCTGTTGATTCCCTTTTTGGGAACAAGTCTCGGGGCGGCTTGCGTATTCGTGATGAAACAAGAGCTTTCGATGCGCGTGCAGAAGGCGCTCATGGGATTTGCAGCAGGCATCATGGTCGCTGCGTCGGTGTGGAGCCTGCTGATCCCGTCGATGGAGGAGAGCGCGGCACTCGGCAGTCTGGCGTTTTTGCCGGCCGTCATCGGCTTTTGGATCGGAACAGTCTTTCTGCTCGCGCTCGATCATATCATCCCGCATCTGCATCTTTACGCGCAGGAGGCAGAGGGCCCGAAAAGCAAGCTATCCAAAACCATCATGATGGCGCTCGCCGTAACGCTACACAATATCCCTGAGGGCATGGCAGTAGGCGTCGTGCTGGCCGGGTGGCTTGCCGGAGGCGGAGACATCTCGTTTGGCGGCGCGTTTGCGCTGTCACTTGGCATCGCGATCCAAAATTTTCCGGAGGGGGCCATCGTCTCGATGCCGCTTCGCGCGGCAGGCTCGAGCCGGGGGCGCGCGTTTGCACTCGGCGTGCTCTCGGGCGTCGTCGAACCGATCGGCGGCATACTGACGATCCTCGCCGCGAGCCTTGTTATTCCGGTGCTGCCGTATCTGCTCTCGTTCGCGGCCGGGGCGATGCTCTACGTGGTCGTCGAAGAGCTGATCCCTGAGATGAGCGCCGGGAAGCATTCCAATATCGGCGTCATCTGCTTTGCCGTCGGCTTCACGCTGATGATGGCGCTCGACGTGGCTCTCGGCTGAACACAAAACGTGCGAAAAATTTGACAAAAAGAAAACAGAGAGGAAAGCAGGAGAATCCCGACAAAACGCGAATACTACAGATATAGAATAGGATGAGCGGCGGAGGCCGGCAAGGGCCACGCCGGATTCGTTGGTAAGGGGGATTTTCCATGATCGGTATCAAAAAGACAATCGCAATCGTCTGCGGCGGCGGTCCGGCGCCTGGCATCAATAGCGTCATTTCAGCGGTGGTCAGCGAGGCAACGCGGCACGGATGGGATGTGCTCGGCATCTATGACGGTTTTTCCCGCATCGCCCGCGGGGAGAAAAACTACGTGCGGCTGCTGCCGCAGGATATCAGCCGGATCCATCTGACGGGCGGCTGCATCCTGAAGATGTCACGGTTCAACCCGACGAAGAAGGAGTCCGATCTGCGCACCGTCGTTGAGACGCTTACGGAACTCGGCGTCACGCACCTCGTGACGATCGGCGGCGATGATACAGCGTACAGCTCGGCGGCGGTCTCGGAGTATGCGCGCAAGATGGGCCGTACGATCAACGTCGTGCACGTGCCGAAAACGATTGATAACGATCTGCCTTTGCCGGATGGCGTACCGACCTTTGGCTTCGAGACAGCGCGCGCGTTCGGTACGACCGAGATCGAGAATCTCATGGAGGATGCCCGTACGACGAATAACCGCTGGTATTTCACGATTGCGATGGGCCGTACGGCCGGCCACCTCGCGCTCGGCATGGGGCGCTCGGCGGGCGCCGCACTGACGATTATCCCCGAGGAATTCCCGCAGGAGAAGATCCCTCTGCAGCAGGTTGTCGACATCATCACAGGCGCCATCGTCAAGCGCTACCTGTTCGGCCATAACTACGGCGTTGCGGTCATCGCCGAGGGCATCATCGAGAAAATCGCGCCGGACGATTTCAAGAAGCTCGGCACGGTCGTCACCGATGAGCACGGCCATATCCGCTACAGTGAGCTCGACTTCGGCGAAATTCTGAAGCAGGCGGTGCTGGCCGAGGTCAAGAAGCTCGGCATCAAGATTTCCGTCATCGACAAGGAAATCGGCTACGAGCTCCGCTGCACTACGCCGATCGCGTACGATATCGACTACGCGCACTCGCTCGGCTACTCGGCCGTGCAGTTCCTGATGTCCGGCGGCAGCGGCGCGTTGATCACGATCCAGAACAACAAGGCCGTGCCGATGACGTTCGAGGAGATCAAGGATCCGGCGACCGGCAAAACGAAGGTCCGCAAGGTCAACATCGATTCCGTCGACTACAAGATTGCCCGCGGATCCATGATGCGCCTCGAGAAAGAGGACCTCGAGGATCCGGGACTCGCGAATGCCTACCGCATGACGCTCGAGGAGTTCCAGATGCGCTATGGCTACCTGTTCGACGAGGGAGAGCCAAAGCCAGAGGAAAAACAGGAGAAGAAATGAACCGGAGCTGCCCCGCAGCGCGAAGAGAGAAAATATAGATAGGTAAGAAAGCGAAGGATTTCTCGCGGACAGCGGGATCCTCCGCTTTTTTGACGGTATGATCGATTTTTTTTTGT
>JALFBM010000060.1 GCA_022773425.1 Selenomonadaceae bacterium
AGGAGCTGGCTGACGAAGTGGGACAGCCCCTGCATATCGGCGTATTCGCGGAGGGCAGTACGCCAGGGCAGCGGGATGTTCTCGCACGGCTCAGCGAGGCAGGGGATACGTCCGTGCTGCTCGCACCGCTGCTTCTGACCAGCGGCTATCACGCGAGAACGAATATCTTCGGCGATGAGGAAGCGTCGTGGAAATCGGCGCTGGAGCGCGCCGGTTATACGGTATCTTGCGATCGGCGCGGCCTCGGCGAATACCCGCTCATCCGCAAGATGTTTGTCGACAAGGCCCGGGCGCTCATGTGAGCCCACAGGCCTTGCCTGCAGGGAAAGAGGAACTAAAGGTTTCTTTCGGAAATGACGATAGAAAAGATAGAAGGGATTCGAAACATTTCTGAAAGGCAGGGAAGCAGACATGATGATCAACAACTTCGTGATGTCGCAGAGCATCCTCAATATCTTGAATCAGCATTCCGCCAATGCCGCGAAACATTTAGGACATATTGCCTCGGGACTGCGGATTCAATCCGTGGTGGATGATCCGGCGGGATGGGCAATCGGACAGCGCATGGATGTGCAGATCCGCGGCCTCAATGCGGCAAGCAGCAATGCGCAGAACGGGAAAAGCCTGCTCAAGGTGGCGGATGGCGGCATCAGTTCCACCCTCGATATCTTGAAGACACTGAAGGAAAAGGCCATTGAGGCGGCCAGTGATACCGCGACGACGCAGGACCGGCAGACGATACAGAAATTATTCGATCAGTATGCCGACCAGATTGACGATAACGCGCTGATCACCTACAATGGCAAGTATTTGCTCGATGGTTCCCACAGCGGGGCGACCGAGCTCACGCAGCAGGCGTTCACGAACGAGAACCTCGCCTCGAATACGAACCTCGACACCAAATTGACGGATCTGGCTAGGCGGGATGGTTCGAGTCTGAACATCCTGTCGAGTGACCGCGTTGCGATTTCCTACGTGAAGGATGGGAAAACCTACGCCAAGGAATACGATGTGGCAGACACTACGCTGCAGGATATCTTCAAGCAGATGAACAGCATCCACGGGGATGTTTTTGACGTCGACAACATGAGCACGACTTCGACCATCGGCAAGGGCATCCATGGAGAGACGGTGACGACCGCCGATGAGGAGAACGGCATTTCGGTCAAGGCGAAACAGGCTGGCACGGATGGCGTTGTCTCCGGGTTTACCATCGGCATCATGGACAGCCAGGGCAATATGAAAAAGTCCGTCAATACGGCGCTGGACGCTTTTTCCGAAACCATTCAGGCGCGCGATGAGCGCAGCGACCAGGCGCTGACCTTGCAGACCGGCACAAAGGCCAACCAGAATATCCGTATGGATCTAGGCGATATCCGGTCCACAGCGTTAGGCCTCCGCGGCGCAGATGGCTCGGTCATCGATGTGACGACGCAGAAAGGTGCCAATGCGGCCATGGATGTCCTCGATAAGGCGTTGAGCCGGATGCTCGACCAGTCTACGACGGTCGGTGCCATGTCCTCGCGCCTGGACTATACCATCAGCAATCTGACCGTGCAGAGCGAGAACCTGCTCGACGCGAAGTCGACGCTGCTTGACGCGGATATGGCGAGCGAGATCCTTGCCTATACGAAAGAGAACATCCTCGCGCAGGCCGCGATGGCGATGCTGGCGCAGAACAATAAAAATGCCGCCTGGTTCCTGAGTCTTCTGGGTTCCTGAAAGGCAGGATCCAGTCCGGATTGACAGCAGGGCTGGATTCCGGTATAATAAATGAGTCCTTATAAGAGTATGAGTAGGAGCAATGGCGCTTTCTGTTTCTTTGGCTTTTCGCCGATGCAGGAAGCGCTTTTTTCCTAAAGAGAGGGGAAGTTTATGGATTTCTTGAACAGTGCGGTCGGCGCGATCAACGAAGTACTTTGGTCCTACGTGCTGATCGTGGTTTTGATTGGCTGCGGGCTCTATTTTACCCTACGGACGAAATTCGTGCAGATCCGCATGCTGCCGGAAATGCTGCGGCTCCTAAAAGGGGGCATTGGAACGAAGACGACCGGCGGAACGGTCAGTTCGTTCCAGGCATTCTGTGTCAGCACGGCTTCGCGTGTCGGCGTCGGGAATATCGCGGGCGTCGCTATCGCGATTGTGACCGGCGGTCCCGGCGCGGTGTTTTGGATGTGGATCATCGCGTTTATCGGCTGCGCAACGGGCTTTGTCGAGAGCACGCTCGCGCAGATCTATAAATTGCCGCGTGGTGACGGGAGATTCCATGGCGGCCCGGCTTACTATATCCAAAATGCCTTGGGACAGCCCCATGTCGCGAAACTTTTTGCTATCCTGATTTCGGTGACGTTCGGTCTGATTTACGTATCGGTGCAGGCGAACACGATCGCGCTTTCGGCGCAAAAGGCGTTCGGGTTTGCGCCGCTCGCGACCGCGGTTTTCCTTTGTGTGTTGACGGCACTGGTCATCTGCGGCGGGATGACACGCATCGCGAAATTCACGGAATGGCTCGTGCCCATTATGGCCGGGCTCTATATCCTGACCGCCCTCATCGTGGTTTTCTTGCACATCGATCAGGTGCCCGCGATGTTTGCGCTGATCGTTCATGATGCGTTCTGCCCGCAGGCTGCGGTCGGCGGCGGCATCGGGACAGCGGTGCTCACGGGCATCAAACGCGGCCTCTTTTCCAATGAGGCCGGTGAGGGCTCGGTCCCGAATGCGGCGGCGACGGCGAACGTTTCCCACCCGGTGAAGCAGGGCTTGGTGCAGTCCTTCGGCGTCTATGTGGATACGTGGATTGTCTGCTCGGCGACCGCGTTCATCGTCCTGCTTTCCGGTCAGTATACGATTGGCGGCCAGCTCACGGGCATCGAGCTGGCGCAGGCGTCTCTTGCCTCGATTTTCGGTGCCCTGGCACCGGCTGTCGTGTCCATCATGATCCTGATGTTCGCCTTCAGTTCGATTGTCGGCAACTATTACTACGGCGAGATCAACATCGCCTTCTTTGAGGCAAAATCCAGACGCTGGCTCTATCTCTTCCGCGCCGGCGTTGTCCTCATGGTGTTGTTCGGCTGCCTGGCAGAGCTGACGCTCGTCTGGAACCTTGCGGATCTCTTCATGGGCTTCCTGTGCCTGACCAACCTCTACGCCATTACGCGGCTTTCCAAGCGTTCGTATATCGCGCTGAAAGATTATGCGCTGCAGAAAGCGGAGGGCAGGGATCCGGTGTTTCGTGCCAATGTCCTCGATGATACCCAGGGCATTCACGCCTGGGGAAAAGAATAAATCCAGCGTAAACCAGGATGATGACAAAATGAGGATTTGTGTCCTATAAGAATACATATGGTTGACGGCTCCTGTGCTTTTCCCTATAATGGGAAAAGTGTGGGAGGCGTTTTTCTATGCGATCCGAACAAACGATGGAGGGGATTCATCTTGAAAGAGACAAAACAACCTTTAAACGAAACGCGGGATCTGACGAAAATGGCGCTCTGTCTGGCATTTTGCTGTGTCACCGCCTATCTTTCCTTCCCGCTGCCGTTTACGCCGGGTATGGTGACGGCGCTGACGCTTGCGCTCGGCGTTACGGCTTTCGTGCTGACGCCTAAGCAGACGCTGATGGTGGTCGGTGCCTATGTGCTGCTCGGTTCGGTGGGCGTGCCGGTCTTTGTCGGAGGAACGGCGGGGTTCGGCAGACTTCTCGGCCCGACTGGCGGCTATATCTGGGCTTGGATTCTCGTTTATCCGCTCATCAGCGCGCTGAAGGGCGATACGCCGAACTTCAAGCGTTATGCGCTGCTTGACATCTTCGTCGGCATCACGTTGACGGATCTCGGCGGCATCCTGCAGATGGTAAAGGTCATGGATATCACGTGGTATCAGGGCTTCAGCATGGCCGTTCTGCCGTATATTCCGGGGGACGTTCTCAAATGCCTGATCGCGGCATTCCTCGGCGTCAAGATCAACCAGTCGATGCGCTGACGGCAGCCGCTTTCGGGCGCCTGCGTGCCATGCTTTGAACAGAGAAAGGAAAAGCCACGAGAAATCCAGGGACGGATCTTCTCGTGGCTTTTTCTCAGTATGGGATTATAAGTTCTGTGCGTTGCTGTGCTTTGGCAGGAGCATGGTCGCCAGTGCGCCGAGCACAGAGAATACGACGAGCAGAGTAAACAGCGCCTGGATGCCGAACGCATCCGCGTAATGGCCGAGGAACGGCACGATGATGCCGCCGATGCTGAACGAAACGCCAAGCGTTATGCCGGAGGCAAAGCCGATGTTTTTCGACAGGTAGCTCTGGCCGAGCACGACGGTCGAGGAATACTGCCCACGCAGGGCGAGCGACAGCGGGATCAGCATGGCGTA
Source organism: Selenomonadaceae bacterium (assembly GCA_022773425.1). GTDB lineage: Bacteria > Bacillota > Negativicutes > Selenomonadales > Selenomonadaceae > UBA2897. The sequence goes on from JALFBM010000060.1 coordinate 4,363, forward strand.
GATGGCGTAGATGCTGCCAGAAAACGCGATAGCGGCGAAAACCGGAACGGCGACCCAGCAGCAGAGGCGCATGGTGTTGACGTAGCCATGCCGGTCAGCGAGCCAGCCGCCGATGAGGGTGGCGGCGATACCCATCAGCGCGAAAATGGAAAGCGTTGCGGATCCGACGGCCTCCGATGTGCCGAGCGCTTGGATGCAGTACATCGGCAGGAAACTGTTAATGCCGGTCATCAGCGTTGAGCAGAAGAAAATCGAGAGGAACAGCTTGGCGAATGCGGACCAGTCATTTTTCGCAGCAGGAGCTGGCGTTTCCACGCTGTGCACAGCCGGATCGTCTGCTGCGCCCGAGGACTGTCCGGCGCGCCGGATGGCCGGGATGGAGATGCCGAGGATCCCGGCGAGGACGAGCCCCATCCCTGCGTAAAACAGCGTGCCGCGCATGCCGAAGAGCGAGACGAGAAAGACGATCAGCAGTGGGCCGAGGCCGAAACCGGCGTTGCCGCCGACACTGAAGATGCTGACCGCTTTGCCTTTTTCCCTGCCGGAGACGGCCGTGACATTGCGCGCGCCTTCCGGATGGAAAATCGACGAGCCGATGCCCATGATGACCGCGAACGCAAAGATGCTCCAGTAGCTCTGCACAAAGCCGAGTACGGCAAAGGCGAGCGAGGTCATCAGGATGCCGAGCACCATGAACCATTGCCGGGAACCCTTGTCTGCGAGATAGCCGAACGCCGGCTGCACGAGGGACGAAAGAAAGGAATAGCCGAACATGATGCCGGCGATATCCGCGTAATTCATCCCGTAATTCGAGACGAAGAACGGGAGAAGTGCCGGCAGCGAACCGCTGTTGATATCCACGCTGAAGTGGCCGAGACAAAGCAGATAAAGATATTTCTGATTGGGTAAATGCATAATGACTCCTTTATCGATAAAGCTACGGATTTTTGTGTACCTCCATTTTAGCTTTTGTGGCGCGGAAAAGCAAGGCGGGGCACATCCTCGAGGCCTGCCTTGCTTTTCCTCCTGTTTTCCATACGAAATCGAAGAAAAAAGAAGGAATACCGCGTCGATAAGGCGAATATAAAGCATATAAACAGAGACAAAAGCGCCGAAATCCCGGAAAAGGCAAGGAGCCGGATGGATTTATCGGTGCAGTGAAAACCAAAGACAGGGGATGTATCACTATGATGGCATTGAATTTTTTCACAGCAAAGCATAAAAAAATGCTCATGGAACGCACGAAGGACTGCACCATCCGTCTCGGCGATGTGAGCCATGACTACAAGCAGAATTCCATCGTCTGGATCACCGCGGGCAAGAAATATGAGCCGAAACACAAGCTCTACACGGCGTTCCTCGACAAGGTTCGCGTCAAGACCATCGACACGCTTTCGACGGAAGATCTCGACCATCAGGATCCGGGCATCAACACGAAAGAAGAGCTCATCGCGGATTTCGAACGCATGCACAAACGCCGCGTGCAGCCAGACGATACCGTGACCGTCATCTATTTCACGGAGGTTCACGAGGACTTAGGCTAAAGGCCCCGTAGAATAAGGCTTTGTCATGATGGCAATGGCGAAAGCGTACTAAAAACGTACTACTCTCGCATGTCATCAAGCATATTGGCAATCTTCTTCCTTTGGGCTGCCTACATATGGCTGTAGATCTTGAGGGTACGGTGTAAATATTACAACAGAGATTAAAGCACTTGCGAAAACGTGAGTGCTTTTTTCATGCCTTTGCCAGCTGGGCGCAGCCATAGCCTGCCGTACCTGTGCGGCGGCGATGATTGGCTCAGACTCCACCGTCATGATGTACGGCAGCCGAGAGGATGGCATCTACTTGCAGAAGTTCAGGATATCTCGAGGACCTTGCCGGCGGTTTTTCTTTTCTCTTGTCTCATTCTATGGTATACTAAAAGAAGTATGCCGATGGGAGGAATGCTGCGTATGGCGAAGGAGAAGGTTGTCTGTGCAATGTCCGGTGGAGTGGACAGCTCGCTGACGGCAGCACTGCTTTTGGAGCAGGGCTATGAGGTCATCGGCGTGACCATGCGGCTGTCGGATGAGAACCGCGACACATCCTGCAACGACCGCGGATGTTGCTCACTGTCCTCAGTGGACGACGCGCGGCACGTCTGCGAAATCCTCGGCATTCCACATTATGTGATGAATTTTCGCGAGATGTTCCAGGAAAAGGTCATCGACTATTTTCTGCGCGATTATGCGAAGGGGTGGACGCCAAATCCCTGCATTGCCTGCAATCGCTATGTGAAGTTCGGAGGCCTCCTCGGCAAAGCGCTCGAACTCGGCGCGTCGTATGTTGCGACGGGGCATTACGCGCGCATCGAGCAGGAAAACGGACGCTATCTGCTCAAAAAAGGCGTCGACGCGAAAAAGGATCAGTCCTACGCGCTCTATCATCTCAATCAGAAGAGCCTCGCGCATTTCCTGATGCCGCTCGGCGGCTATACGAAGGTCCACACGAGAGAGCTGGCGGAAACGTACCGCCTGCCTGTCGCGCACAAGCCGGACAGTCAGGAAATCTGCTTTGTACCGAACGACGATTACAAGGCCTATCTGCGCGAGAAGGAACCGGAAATCCTCGTACCGGGAGATATCGTCGACCAGGCGGGCCGGGTGGTCGGTCATCATGAGGGCGTCCCGCTCTATACCATTGGTCAGCGGAAGGGACTTGGCATCGCGGCGACGGAGCCGCTCTACGTCACGGGTCTCAACATGGAAAAGAATCAGGTCATCGTCGGTGGAAAGGACGAGGTGTTCGCCCGCGGACTTGTCGCCGGTGATCTGAACTGGATTGCGGTCGATGGCATCGCGGCGCCGCTCACGGTCTCCGCGAAAGTCCGGTACGGGAAAAAAGAGGGAGAGGCCGTGGTCTATCCGATGGAGAACGGGCGGGTGCGCGTGATGTTCAAGGAGCCGCAGCGCGCGGTGACGCCCGGCCAGTCCGTGGTTTTCTATGACGGGGATACCGTCGTCGGCGGCGGCATCATCGAACGGCCGCTCGAACATGTCGGCGGCAGCCATCATCCGAAAGTGCTGCAAAAATAAGACAGAATATCATTCCATACCATTTACGATTTACGAAAGAAGGTTATTATCATCAGTTTTACGTTGGATTCTAGCCGCGAGACCGTGGCAATCCTCTACGACATCGAGAACGCGCCGTTCGAGATGCTGAACTATACGTTGGGAAAGGCGCGGCGCTATCAGCCGTGCCGGACCATCGTCGTGTCGGATTGGGAAGAGCGTCCTGAACAGAAACGCTGGGACAAGCTCTTGAACCGGCCCGGCTTTACGTTCCGGCAGATCAACCGCACCTATCTCGGGAAAAATTCGCTCGACTCGGCGCTTTATGATTCCGCGAAGATCCTCTATGAGGACGGCGTGCGCCGATACTTCATCATCACGACCGATTCCGATTTTGTCCGCATCGCGGAAATGCTCAATGAAAAAGAAAAGTCTTACATCATCGGCATCGGTACGAAACAGGCCAGCGAGCTTTTGCGGAACGCTTACGACGAATTCTTCGTCTATCCGCCAGAGGAGAAGAAAAAAGTGAGAAACAGCAGAAAGAAAACGGAAAAGAAAGAAGAAAATGCGCAGACAGGCGACACAGCCGCCGTGCAGAACGCAAACGAAAACCAGGAGACGAAAGCGGAACAGCAGAAGCGGAAGGCGACGCCGAAAAAACTGACGCGCGGAGAAAAAACGCCGCGCCGTCCGGCAAAGAAAAACGCTCCGCAGAAGGCGCAGAGCCCTGCGCAGAAGCCGCAGAACGTCGCACCTGGCAAAAGCAGTGCCGCGGAAACCAAAACGGCAAAGCCGGAAAAAACACAGCAGCCGGTGAAACATCCGCTGAAGAAAGAGGAGAAGCCGAAGGAAAATGCGGTGGAGAAAAAGGCTGAGGCACAGGAGAACGTACTTTCCGTGCATCTGCCGATGAGCCTGCTGCGGACCATCGAAGCGCGGCAGAAAGCAGAGGGCGTCTCGATGAACGAATTCGTGACCTTTCTTTTGACGCGCGGTCTGATGGGCTGAGAGGCGAAACGGAGAGCAGCAATGAAACAGAAACAGCAGGTTTTATTCTACGGGTTCCAAAACGTGGAAAAACGGGAAAGGGCGGAACACGCGCTGCACAGTCTCGGCATTTCGACGCGCGCCCTGCCCGAGGATGCCTGGCATGAAAAGGTCGGGTATCTGCTCGGCATGAAAGGATTCCGGACTTCGAAACGGGATGAGGAGGAAACCTTCGTATTCCCGCATGAGGTCATGATCCTGCAGAACATCCGCGGCAAGCGGCTCGATGAGGTGCTGGCACGGCTCAAGGCGTGCGGCGTCGAGCACATTCCGTACAAATCGGTGGTTACGCCGTTCAATACGCTCTGGACACTCCGGCGCCTCTGTGAAACGATGCAAAAGGAGCATGCCTATATGGCCGAGCAGGAAGAAAAGAAAGCAAAGAAGCAGGAGAAAGCATGAACGAAGATACGCAGAAGCTCCCGCGCATGGATATGAATAAGGACGCAGATAAGAAAAGGATCCTGCAGGACGATGCCACGGTGGTTCAGCCGCCTTTTCCGCAGCAGAAGAAGGAAGGAGAACGTCCGACCGTGCGTCGGCTCACGCCGCTAAACGGCAAGCAGGGAAAGTACCCGGTGGAGAAGAAAAAAGAAAATTGGTTCAGGCGGCATAAAAAGGCCGTGATCCTGACCGGCGGTTTTCTCGTGGCGCTATGCCTCGGCATGATCCTCGCGGGCTGGCAGGCAGATAAGCGGGATCTCGCGAACAGCCAGCGGCAGGTCGCGGAGCTGCAGCAGAAAAACCAGCAGGAGAAAGCGGCGCGCAGTCAGGCCGAGCTCAAACAGCAAAAGGCCGAGCTCGAAGCGAAACTTGCGGCGCTTGAAAAGCAGCAAAAAGAGCTTGAGGGTCAGTCCAGCCGCATGCAAGGGCGCAACGACCAGATTCAGGATGACCGTTCGGAAAGCACGGTGGGAAAGCTCATCGACAAAGTGACCGGCAAGGATAAAAAGCGGCAAGCCGAGGTCAGCGCAAACAACGAGAAAGCGTCTGCGGCCGACCAGCAGGCCAGCTCGGTTCAGCAGTCCATCGCGCAGGTAAAGTCCATGATCGACGACGTGGACACGCAGATGGGGAATGCGGATTCCGTAAAGAACCAGGCTGCGGCTGTCGCTCAGGAGGCACAGAAAGCCTACCATGAAAACGAAGGAACCATTCAGCAGGTTCTCGGCTACGCGAAACGAGGCGCTGGTGTGCTGCTGAATCTTTTCGAATAAGTTAGGCTAGAGATGAAAAAATAAGAGAAAAAGAGAGTGAGAACTGTCATGAAAAAATGGATTGCCGTTTTGCTGTCGATTCTGATGCTTGGCGTGCTCGCCGGTTGCGGGAACGCGCCAGGGGCCTCTGGCAAGAACGAGAAAGAGCTGCCGGAAATCACGATCGGCCTGATGCCGGACACGGATTCCATCCCGTTCCTCGTCGCACAGGAGAATGGCTATTTTGAAGAAGAGGGCGTCAAAGTCAACATCCAGCAGTTCAAGAGTGCGATGGACCGCGACAGCGCGTTGCAGAGCGGCAATCTCGATGGTGCGGTCTCCGACATGCTCGCGGCTGCCTTTGCAAAAGATGGCGGCTTCGATGTCAAAGTGACCTCCCGTACGGACGGCAGCTACAAACTCGTCGCCGGAAAAGGCGAGAACATCCAAAGCGTCAAAGACCTGAAGGGCAAGGATGTATCGGTGTCGCGGAATACGATCATCGAATACGTGACGGATCAGATCCTCGCGAAGGAGAATCTGACCGGCGATGACATCAACAAGGTCATCATCCCGCAGATCCCGACGCGCCTCGAGATGCTACAGAACGGGAAGCTCGCAGCGGCGACACTGCCCGAGCCGATGGCGAGCCTTGCCATCCATAGCGGCTGCAAGCTCATCGAGGGCTCCGACGACCTCGGTATCAATCCGGGCGTCATCGTGTTCACGCAGAAGGCGACCAAGGATAAGCTGGCGTCCATCCGCGCGATGTACCGCGCCTACAACAAGGCCGTCGACTATTTGAACCATACGCCGCAGGACGAGTATATGGATAGGATCATCGAGATGTCCGGTTTCCCCGAGGGCACGAAAGAGGCGCTGAAGTTGCCGAACTATCAGAAAGCAGCCCTGCCGAAAGACAGCGATGTCAACGACTGCATCCAGTGGCTCGTCGACAAAGGACTCATTCACTCCTCGTTCGCCTATAAAGATATCGTCCAGAATCTGCTCCCATAAGTTTCGGATAAGAAACGAGGGAAGCGGGGAGGAATAGCAGAACAATATGATTGAAGTAAAACATCTGTCCTTTGCCTATGCCGGGCAGGGGGAAAAGGCGCCTTTCCTGACGCTCGAAGATGTGAGCCTGACCGTCCCGAAAGGGACGGTTTGTGCCATCATAGGGCCATCCGGTTGCGGGAAATCGACCCTGCTGAAAGCCATCGCCGGACTCCTGCCGGTCCATGGCCTCAAGGGCAGTCTGACGATTGACGGCGCAGCCGTGGATCCGAAGAAGAAATGCATCGGCTTTATGCCACAGAGCTACGGCCTTCTGCCATGGCGCACGGCTGAGGAAAACATCCGGCTCGGCTGTAAGATCCGGCATAAGAACATTGAGGAAGCATCGTTCAAGGCCTTATGCGAGAAGCTCGGCCTGCTGGATCTGCTGAAACGCTATCCGGGAGAGCTTTCGGGCGGCCAGCAGCAGCGCGTATCGCTCGCGCGCATGTTCCTTTTGAAGCCTGACGTCCTCCTGATGGATGAGCCGTTTTCCGCGCTGGACGCCATTACGCGCGAGGAGATGCAGGAGGTATTCCTGCATCTTTGGCAGCAGTCACGCGTGACGACCATGCTCGTCACGCATTATGTCGAGGAAGCCCTGTATCTCGGAGGGAAGATCCTGCTAATGCAGCCGAATCCCGGCCGGATTGCGGAATTCCTCGACAATCCGCTGGCCGGTGATGATGCAAAGCGGGATACCCCGGCGTTCACGGCGATGGAACGCGAGCTCCGCAGGAAAATTCAGGCGATGCGGGGAGGGAACGGTCATGCATGAGTTACAGAAAACCCAGCGCGTATTGCTGTCCTATTTCCTCGGCGCCGTTTTCCTGCTCGCGTTGTGGTGGCTCATCGCAGAACTCTGCGAGCTGCCGATCATCCCGACGCCTGGCAAGGTCTTTGAGCGCCTGGCGAGAATCTTCACCGCATCGATTGCCGTTCATGGCTTTTACAGCTTATGGCGCATCGCGGCAGGACTCCTTCTCGCGGTGGCCGTCGGTTTTCCACTCGGCGTTATCATGGGCTATTTCAAGAAAGCGGATCGGTACCTTGCGCCGGTTGTCTACCTGACCTACCCGATTCCGAAAATCGCCCTGCTTCCCATTTTAATGCTGCTTGCAGGCGTAGGAGAAATCTCGAAAATCTGCATGATTTTCCTGATTATCGTGTTCCAGGTCGTTATCGCGATCCGCGATGCCATCCGCGCTCTGCCGCAGGAAACCTACGATCCGCTGTACTCCCTCGGGGCGAATTTCTGGCAGATTTTCCGCGAGGTCATCTTCCCCGCGTCCTGGCCGAAATTCCTGACGGCGATCCGCGTCGCGATGGCGACGGCGATTTCGGTGCTGTTTTTCACGGAGACCTTCGGCACACAATATGGGATGGGTTATTTCATCATGGACGCGTGGCTTCGCGTCAATTATCTCGATATGTATGCGGGCATCGTTGTGCTGAGCCTGCTCGGGTTGTTCCTGTTCGGCTGCATCGACCTGGTTGAGTCGGTGACCTGCCGCTGGCAGAAACGAATTTGACGGCCTGTCCTAGAGCGCGGAGGAGATGAGCAATCGTGCGGAAAATCATCGGCGGGCTGCTGGTCTGCCTTTTGCTGCTTGTGGGTATCGGTGCAGGGACCGTCTTTCACCGGGAAGGTCTCATGGGCCTTGAGCGTCTGCTGTACGGCCATGCGGGAACCGGCATCTCCATCCATGCGGAGGGCAGCGTGCCATCCGCGGCGATGAAGCAGGTGCAGGACGCTTCGGATATGTTCCAGCAGCTTGCGGGCGAGCAGATGGGAACGCCGATTCACCAGGCCGTCGATGTCTTTGTCTGCGAGGATCAGGCAAGCTACCAAAGCACCTTGCAGCGGGCATTTGATTTATCGGAGGACGACGCGAAACAGATTGCGGACGTTTCTGGCGGCTGGACTGGTGCGAGCCGCCAGGTCACGGCCATCAACGCATCCGCCGGGGTCATGAGTACGCGCAGTGACCATTATGCAACAACGGGGCATGAGCTCTTTCATCAGCTGCAGTACGAGCTGAGCCGTGGACACGATACCGACGATCAGGCCTTGTTCTGGCTAGAGGAGGGTTCGGCAGACTATGTCGGGGCCGTGGTGGCGGAGCGCCTGCATGGCCGATCCGTTGAAAAATGGAAACGAGATGCGCTCGACGATCTGCTGACCGCCGCTCATCCCGCGACGCCGCAGGATGTCCAGCACTGTACGGCAGAGCAGCGGAAGCAACTGATGGCGCGCGCATTCCATACCTATTCACTCGCGGACGTCATGACCGCCTATCTGCTCGCGCATTACGCAAAGGGACAGGAGTGCGGGCAGCTTGCTGCGTACTTCCGGCAGCTCGGCGAATCCGGCAGCGGCGAACAGGCGTTTGCGCAGACCTTCGGGCTTCCGCTCGATGCGTTCCTGCAGGAGTTTTCCGCGTGGTGGGCACAGAAACAGACAGCGGGCGCGCAGGTGCAGATCGAGACGCGGGAAGGCGTTTCTTCCGCGATTTCCGGGAAGCTTCAGCGGGAGCTTGCGGCCTCCCAGCAACTTTTGGCCCGGCAGATGGGCATGCGCTGGCATGGCGAGTACGAATTGATCCTGGCGAGAGATCAGGCAGACCTCGAAAAAGCGGCCATAGAATCCCTGGATATCGATGCGAAAAAGGCAAAGGAGCTAGCGTCGTCGAGCCTTTGGATCGAGAATGGCAGCACGATTCTCGTCAACGCCTCGCAGCTCGGTGATGACAGGCAGCTGGCATTCAGCACCGCGGTGCTCGTCCTGCGTGCGGCCGCGGCAGAAAGCAGCGGACAGACTGCGAAGGAGAAAGACATCGCCTGGCTTACGCGCGGCATGGGCTATCTATTTGGCACGCGCCGGGTGGTCGAGATGGGCGAGGCCAATATGCCTGCCTATCGAAAGACCTGGCGCGTCAAGCTGCAGCAGGCCGGCCGCATTCCAGAACTCGCCTCCATCGCTTCGGAGAAAGGCTATCAGGAGGCGGTGGGAAAATTCGGCGACGAAACGATTTCGGCCCTTTCCGAGCTGGCTTGCCTGGAGCTCCATACGAAATACGGCTGGAACAGATACGCGCGGTACGTAAAGGCGGTGCAGCAGACCGAAAATGCCGAAAAAGCATTCCGCGCGGTTTACGGTGTTTCGGTCGGGCAATTCGCGCAGCAATGCATGGCGGACTTGGCAAGGGGCTTTTGATCGGATTTCTTAGTTTTTCAATAGGAGCAAACAATGGAGAAAGAATATCAGGCAGCAATTTTCGATTTGGATGGGACGCTCATCGATTCTCTCGAGGATCTGGCCATCAGCGTTAATGAAATGCTGGCATCCTATGGATTCCCGCAGCATGAGCTTGCAGAATACCGCTATTTCCTCGGGAACGGCTCGCGAAAACTTGTGGAACGCGCACTGCCGGCAGAGCGTGCGAAAGATCCGACGTTCGTTGATACGGCCATGAAGCGCTATCAAAGCATGTACGAAAAGCATCGGAGCCACACCAAGCCTTTTGCCGGTATCCTCGATGTGCTAAACAAACTGAAGGGCATGGGAATCCCGTGTGGCGTCTGCACGAACAAACATCAGACGGCTGCCGACGAGATTATCGCGCGGCTCTTCCCGAAGGATACCTTTTCCATCGTCATGGGGGATCGCCCGCCGCTGCCCGTCAAACCGGATCCGACGAAGGTCCTGATGATGGCAAAGGAATACGGAGTGCGCCCGGACCGCGTCGCCTATTTCGGTGATACGAGCGTCGATATGGATACAGCGGTCAACGCGGGCTTCTTGCCCGTCGGCGTGCTTTGGGGCTTCCGCCCGAGGGAGGAACTGCTCGAGCATGGGGCAAAGATCCTCCTGGCACATCCCATGGAGCTGTTTGAGAACATTTCATTTCTAAAGAAATAAAAGGAGAAGGAACACATGAAACGCAACGTTCCTGTCGAAAAAGGAAAAGAATATACGCTTGCCATCCAGTCGCTCGGTATCTCCGGCGAAGGCGTCGGCAAGGTCGAAACGTTTACCGTGTTCGTACGCGGCGCGCTGCCCGGTGAAGAGGTCCGCGTGAAGATCGAAGAGGTCAAAAAGAGCTACGCATCGGGCCGGCTGCTCCAGGTCGTGCGCAAGAGTGCCGACCGCGTGAAGCCAATCTGCCCCATTTATGAGGATTGCGGCGGTTGCCAGCTCCAGCACCTCGACTATATGGCCCAGCTCAAGATGAAGCGCCAGCAGGTCATCGATGCGATCACGCGCATTGGCAAAATGCCAGATGCCTATGTCGAGCCTACAATCGGCGCCGTATCGCCTTGGAACTATCGCAATAAGATGCAGTTCCCGGTTGGTCTCGAAAAGGGGAGAACTGTCATCGGATGCTTTGCGCGCGGCTCGCACCGTATCATCGATACGAAGGACTGCCATATTCAAAAACAGGGGAACAATGCTATCGTCAACGCTGTGCGGGATATCGCGGCGCAGCTCCATATCTCCGTCTATGATGAGGATCGGCATACCGGCGTACTGCGCCATGTGGTTGGCCGCGTCGGCCTCGGAGAGGAACTCATGGTCTGCCTGGTCACAGCAACGCAGCATCTGCCGCGCGAGCGGGAATTCATCAAACTCCTCCGCGCCAAACTGCCGAACCTCGTCAGCGTGCAGCAGAATATCCAGACCTACCACAACAACGTCATCATGGGGCGGGAGACGAAACTACTTTGGGGTAAGCCGACCATTCTCGACCGCATCGGGCGGTTGAAATTCCATATTTCTCCACGCTCCTTCTTCCAGGTGAACACCGAACAGGCCGAAGTCCTTTACCGCAAAGCTCTCGAGTTTGCAAACCTGCGCGGCGGGGAGACCGTCATCGATGCGTACTGCGGGACGGGAACCATCAGCCTGTTCCTCGCACAGAAAGCGGCGAAGGTCTACGGCATCGAGATCGTGAAGCCAGCCATCGAAGATGCGAAGCGCAATGCGCGCGACAATCACGTCAAGAACGCGGAGTTCCTCGTCGGCGACGCGACACGCGTCATGCCGCAGCTCTACCGGCAGGGTGTGCGCCCCGACGTCATCGTCGTCGACCCACCGCGCGCGGGATGCACGCCTCTCGTCCTGAAGACTTTCGCCGAAATGAAGCCCGAGCGCATCGTCTACGTATCCTGCAATCCCGCCAGCCTCGCCCGCGACCTCGCCATCCTTGCTCCTTTCGGCTACTACCCCCAGAAAATCCAGCCCGTCGACATGTTCCCGCAGACTTCTCACGTCGAGACGGTATGCTTGATGTCACGGGAAAATAGAGGTTTTAATATTTGCGTACCGCAATAAAACACGCAATAAATTTTATAAAATGGTCTTGACAAGGGGCCAATTATATTAGGCAGTGATCCAGAACTGCAATGAAATAGCGAAGGGGAATATCTATGGGAAAAGAATTATTTGATAACATCCCGAGTAAAGTGGGAGACTTGCTCAGCGATGTAAGAAATGGAAAAGTGGGGCTCCCGGATCTTCAAAGACCATTTGTGTGGAAAGATAGCAAAGCCCGTGATCTGCTCGACTCCATGCTGAAGGGGTATCCTATCGGGTACATAATGCTATGGCAGTCTCCGGAAGGATATGAGACCGTCAGTAAGATCGGCACAAATGATAAAACCTATATACGACCGGATTATCTTGTGATTGATGGACAGCAACGACTGACTGCTCTTCTTGCTGCGATCAATGGGATCCGGGTAAAGGATAAAAACTATGTTGACAGGGCTATTCGTATTTCTTTTAATCCATTGACGAGGGAATTTGCAGTCTGGACAGAAGCCTATGAAAGAAATCCGGAATGGATTGGAGAAATAAGCAAGGTTTTTGCTGCTGATGATGACCACAACGTATCAAAGTTTCGTCGTCAGTTCATTAAGGATTGTAATGCTGGACGTGAAAAGAACAATAAGTTATTATTAACAGATGATGAAGAGGAAACCATTGAGGCAAATCTGAACGATCTCCTAAATTTATCAATTTATACACTTCCAACTCTTCGCATCAATTCCAAGGCGACTGAGGAGGATGTCGCAGATATCTTCGTCCGTGTAAATTCCGGCGGGCAGAAACTTACAGAGAAGAACTTCATCGAGACATTGCTTGCTGTTTATGACAATGATGTTCATGACAAGATCGATGCCTTCTGTGCGGCGTCCAGAATACCGAAGGACGGGACCTCGTATAACTTCATTCTAAAAGTTGACCCGTCTCATCTTATCCGCATGGCTGTAGGATTGGGATTCCGTAGAGCGCGTCTCAGGTACGCCTATATGCTTTTGAGAGGTAAAAACCTCGAGGACGGGACGATTACTTCTGAAGAAATGAAGGTGAACCTTGAGAAGTTCAAAAACGCGCTTGATAAAGTGACAAATTTGAACAACTGGCATGCCTTTATGGGATTATTCGCGGATGCCGGATATGTAAATGGTAGTATTGTAGCTTCGACAAATGCGGTTGTATTCTGTTATGTCTTGTATCTTATTGGGAAATATGAGTATAAGGTTCAGCCAATCGCGCTGCAGAAGATTGTCAAGAAATGGATTTTCATGTCGACTATTACCTACTTCTACACTGGTTCCACAGAATCTGAAGTTGAGAAGCAATTTGCTGATTTGAGAAGTGTAACGACTGCAGATGGATTTGTATCCTATCTTGACGATGTGATTCGTACGAGGTTCTCTGATGATTATTTTAATCTGACATTGCCAACATATCTTGCGAGTGCTGCGGCGCGGTCTCCTTCTTGGTATGGCTATATCGCCGCTTTGAATGTACTTGGAACGCCTATGCTATTCAGTACTGCCACTCTTGCTGCGAAAATGCTTCCAGGAGCAAGTGGTGACAAGAAAGCCATTGATAAGCATCACATATTCCCAAAACATTATTTGACAGAGATTGGATATACAAGCGACCGCGACCGGAACCAGATTGCCAACTTTACGTATCTCGATTACAATACGAATATAGATATTTCCGACAATCCACCGGCTGATTATGTTTCAAGGTACAAGGAGAAGCTCGGTGATACAGGATACAAGAAAAGCTGTGCTGAGAATGCGTTGCCGGAAGGATTCGAGAACATGGACTATCCAGAATTTCTGAAAAAACGCCGAAAACTGATGGCCGGAATTGTGAAGAAAGCGTACCTGAAGCTTTGTGAATAATACCGGTTGTCGTTTCCTTACTTTTTAGCGACAACACAAATCATCACTTTGCATCGAAATACATGCTGTATCTATCTACCGATGAGGTGCTGAGGGCCGAAATAGAAAGTCAGAAAGCATTTTTTGATCTGGCACATCATGATTCGGATGATGAGCAGGATGATCTTGGTCGCTGACCGACTAAGAAAAGCGACTAAGATACCGATCAAGTTAAATACATGCAGGAGCAAGGTTGAGACCATGGCAGCATAGAACAGAAGCGCCATATTTCTTGATGGCCTTATTCTGTGCAAGATTTGCTGAAGGCGCATAAGATGATTAAGGGAGGTGTTGTGGTATGGCTGAGTCAAATATGATAGAAT
>JALFBM010000064.1 GCA_022773425.1 Selenomonadaceae bacterium
AATTTGCCCGCAACATCCCACTTCTGGAGCGTCCGGACTGTCACACCAAGCATCTTGGCAAAATCTTTCGGTTTATAGGTATTCATACTTATATTATACCATATATACCTATTATATTCTATATTTTATTTAACAGTTACAATCTCCTCATTTCCTGCTGGATTATTTCTGAATCGTAATATCTTTGCCGAACCATTTCTCCGAGATCTTTGCGATCGTGCCGTCCGCCTTCATCTCGTCGAGCACCTTCTGCACTTCATCGCGAAGCTGCTGGTTGTCCTTGGCAAACGCAATGCCGAACTGCGAGACCGGGCCGACCGCGACGTCCACCGCCTCGATGGAGTCCGGGTGCTTGCTCATATAGTAGCGGCCGACGATCTCATCGCCGATGACCGCGTCGATGCGGCCATTCTCGAGATCCATGAACGCGTTGACGAAATCCGGATATTTCTTGATTTCCTTTGCACCGACCTTCTTGAACACGTCGCCGTCGAGGTACTCCTCCGCCGTGCTCGCGCTCTGCGTACCAACATTCTTGCCTTTGAGGCTCGACTCATCCTGGATGTCCGTGCGGCCCTTCTTTACGAAGATGATCTGACGGTTATCCATATACGGGTCGGAGAACAGCATGTTCTCCTTGCGCTTCTCCGTGATATCGAGGCCGTTCCAAAGGACATTGACGCGGCCGCTCTTGAGCTCCGCCTCTTTGCTCGACCAGTCAATGGCCTTAAACTCGACCTCGCGGCCGAGGCGCTTCGACGCCTCCTTCGCGAGATCGACATCAAAGCCCGTGATCTCATTGTTTTCATCCTTGAAGCCCATCGGCGGGAAATTATCGTCGAGCCCGACGATGATCTTCCCGCTGTCCTTCGCACCTGAACCGCTGTCCTTCGCGGCGTTGCTGCCGCACCCCGTCACCAATGCCATCGTCATTACCGCTGCGAGGCCAAGCGCCAGCCATTTCTTTGCTTTCATATTCCATCGCCCTTTCATTTCTTTATTGTATTAAAGGATTAACTTGAAGATATTATATCGAACGGTTGTAAGATTGTCAAGGGCGAAACGATGTTTACGCGCTTTCCATCCGAGATTTTTCTGTATTTTGCAAAAAGGCCCGGCTTTCGGAAGGGATTTGCCCTCCGCGTCTAGAAAATAAAAAATGGGGAATCGCGGCCGGGATCCCGGTCCGCGACATAGGATATAGAAAAGGAGGGGTTATTTTGAGAGCGATTTCCGTGGAAGATCTGAAACCAGGCATGATCCTTGCCCGGACCATCGTGAATCCGGACCGGGTCGTGATCCTGTCCGAAGGTACCTTGCTTTCCAAAGCGCATATCACACGGCTTACGTTTCTGAATATACCCGTTGTCTACATCAAGGATGAGTACGAGCTAAGCCAAAACTATCAGGCAGTATCCGCGATTTTCAACCGCGGCAACGCCTTTCTGAAAGAGTACGACAACATCCTGCAGGCCGCTGAGACGGTCTTCGAACAGGCGGGCAAGACCGGGAAGGTCCCGATGGACGCGGCAAACCGTGTGGTCGACAAAGCCTACGCACCGCTGTCCAGGAGCAGCGGCGTCATCGACTACCTCTACGAGATGAACCACCTCGCGAGCGATATCTACAACCACTCACTGCGCGTCTCGATCCTCTCCGGCGTCATCGCGAAATGGATGCATTTCGACAAAAAAAAGACCAGGGAGCTGATCCTCGCGGGGTTCCTGCACGACATCGGCAAATCGAAATTTCCCCAACGGCTTTTGGATAAAAGAGTGGAAAACCTCGAGGGCGAGGATTACGAAGCCTACGTGCAGCACACCATCGACGGGCAGCACATCTTAAACGGCGTGGCGGAGCTCTCCGATGGGGTCAAACTCGCCGCGCTGCAGCATCACGAGCGCATGGACGGCTCCGGCTTCCCGTTCAACGTGCAGGGGCCGGATATCCACGAGTACGCGCGCGTCGTCATGGTGGCAGATATCTACGACAACATCACGACGGAACGAGAGGGCTATGTCAAGCAGACGCCGTTCGCCGCGATTGCAGCGATCAGCGGCGGCATGTTCCAGACGCTCGATCCGGCCGTCTGCGTCGTCATGCTCAACCGCATCAAAGACGCGTTTCTTGGCTCCAAAGTCGTGCTTTCTAACGGCCAAAAGGGCATCGTCGCGGCCTACCCGAACGACTACGCCGCCCATCCCGTCATCGAGATCTCGCCGAACGAACTCCTCGACCTCAACGAGCACCCCGACCTCGAGATTGTGGAATACAATCCAAAATAGCGGCGCGATACCGCCAAAAAGGACGTTTGCAGAGAGGCTTTCTCTACAAACGTCCTTTTTCGTACACGCTTATTCGTAGCGGAGCGCTTCGATCGGATCGAGGCGGGCGGCCTTGCGGGCCGGGTATATACCGAAGAACAGCCCGATGCCGACGGCGAACAGGAACGATACGAGAATCGGCGCGGGCGTGATGACGGTCGTGAAACTGCCGGCCTGCGCGATGAGCTTCGACGCAAGGCAACCGAGCCCGATGCCGATCAGGCCACCGATGATGCCAATGACCATCGACTCGATCAAAAACTGCGTCATGATGTTCAGGAACGTCGCGCCGAGCGCCTTGCGGATGCCGATCTCGCGTGTGCGCTCCGTCACAGAAACCATCATGATGTTCATGATGCCGATGCCGCCGACGAGCAGCGAAATGCCGGCAATCGAACCGAGCAGCAGGGTCAGCATCGTCGTCGACTGCTGAACCGTCTGCATGAGGCTCGTGAGGTTCCGGACGTTGAAATCGTCCTCCTTGTCGCCGGTGATATGGTGGCGCGTGCGGAGCAGCTGCTCGACCTGCGCCTGCACCTGGTCCATCTTGTCCGCATTCTTGACCTGCAGGTTGATGTTTTGGACATAGGTGATGCCGAGCATGCGCTCCTGTGCGGTCGTCAGCGGCACATAGACCATATCGTCCTGATCTTGTCCCATGGAGGACTGGCCCTTGCTCTTCAGCAGGCCGATGACCTTGTACGGCTGATTGTTGATGCGGATGTTTTGGCCGACCGGGTCCTTGTCCTCAAACAGGTTCTCCGCGACCGTCGTGCCGATGACGGCCACGCGCTGCCGCTTCTGCAGGTCATTCTCGGAAATGAACGCACCGTAGCTGACGGTCAGCGAGCGGATGGACATGAGCTCCGGCGTCACCCCCTGTACCGATGTATTCCAGTTGTTGTTCCCGTAGACAACCTGATACGAGGACGAAACCGTCGGGGAAACGTATTCGACATCGGGGATTTTCTCCTGGATGGCCTTCGCGTCATCGTATTTCAGCGTCTGCATCGAGCCGGCCGCACCGCGCACGCCGCCGCGGTTCGAGGAGCCCGGCATGATGATCAGCATGTTCGAGCCGAGGCTCGCGATGGAGTTTGTGACATTCGAGCGCACGCCCATGCCGATGGAGACCATCGCGATGACCGCACCGACGCCGATGATGATGCCGAGCATCGTCAGCAGCGAGCGCATTTTGTTCGCGAGCAGGGACGCGAGCGCAATCTGAAAGCTCTCTTTAAACAACATCCATGACCACGCCCTTTCCTTCATCGCGGGTGATCTTCCCATCGCGCACGAGAAGCTGGCGGCTCGCACAGGCCGCGATCTCCGGCTCATGTGTGACGAGGATGATCGTGCGCCCCTCCTCGTGCATGGCCTCGAAGATCTGCATGATCTCCTTCGTCGATTTCGTATCGAGGTTGCCGGTCGGCTCATCCGCCATGATGATGTGCGGGTCGTTGACGAGCGCGCGGGCAATCGCCACGCGCTGGCGCTGACCGCCCGAGAGCTCGTTGGGCTGATGGTCCGCGCGGTCCGCGAGGCCGACCGCCTCGAGAAAATGCATGGCGCGCTCGTTGCGCTCCCTGCGCCCGATCCCCGCGTAGACGAGCGGCAGAGCGACGTTCTCGAGCGCCGAAATGCGCGAGAGCAGGTTGAAGTTTTGGAATACGAATCCGATTTTGCGGTTCCGCGTATAGGCGAGCTGGTCATCCGAGAGATGCGAGACTTCCTCGCCGTCGAGCTTGTACGAGCCCGAGGTCGGGCGGTCGAGACAGCCGAGAATATTCATCAGGGTCGATTTGCCGGAGCCCGACGGCCCCATCAGGGCGGCGAACTCGCCCTTGTGGATATCGAGCGTGATGCCGTCCAGCGCCGCAAGCGTCTCCTCGCCGATCTGGTAGATTTTCCGGATATCGCGCAGCTGGATCGTCGCATCGCGCGCTTCTTCTTTCATCTTTTCCATAACTCGTTCTTTCTGCCGCCCTGATAGCGGCCCCGCCAGATCAGAGAGGCGGGCCGCCGCGATGGTTGTTGCTGCCGGAGGGCTTGCTGCTCTTCGTCGCCGTATAGGTAGAGACGACCTCTTCGCCCTCCTCCAGGCCAGAGAGGATCTCAACGTACGAATCGCTGTAGATGCCGACACTCACGTAGCGGTTTTCCTCCGAACCGTCCGGATTCCGCACGATGACGTAGGAGCCGTTGGCATCCGTCTTCAGCGTCGAGATCGGCACGACGAGCGCATCCTGTTTATCCGCCGTATGGATTTCCACGCGCGCGGTCATCGACGGGAACAACTCGTTCTCCGGGTCATCGACGTCGAGCGTCACATAATAGTAGATGACGCTCGACGAAGACGAGGTGCTCGTCGAGGTCGACGTGGATTTCTGTGTATCCCACGTGTTGGCCGTATCGGTCTGCGAAATCTTTGAAACATGTGCCGTAAACGTCTTGTTCGGATATGTATCGACCGTAAACGTCGCGTCCTGGCCGACCTTTACGTTTCCGATATCGGTCTCATCCACCTTGGCGAGAATCTGCTTGCTCGACAAGTCGGCGATGCGCATGATGACCGTCGGGTTGTCCGATCCCTGGACAGCCATCGTGCCGGCGGTCTTCGGCTCGCCGACGACCACGCCGTCCATCGGCGCCGTGATGACGGTCTCCGCCAGATCGGATTCCGTCTCGGCGAGCTGGGACTGCGCCGTATCGTAATCGTACTGCGCGTCCTCGAGCTGCTGCTGCGTGTCCGCGCCGATCGAATAGAGATAGCTGACGCGGTCGTATTTCTGCTTTGTGCTCGTGACCTTGTACTGCGCCTGATCCCGCTTCGACTCGTAGTCCTTGCCCTCGAGCATCGCGACCGTCTGCCCCGCCTTGACCGTGTCGTTCTCCTTCACGAGCACGTTCTTGATGCGCGCCGTGATTTTGGAGCTGACCTCCACGGAATTGACCGGGCGGATCGTGCCGGTCGCCGATACCGTCGACTGGATGTCCATGCGCGTGACCTGCGTAACCTGCTGTGCGGCGGCCGCCTGCTCCTTCACCTTCTGCTGGCTGGTATAATACCGCCAGCCGCCGAACGCGAGCACGGCCACGAGTACGGCAGCAATGCCGATCTGAACCTTGCGTTTTTTCGTCATTTTGCTGCTCCACTTCCGGCGAGTTCCGCCACCGTCTGCCGCGATTCACGCCGGGCATCCTGCGAGGCCGACGCCCTGGCAGGCGCGACGGGCTGCGCCGCCTGGGCCTTCGTCAGCGGCGATGCCGCGATCACGCGCGCGGCATCCGTGACGAGCTGTCCGGACGCGGATTTCTCGCTGTCGTTGAGGCCGATGCCCATCTCGTTTTCCACCTCTGCCTTATAGCGCGCGTAGTCATACTGCGCACTGATGTGGTTGAGCCGCGCCGTCGAGAGCGCGAGCTGTGCATCGATGATGTCGAGCATGAGTCCCTCGCCCGCACGGTATTTCTCCCGCGCGATATAATAGTCTTCCTCGGCCTGATTCACCGCATCCGTCGTCGACGTGAACCGCTTCTCCGCCTCGCGCATATTGTAATAAGACTGGCGCAGCGACAGATCGATATCCTCTTTGTCTTTGAGCAGGCTGAGCTTCGCGATATCGTACTGGTTTTTGGCCTCCTGGACCTCCGCCTTCGTCACGCCGCTGTCGAAAAGATTCCAGGACAGACCGACGCCGGCGCTGATACCCGTCTTATTGTCCGTCGACGGATGCCAATCTTTGTCGATGACATTCGTCCCGACGGAAAGCGAGAGCTCCGGCTGGTAGCCGGCCTTTGCCGACGTGATGGCCAGCTCCTTCTGCTTCATGTCGTACTCGGCGACCTTCAGGTCCTTGCGGTTGCGGTACGCATAGGCAATCGCGTCGTCCATGCCGATGTCAAATTTATCGTAGGAAAAATCCGTTGTGAGGTTCAGCGGTACCGTGCGGTCCATGTTGAGCAGGTTCCGGAGCGTCGACAGATCGACCTCGTAGGCGTTCTGCGCCTTGATCAGCGTCTGCTTTGCATTCGAGAGCTCGACCGATGAGCGCAGCACGTCGATACGCGCTTTGGATCCCGCGGAGTAGAGCTGGCTGACGTTCGTATAATGTGCCTGATAGTTATCGACCGACTCCTGGTCCACGTCGATGGTCTTGCGCGCCTCGAGCGCGTTATAAAACGCCTTGATGACCGAGAGCTTGAGATCCTCGCGCTTGCGCTCCGTCGTCAGCCGCGACGATTCCAGACCGATCTCGCCGCTCTTGATCTTCGCCTCGTTGGCACCGCCCGTGTAGAGCGGCAGACTGCCGGACAAGCCGAGTGACGAGGAATCCGCGCGATTTGAGCCCTCCGTCTTGCTCGAATGAAGCACGTCGCCGCTCGCCGATGCCTTGAAGCCGTTCTGCCCCTTCGCCGTTGCCAGCGTCGACGCCGCCGTATCCTCGCCCTTCTGCGTGATCAGCAGGTCGGTATTCTGCGCCAAGGCGATATCGATGGCATCCTGCAGGGACACATCCTGTGCCGATACAGACCGCCCACTGACCGCGAGAGCAAGGCAAAGAGCCATCGTCATGCCTTTGTATCGATTTTCCATAAATCCTCCTCATCCACCATGCATGCAGTGAAAGGAAACCTCTGTTCACCATTATATCACATTTTATACACGGCCTACGATATATATATCGTTTTATCCTTGCGATGTAAAAAAAAGGCCGTTAGGTCTCAATTAGAACGCATACGCGTGTTCCGAATACGAAAAAAGCGCCGCATACGCGACGCTCTGCTTTCGTAGTGGTGGGCAGGGATGGATTCGAACCATCGTAATCCGAAGATGACAGATTTACAGTCTG
>JALFBM010000009.1 GCA_022773425.1 Selenomonadaceae bacterium
AAAGCCGATGTAGAATGTCACGCGCTCCTTTTCAAAGAGTGCGCGGAGTTCCGCTTCGTTCGTGCATTGCGCGACAAATCCGCGCTCCTTCAAAGTATCGAATACGTTTGCCAACAAACTCTCTCCTTTTGCGTCGTCCTATCCTTTGGTGTCGTTTCGCGGTTAGTTCCGGTTTTTTGAGATATTCTCGCCGGGTTCCGGAGCTGCCGGTGCCGGGGCCGCCGGCTGAGCCGGCGCCGAATTGCCGCCGTCACCGCCGGTATTCGTTTGCTTGGATCCTCCCTGCGCCTTTTCTTTCGCGCCGCTCTTCGCCGCCTTTTCCGTCTTTTTGTCCTTCATGCCATTGCCATGATCTTCTTCCAGCTCGTTGATGCCGCCGTGACGCGATGCTGCGGAGCCATCGAAGTTTTTCGCCTGCGTCCCGGCAAGCGCCTTGGTCATGAAGTCTTTCCAGATCGATGCGGGGAGCGTGCCACCGGTCATACTGCCGAGCGAGGCGTTGTCGTCACAGCCAACCCAGACGCCGGCGACGAGGTCCGGCGTATAACCGATAAACCAGGCATTACGGTAATCGTCGGTCGTACCGGTCTTGCCTGCCGCTGGACGGTCGGCGAGACGCGCCCGCGCGCCCGTGCCCTTCTCGACGACCGTTTCCAGCATACTCGTGAGATTCGCCGCGCTGGATTCGCTGATGACCTGTTTGGTCTTTGGTGCCGCCTGCTCGAGCACCTTTCCGTTGCGGTCGACGACCTTGACCACGACGACCGGGTCGACATGCAGTCCCTTGTTCGCAAAGGTGCCATAAGCGCTCGTGATCTCGAGCGGTGTCACGCCTTTGGTAAGGCCGCCGATCGCCGTCGAGAGGTTTTTGTCGTTCTGCGGCCCGTCGAGCACAAAGGTGCTGATGCCCATCTCCTGCGCGTAGAAAATCGGCTTGTCGATGCCGAGCTGCTGCGCGATCTTGATGGTCGGCACATTCAGGGAATGCTGTGCAACTTCACGGAGCGTAACCTTCCCATGAAAGGTGCGGTCAAAGTTCTGTGGGTTCCAGCCATTCGAGCCCTTGAGCGGGCTGTCGTCGATCAGCGTGTCTGGCGTAAATTTGTTTTCGAGTGCCGCGGCAAACACAAAGGGCTTGAACGCAGAACCCGGCTGCCGGACGGCCATTGTCGCACGGTTGAACTGATCCGTACCGCGTCCGCCGACCATGGCTTTGACGTAGCCCGTCTGCGGATCGATGGCGACCAGCGCGCCCTGCGGCTGCTCGATGCCATTGCCGTCCTTGCGCGAGTTCGGCAGATTTTTCATCGCCGCTTCGGCGGCTTTCTGCATATCCATATCGAGCGTCGTATAGATCTGCATGCCTTCTTTATACACGGCGTCCGCGCCATATTTATCGATCATGGTCTGCGTGACGTAGTCCACAAAGTACGAGGCCGGTGTCGTGGCTTCCTTCTTCGCCGGCTTGACGAGCGCGAGTTTTTCTTTCTTCGTCTTGGATGCCGTGGAGCTGTTGATATAGCCGTACTTCTCCATCTGATCGAGGACGGTTGCCTTGCGCTCCTGTGCGGCCTGCAGGTTGTTCAGCGGGGAATAGTAGTTCGGGCTTTTCGGGATGCCCGCGAGCATCGCGCACTCATTCAAATCGAGATCCTCGACGTTCTTGCCGAAGTAGGTCTGCGCCGCTGCCTGTACACCGTACGCGCCCTGACCAAAATAGATCTGATTCAGGTACATCTCGAGGATTTCGTCCTTCGTATACTGCCGTTCGAGCTGCAGAGCGAGGAATACCTCCTGGATCTTGCGCTTCAGCGTGCGGTCCTGCGTCAGATAAGCGTTTTTGGCCAGCTGCTGCGTGATGGTGGAACCGCCCTCGGAAACCGTGCGCCCGCGAATGTTCGCGTAAAGCGCGCGAAGGATCCCGCGCGGATCGATGCCTCCGTGTTCGTAAAAGCGGTTGTCCTCGACCGCGACGAATGCGTTCTGCAGGTTTTTCGGGACCTGCGCGAGCTTTACCGGCTTGCGGTTCTGGTCGGCATGAACGTTCGCGATTTCATTCCCGTGAATATCGTAGATGATGGAGGTCGCCGGCGGACGAATATCGTTCACGAGATCCGGCTTCGTATTCATGCTTGCAGTCAAAAAACCGCAGCCGATACCGAGAGCCATGACGAGCAGGACGATGCCGAATCCCATCAGGATACGGCCCCCCGTCCCGCCGCTTTTCTTCTTTCTCGGATTTGTATTTCGTTGACGGCTCGTATTCATTCGTTTTTCCATGAGCTGCCTCCTTAGCGATGTATACCGTATTATTTTACCATAAACACCGCCAGACGTAAACCAGTGCTTTCCCCGCAAAAAACAGCCGGCACAACCGTGCTTTCGGTGTACCGGCTGAAAGGTCTTTAGGCCTGTTATCCATTCAATTTTTGCGCGAGCATCTTGTTGACCATCTGCGGATTTGCCTTGCCCTTGGTCGCCTTCATGACCTGGCCGACAAGCGCCCCGATGGCTTTCTTATTGCCGCCTTTATAATCGTTGACGGCCTTTTCGTTTTTCGCGATGACCTCGTCGACGACGCCTTCGATGGCTGAAGTATCCGTGATCTGCACAAGGCCTTTGTCCTTGACGATCTTCTCCGGTGCGTCCGGATTCGTCCACATTTCCTTGAACACTTTTTTCGCGATTTTGCCGGAAATGGTACCTTTCGAAATCAGCTGGATCATTTCGCCGAGACGTTTCGCATCGACCGGGGACTTCTGGATCTCGATCCCGTCCTCGTTGAGTGCCTTGGCAAGGTCGCCCATCATCCAGTTTGCCGCAAGCTTCGGATCTGCGCCCGTCGAAACAACGGCGTCGTAGTACTCTGCCATCGCACGCGTGCTCGTCAAGATACCTGCATCGTAATCCGAAAGGCCGTAATCCTTTTCAAGACGCGCGCGTCGCGCGTCCGGCAGTTCCGGCAGCTCCCTGCGGTATTTCTCGATGGTCTCCTCGCTCGTGACGATCGGCGGCAGATCTGGCTCCGGCATATACCGGTAATCGTGCGCATTCTCCTTGCTGCGCATCGACAGCGTGATGCCGCGCGCCGGATCCCAGGTGCGCGTCTCCTGCACGACGTGACCGCCGTCCTCGAGGACATCGGTCTGCCGGTCGATTTCATAATCGATGGCGTCCACGAGGCCCTTAAAGGAGTTGATGTTCTTCATCTCCGTGCGCGTGCCGAGTTCCTTGGTCCCTGCCGGGCGCAGCGAGACGTTGACGTCGGCGCGAAGGTTCCCCTCTTCCATCTTGCAGTTCGAAACGTCGATATACTCCATGATGGCCTTGATCTTCTCCATGTATACGCGCGCTTCCTCCGCCGAATGCATATCCGGCTCGGAAACGATTTCGAGAAGGGGGACGCCGGTGCGGTTGTAATCGACATCACTCGTGATCGAGTCCTTGATGGTCGTTCCCGAATGGACGAGCTTGCCGGCATCTTCCTCCATATGGATGCGCGTCAGGCGCACGCGTTTTTTCTCGCCGTCCACGTCGATATCGACCCAGCCGTGTTCGGCTATCGGCAGGTCATACTGCGAGGTCTGCCAGTTTTTCGGCAGATCCGGATAGTAGTAATTCTTTCGGTCAAATTTGCTGTAGCCATTGATATGGCAGTTCGTCGCAAGGCCCGCCTTGATGGCGAACTCGACCACGCGCTTGTTGACCGTCGGCAGGACACCCGGGAGGCCAAGGCAGACCGGGCAGACATGCGTGTTCTGCTCCGCGCCGAAGCCTGTCGCACAGCCGCAGAAAATCTTTGTTTTTGTCTTTAATTCACAATGGATTTCCAGACCGATTACCGGTTCGTATTTCATCAGTTTTTCCCTCCCAGCTCAGGCAGTGCGTTCGCATAGTCATGGCTCTGCTCATACGTGTAGGCCGCGCGGAGAATCGTCTCCTCGTCGAGCGCCTTTCCGATGAGCTGCATGCCGATGGGCAGGCCCTTCGAGCTGCGGCCGCATGGCAGAGAGATACCCGGGAGTCCGGCAAGGTTCAAAGGAACCGTGCAAACATCCTGCAGATAGAGCTTCAACGGATCGGACGTCATCTCGCCGATCTTGAACGCCGGCGTAGGCGCGACCGGCGTCAGAATCACGTCGACCTTTTCGAACGCGTCCTTGTAGTCCTGCTGAACGAGCGTGCGGACT
>JALFBM010000015.1 GCA_022773425.1 Selenomonadaceae bacterium
ATAACCACACGAATATGGCGCTCATGCGCAGCGGCCAGCAGGCGGTCAAAATCCTCCATCGTGCCGAATTCCTCCATGATATTCCGATAATCTGAAATATCATACCCGTTATCGTCATTCGGCGACCGGTAAACCGGCGACAGCCAGATTACATCGATCCCCAGCCTGGCCAGATAATCCAAATGCTCCGTCACACCGTTGAGATCCCCGATACCATCGCCGTTGCTGTCTGCAAAGGAACGCGGATACACCTGATAAATCACCGCTTCTTTCCACCATGCCCGTTTTTCCTGCTCAGCCATCCATACCACCCTTTCCACGGAACATCCTTCCTCATCCATGTGCAATCGTCTCTAATCCTACGCCATGGTTCTTGCCTCTATCATATCGTTCTCCACAGGATTTTTCAAGCTTCCATCCGCGTGCAGCAAGATCAGGACAAATCCTTTATTTACCACAAAAGGCGGACCGCCGACTATTTCTAGTCAGCGGCCCGCCTTTGTTATGGGAGATGTGTGATTACACAGCCCCTTTGCAAACCTCGTTGCAAGCGGAACGCAATCAGCGCTCAACCGTGGAACGGATGCCGAGCTTGCTGATGATGGAGCGATAGCGCTCAATATCGTTCTTGTAGAGATAGCTCAGCAGACGGCGGCGATGACCGACCATCTTCAGCAGGCCGCGGCGGGAATGATGATCCTTCTTGTGCTCCTTGAGATGAGCCGTCAGATAATCAATGCGAGCCGAGAGAAGCGCGATCTGCACCTCCGGCGAACCCGTGTCGCCCTCATGTACGGCGTACTTCTGGATGATGTCCTGTTTTGCTTCCTGAGTCAACATGTTCTTTTTCCTCCTAAATGTTTGTCCTCCAGCAGCTAAGAACGCGTCGGAGATGCTTCGCTATCTGAGCTGTGGAACGTATCCATGCGGGCACCGTGCCCGCACCTAAATGAGTATAGCATACTTTACGATGCCTGTAAAGGAATTATTTGCCGAAACGTGCGGCAAAGACAGTCTGCGCATGCTCGCGGTCCTTCTGCAGCTGCCGTTTCAGTGCCTCGACGCCATCGAAGCGCACTTCCCCGCGCAGGTGTGCGAGAAACTGGATCTCCATCATCTCTCCGTAGACATCCTCGTGGAAATCCTCAAAATGCACCTCGAGACGCCGCTTGCAGCCGCCAAAGGTCGGGTTGTCCCCGATGTTCGCCATGCCGGCGAGGCGGCGTCCCGCATACAGACCAGCCGCCGCGTACGCGCCGTTCGGCAG
Organism: Selenomonadaceae bacterium; assembly: GCA_022773425.1. Classification (GTDB taxonomy): domain Bacteria; phylum Bacillota; class Negativicutes; order Selenomonadales; family Selenomonadaceae; genus UBA2897. The sequence goes on from JALFBM010000015.1 coordinate 1,268, forward strand.
ACTGACCTGCCGATCTGGCAGATCAAAATTTGCCGTAGGAAAGCCGATGGTCCTCCCGCGCGCGTCACCGTGTACAACGGGACCGAGCAGGGAAAACGGCCGTCCGAGAAAGGCCTCGGCCTGATCGAGATTCCCCTCGGCAAGCAGACCGCGGATGCGCGTGCTGCTGACGAGCGCTCCACCTGCGGTCACGGCCTCGCAAATGATCGTCTCAAACCCGTACGCCGCACTCTCTCGCGCGAGATAGGCACGATCGCCAACGCCACCGCGGCCAAACGTATAATTCGGTCCCGTCACGACATAGCGTGGGGCAAAGTCTGCCTGCAGGCGCGCGAGGAATGCATCTGCGCTCCAGGCCGCAAGCTCCCGGTCAAACGGAATCATCACGAGGACATCGGCGCCAAGCTTAGCGATTTCCTGGGCGCAGAGCGTCCGGCTCGCGATGGCTGGCGGCTCATGCCCCGGCGCGAGGACGGAAAGCGGATGATTGAGGAACGTGAAGACGACGCTTGTCCCGTGCAGCCGCTTCGCGAGTTCCACCGCACGGCGGATAATCCGCGCGTGACCAATATGCACGCCGTCAAACATGCCGAGCGCGACCACCGCGCGCGGACAGTCTGAGCGATAATCCCGAAGCTCATGGTAAATCTTCATATTGCGGTAAAGGCTCCTTTTTTACGCTCTGTTGCGCATTTTCTCACGGCTCACGGCTGCGCGTAGACATGATACGGCGTAATCGCGCCGCGCCCGGCCGACCACCGGCCAATGCCGAGAAAACGCCCGCCCGCGAACACCGCGAGCAAGGCTTGATTCTCGTAGCGATGCTCCGCGGCCGCGCGCCGGTCATCGGTCGAAAGACCATTGACGAAGGCCTTTGCACGGGAGACCGGCAAGATGTAATGCGGGAGATTCAGCCAATGCTGCGGCATGAGCAGCGCTGCCCTCTTTTTCTCAGCCAATTCCTCCAGCGTCAGCGCTTCGCCGAGATGGAACGCCCCGACGCGCCGGCGCACGAGGAATGACATAACCGCAGGAATCCCGAGAGCCGTGCCGATATCCTGACAGAGCGTCCGAATATATGTACCGCGTGAACAGGTGATATCGAGCACCAGACTGCTTTCGCGGCGGTCCACCAGCGCAAGGGTTTCGATATGAACGGTTCGCGAGGGGATCGGGACGTCTTTTCCCGCACGGGCGAGGTCACAGGCCCGTTTCCCCGCAATCTTGATGGCCGAATAGGTCGGCGGCACCTGTACGATGTCACCGCGAAACTTCTCCAGCGTCCGCTCGATCTCCTCTTCGGACGGCATCGCAAAGGACGCCGTCTCTGCGAGGACGTTGCCGAGGTCATCCCCACTGTCCGTCGCATAACCAAACGTCAGCTCCGCACGGTACTCTTTGTCAGCGTGCTCGAGGAAAGTCAGCAGGCGCGTCGCTCGGCCGACGGCGACGGGAAGGACCCCCGCCGCGCCAGGATCTAACGTGCCCGCGTGGCCGACCTTCCGGATACCGAGGGTATGCCGCACGAAGCCGATGACATCGTGCGACGACATGCCGGGCGGTTTCAGTATATTCAGGAACCCGTCCGTCAACGGTTTTCCTGGTACATCCACCGCCCTCAGACGTTTCCCGGTGTGCCCTCTTCCCCTGTTCCCGGCACATAGGCATCGAGCGCAGCGTCAACCGCGGAAAGGAGCTTTGCCTTTGCGGTCTCAAACGGCGTATTCCGGAAGCCGCAGCCCGCGGCGCGCACGTGCCCGCCGCCGCCGAATGTCTTGGCGATGGCCGAGACGTCGAGTCCGGTCGAACGCATGCTGACGCGCGCGTTGTCCTTGATCTTCTCCTTCATCACCACGGCGATATCGATACCCTCGATCACGCGGACCATATCGACGATCCCGTCCGTATGCCGGATCTCCTGCATCGTCTCATAATCCAGGAACACGCCGGCCCCCCGACCGTCGTGGAGCAGCTCGATATGCTCCATCGCTTTGGCAAGGCTCATGATGTCCTCGTACGGCTTGACTTCGAGTGCCTCGCTGATGACGTTCGGCTCGACGCCCGCTGCGAGCAGTTCCGCCGCCGCGTGCATCGTATGCGCCGTCGTATTCGAAAAACGGAAAAATCCCGTATCGGTCGCAAGCCCGGTATAGATGCACTGCGCCATCGGCAGATTCTTCGAGAAATCTCCGCCCATCGCGCGGATCAGCTCAAAGAGAATCTCCGCGCAGGCCGCGGCCTGCCCATCGACATAGACCGGGAGTTCTTTCTCCTGGTTCGTGATATGATGGTCGATGTTGATGACCGCAGCGGCCTTGACGACGTCTTTGACGCGGCCGATGCGATCCGCCGACGTATCGAGGATGACGAGCAGGTCTGCCTCGACGGGCTCCGGCTCCCATTCCTCCTTTTTTTCACCAGCGTTTACCGCCGGATTTTCCTGTGCTTTCTCGCTTTCCGGCTCTGCTTTGGCCTTCTCCGCGGCCTCCTCGGCTGCCTTTTCCGCGATCTCCTGCTCCCATTTGAGCTGGCGCACCTCGCGCGCGCCCGGCAGGATATGCAGATTTTTCGAGACCTTATCCTCGAGAATGACCTGTGCCTGCTTGCCGAGGCTCTGCAGGAAATACATGAGCCCCATCGTGCTGCCGACAGCATCGCCGTCCGGATGCTCATGTGCGGTCAGCACGATGCGGTCTGCCTGCCGCAGTTTTTCTGCTGCTTCATGGAGTGTGAGTTCCATGCGCTCCTCCCTTCCTTTTCTCGGATGCTCTGATTGCCGCTAAGAACCTTTAGGTTATGCGTCCGTTTCCTTTGGTGTGCTGCCCTCTAACGGTTCCGTATGCGTGCCGTATTTCTCGTCGCGCGCCCTGTCCTCACGGTCAATCTGCAAGAGCAGCTCGTGGATATGTGCCCCGTAGTCGAGCGATTTGTCGAGCTCAAAATGCAGCTCCGGCGTAAAGCGCAGGCGAATGCGGTGCCCGATTTCCCGGCGGATATAGCCGAGTGAGCTCTGCAGTCCCTTCCAGCTGTCCGTGATCTGCTGCTCGCTGCCCATAATGCTGACAAAAACTTTTGCCTCGCGCAGGTCGCCCGTGCATTCCACACCCGTAACCGTCACAAAACCGATGCGCGGGTCTTTGAGCTCGCGCAGAATGATTTCAGAAATCTCCTGTTTCATGAGCTCCTGTACCTTTTCTACCCGTAACTGGCTCATTGTTCTCGCCTCCTATGTTCTATGTTCTATGTTTCCAGCCTTCAAAATCCTGTCGTGACAGGAAAAGCCTCCCTCTAGGAGGGAGGACTCATCCTGTTATCTGTATGTTATGTTGTGCGATGCGAAGGAAAAAGCACTCAATCCTTCTTCGCTTCCGCCGCTTTCTCTGCGGCTTCCTTCTCCGCCTTGGCCTTCGCCTCAGCCTCACGCTTCTCCGCAGCAGCCTTGTTCGCATCCGCGATGGAGACTTCAATTTCCTCCATCGTGTACGGCTCGATGATATCGCCCTCGCGGAAATCACGGAAATCCACGATGGAAATACCGCACTCGTAGCCCGCGTTGACCTCTTTGACCTCGTCCTTGAAGCGGCGCAGCGAATCGATCTCGCCGTCGAAAATCTCGACGTTGTCGCGGATGATGCGAATCTTCGAATTGTTGCAGATTTTTCCTTCGAGCACGTAAGAACCAGCGACCAGTGCCTTCGAGAATTTCATGACCTTGCGGATCTCGACGCGGCCCTGGACAACCTCCTTGTACTTCGGCTTGAGCATGCCGCTCATGGCGTCCTTGACATCGTTGATGACATCGTAAATAACGCGGTACGTGCGGATATCGATGTTCTCGTTCTCCGCAAGCTTGCGTGCGTTCGCATCCGGGCGAACGTTAAAGGCAATGATGATGGCGTTCGATGCCGAAGCCAGCATGACATCGGATTCGTTGACCGCGCCGACGCCGGAATGAACAATCGAGACGCGGACCTCGTCGTTCTTGTTGAGCTTGAGCAGGGAGCTTGAGAGCGCCTCGACAGAGCCCTGGACATCCGCCTTGATGACGATGTTGAGGTCCTTGATCTCACCCTCCTGGATCTGATGGAACAGATCATCGAGCGAAACCTTCTTGGCCTTGACGCGCTCGTTCTTCGCACGCTCGATACGGGCCTCCGCGATGGAACGCGCCTGCTTCTCCTCGAGGGCCGCAAGCACGTCGCCGGCTTCCGGCACGTCACTGAGACCGAGGATCTCGACCGGAACGGACGGACCGGCCTTCTTGACATTCTCGCCGCGATCGTTGATCATCGCGCGGACATTGCCGTAGGTCGTGCCGCAGACGACCGAGTCGCCAATGCGGAGCGTACCGTTCTGCACGAGAACCGTGGCGACCGGGCCGCGTCCCTTGTCGAGCTTCGCCTCGACGATGACGCCGCGCGCATCGCGGTTCGGATTCGCCTTGAGTTCCTGCACCTCGGCGACGAGCAGAATGTTCTCGAGGAGGTCATCGATACCGATTCCCTTCTTCGCGGAAATCGGCACCATGATCGTGTCCCCGCCGTACTCCTCCGGTACAAGACCCTGTTCCATGAGCTCACTCTTGACCTGCTCCGGGTTCGCGCCCGGCTTATCGATCTTGTTGATGGCAACGATGATTGGCACCTTCGCCGATTTCGCATGGTGAATCGCCTCGATGGTCTGCGGCATGACGCCATCGTCCGCTGCGACGACGAGCACGGCAATATCCGTGATCTGCGCACCGCGCGCACGCATGGCCGTGAACGCCTCATGGCCCGGCGTATCGAGGAATACGATTTTCTTGCCCTTGCAGTTGACCTGGTACGCGCCGATATGCTGCGTGATACCGCCGGCCTCGTGCGTCGTAACGTGCGTGTTGCGGATGCGGTCGAGCAGAGACGTCTTGCCGTGGTCGACATGGCCCATGACCGTGACGATAGGCGGACGGAGTTTCAACGACTTCGGATCGTCCTCGATCTCCGGGATTTCCGTCGGATCGACATCGGGCGGCAGCTCCTCACAGGTTACACCGAACTCCGATGCGACGAGCGCCGCCGTATCGTAGTCGATTTCCTGATTGATGGTCGCCATAACGCCCATCATGAACAGTTTTTTGATGACCTCGGCCGCCGTGTAGCTCATCTTCGAGGCAAGGTCTTTGACCGCAATCGTCTCCGGCAGCTTGATGTGCGTCGGGCGAGCGATCTCGACCTTTGGCGCCTGCTGCGCTGTCCTGCGGTTCTTGCGATCGGCATGGCGGTTCCGGCGCTCTGCGCGGCGGCTCTCCCGGCGCTCTGCACCGCCGAACCGACTGTGCTCATTGTTCCGGCTGTGGCCACCGTTGCGGCCGTTGCGGCGGCTGTCGCGTCCCGTGTTGCCGCCGGCTGCTGCCGTACCCTCGCTGAGCGCCGCGTTCATCATGCGCGACACATTGCGGTTCTCATTGCCGCCGTTGTTCCGGCGCCCGCGATTGCTGCTCCGGTTATCCCGGCTGTCGCGATTCTCACGACGACCACCGCGAGAATCCTGCGGCGCGTTGTGCTGTGCCGGACGGACGACGCGGATATAGGCATGCGCCCCGGCATGCGCCGACAGCTCCTTCATCGAGGCCGGCTTTTTCGGTGCCTCGGGAGCAGATTTCTCCGGCTTTTCCTGCACCTTCTTCTCCTGAGCTGGCTTAGCGGCAACGGTTTCCTTTTTCTCCGGTGTCCCCTTGGCTGCAGGCTTCGCCGCCTTGGCAGCCTTTCGTTCCTGCGCAGCGCCGGCGTGCGTTGCATGGGTCTCTCCGTGATGCCCTGGACGGCCATCGACAGAATACGACGTGATGGCCGCTTTCTGCTTCTGCGCCTTCTGCACGGTCACCTTTTTCTGAAACGCCTTCTTGACGACATCGTAGCCAGCGTCATCCACGCTCGAAAAATTGTTCGCCGCCTTGACGCCATTTTCCTTGAGCACGCGCAGTACGTCTTTGCTGTCCGCCTGGAATTCCTTTGCCAACTCATAAACTCTATATTTTGACATCAATCCACCCCCGATGATTCATCGCTTCATCTCATAGCCTGTTCCTCCAAAAGCTGACGGAGCTTTTTCGCAAACCCCGCGTCCGTGAGTGCCGCCATCGCGCGGTACTCCTTTCCCAGGCACTGCCCGAGCGTTTCCCGGTCCAGTCCTTCAGCAAAGGGAACCTTATATGTCTCTGCCAAATGCCGGCAGTCGTTTTTGGTCTCCGTAGCGGCGTCCGCAGCGATGAGCAGAAAGGCTGCCTGCCCTTTTTTCACCGCTTCCGTCACAGAAAAGCTGCCGGATACGATCCGGCGCGCCCGTGCCGCCATACTGAGAAGATTCGTGATTTTCCTTTGTGATTCCGCGAGGTCCGCCATCATGCTTCCCCCTGTGTGTCCGCGTTTTCCGACTCGATCCGGGCGACTTCCTCACCGAGCATGTCATAGACTGCCGCATCGATTTTCGTCTGGAACGCCCGCTCGAGGCCGTGATTCTTGCGCGCGGCCTCGAAGCAGGACCGCTTGCGGCAGATATAAGCGCCATGGCCCGGCTTCTTCCCGGTCGGGTCAACGGAGAATACCCCTTCCTTGCTGCGGACAATCCGGAGAAGTTCCTTCTTCGGATGGCTTTCCTGGCAGCCAAGGCACAGCCGCTGCGGAATCTTCCGCTGTTTCTGCTGCTTTTTCGCCATGCTTATTCTCCTTCTGGCGTCTCCGGTGCAGCATCGTCAGCCGGTGCGTCGACTGCCAGGTCCTCTGCTGCGTCCGCGGAGAGAGCCGCGTCCTCCGCAGCCTGCGCCTCACTCTTGATATCGATTTTCCAACCCGTCAACTTAGCGGCGAGGCGGGCGTTCTGTCCCTCCTTGCCGATGGCGAGCGACAGCTGATAATCCGGAACGACGACGCGCGAAACTTTTTCGTCTTCGTCGACATCGACGGAAACGACCTTGGCCGGGCTCAACGCATTCGCGATGAACGCCGCAGGATCTTCGCTCCATTTCACGATATCGACCATTTCTCCGCCGAGTTCATCGACGACCGCCTGCACGCGCATGCCGTGCGGGCCGACGCAGGCACCGACCGGATCCACGCCCTCTTCGTTCGACCAAACCGCGATCTTCGAGCGGCTGCCCGGCTCGCGCGCCACGCTCTTGAGCTCAACCGTGCCGTCCTGGATCTCCGGCACCTCCAGCTCGAACAGGCGCTTCAACAGGCCCGGATGCGTGCGGGAGAGCACGATCTGCGGCCCTTTGGCCGTGCGGCGCACCTCGACGATATACGCGCGAATGGTATCACCGTGCTGATAATGCTCGCCCGGGATCTGTTCCTGCGGCGTCATGATCGCGGTTGTCTTGCCAAGGCGGACGAACACGTTGCGCGCCTCGATGTTTTCGACCGTTCCCGTAATGATGTCATTCTCGCGGCCCGCGAACTCCTCATAGACGTTGCCGCGCTCCGCCTCGCGGATGCGCTGCATGACGACCTGCTTCGCCGTCTGCGCCGCGACACGGCCGAAATCCCGTGGCGTGACCTCGATCTCGATGACGTCGCCGACTTCGTAGTCCGGCTTGATCGTGCGCGCCTGCGCGAGGGAGATTTCCTCGATCTCATCGACCGGATCCTCGACAACCGTCTTGATGGCGTAGACGTGATACTGCCCCGTCTGACGCGACAGCTCCACGCGCACATTCTGCGCCGAGCCAAAGTTCCGCTTGTACGCCGTGATCAGTGCGGTCTCAATGGCCTCGAACAGCACCTCTTCCTCGATATTCTTTTCTTTCGCGAGCTCGCGGAGCGTCATCAGGAATTCCTGTCCTGCCTGCTCCGGCGTCATTTTTGTTGTCTTTCTTGTCCTTCTAGCCAAGATTGAAATCCTCCCTGTCTTTACTATGTCAAAAGTCGATATGCAGGCGAATCTGCGCGATGGATTCTAACGGCAGTTCCCTCTCATCGAGCTTTAAAGTCTTTGCTTCCGCATCGTAGCCTGTCAGTACCGCGGTGAAGGCTTTCTCGCCATTGAGCAGCGGCTGATAGAGTTTGACATCTACCTTTTTCCCCCGTTCGCGGACGAAATCGCGCTCCTTCCGCAGAACGCGGTCGATGCCCGGCGAAGAAACCTCGAGGATGTACTGCCCCGGCACGACGTTTTCCGCATCGAGCTGCTCCTCGAGCTTCTCGCTGAGAGACTGGCAGTCATCAATATCAATGCCGCCCGCCTTGTCAATGTAGACGCGCAGATAGTAATCCTGCTGCTCGCGCACATACTCGACATCGACGAGCTCCAGTTCCGTCTGTCCCTCGAGCAGCTTCGCCGCCATAGCGTATACCCGATCCTCGATCTGTTTTCTTCCCATGCTCACACCTCCGCCAGAAAGCCTGACATAAGAGTAAAGAGTGAGCTAGCGCCCACTCTTTACGAAAATTATCATCTTTTCATAAAAACATTCCATATGGGAAATGCTTCACCCAAACCATGGAACGTGTTTAGTATAGCATACCCGGGCCCGCCGCGTCAACACTTTTGGCTCTGGAATTCCACAAAAGAAACCGTCAACGGTTTCCAACGACGATGCCGATAAAAATCATAAGGATCCCCAGCCATGCCGTCAGGGTAACGGGTTCTCCGAGGATGAAATGCGCAGAAAGCATCGCGATGACGAGTTCCGACGAGGTCAAAATGCCGGCCAGGCCGACACCGGTATGCGGGATGCCGATGGCGAACAGCAGCGGCGGCAAGGTCACGCCGAGGACACCGAGCACAAGGCCGCAGGGCAGCACCTGCAAGAATGCCTGCCCATCCAGGAGGAACGTTGGCGGCAGCACAAAGAACGTCAGCAGGGCGCCTCCGCTGGACATGACCGCCGCCTTGCACACGGACGGTACGCCGCGCCCAACCGTGCCATTTAGGAACAAGGTGACGGCATAGCTCAACGCAGAGAGCAGCCCGTAGAAGATGCCCTTTGCGTCCGCCGCGAGCGGGGCTCCCGTGAGGACGCCGCTCGCGAGTACCGAGCCAGGCAGCAGGAGTAAAACAGCCAACAGCTTCTTTTTGGATGGCACGGCGCGGTGCACCACGGTCTCAAGCAAAAGCGCGAGCAAGATATATTGGAACAGCAGCACGACGGCAAGCGACGCGGAGACGGACTCGAGCGCATGATAGTAAAAAAGCGTCGTACACCCCGTCGGAATACCGGCCGCGAGCAGTCCAAGGACCTGACGGGCGCGCATCGTGCGAGGCCATGCCCGCAGCGCAAACGGGAGCAGGAACAGCAGTCCAAAGAAAAACTGCCCGCTCGAAACGCCGGCCCGATCGATGCCGGACGCATAGGCAATCTTGACCACCGTAGAAAGTATCCCAAAACATGCCCCGCCGAGAAAGACGAGCAGCGGATAACGGTATTTTGACAAATCCATCCCTCCATACCTTTCAAGAATGCCGGCACACAAAAACGCCACACAGTATGCGCCGATACCGTGTGGCGAAACGAATTCAACATGCGAACAGACAAATCCACAACCAAAATGGTTT
>JALFBM010000022.1 GCA_022773425.1 Selenomonadaceae bacterium
AGGGAGAACCCGGGCTGCTTCGACAATCCGGAGGCGACGTTCGCCGACCTCTATATGAAATCTGGCATGTATGTGACCGAGATCGTAAGGCGCCTCTACCAGAGTCCGCGCCTCAAGGCGCTCTATCCTGACGAGCGTGTGCGGCTGAATCATATCTTCTCTCGCCAGGTCTACGGCTGCGCGCCGACGGAGATCATCTACCGCATCTGCCTGCGCTATATCCTTGGCTTCAGCGAGGAGATCGAGATAGAGAAGCATCATATCCGCCTCTTCGATACCCTGTCCGCGGCGAAGGAGGGGACGCTGGAGGAGGCGCTTGGGCAATTGTTTTGCTTTGCGGATGAGGAGGCCTAGGTTGGTGTCTTATTTATTGGCCTCGTGGATCGTGAAAGTGCCGCGATTTTTCCTTATCGGCTGTCGCAGCCGTGGCGATCTTGCTCTTCTCAGCTGCAGTCTGTGCAGCTGCAACCTGCTCCGCTGTCGGCACGACACTCTTGGCATTCGTGTCCGCTGCCGAGCAGATGCTGGCAAAGGAAAGTGCGGCAAGCATGATTCGAAAAGAAACGTTTTGGGGAATAGAAAACTCCCTCGATCGACTAGATACGCCAGTCGGTCGGGGGAGTTTTGTTTCATGGTGTCAGTCCTGCTTCAGGACGAAGGCGTTCTTCGGCTGGCCGCAGAGCGGGCAGACATAGGAATCGTCCTCGTCGTTGATGTCGCCGACATGCTCGTAGCCGCAGACCGGGCAGACATAGACTTTCTTGTCAGCCGTGTCAGCTGCCTTCGGCTGATACTTGTCGAGCATCGCCTGCAGGCGGACACCGTGGCCGCCTTCCTGACGAGCGAAGATTTCCATCTGGTCCGCTGCTTCATCAAAGCCAGCGGCGCGGACCTTGTCGGCCATTGCCTTGACCTGCGCCTCGCCGTTTGCCTCAGCCTTCTGCACGGCGCGGATGAGATCCCAGAAGTTGGTCGGGTACTTGCCGCTGAGCACTGCGTAGAAGCCCGCGTGTACAGCCTCTTCGTTGGCTGCCGTGATAAAGCCCTCTGCCACATCGTCGAGGCCTTGCTCGCGGGCCAGCTGTGCCAGAGCGTAATACATCATCGTGCCGTTTGCCTCAGCCTGCATCATTTTCTTCATCAGGCTCTCGAGTTCCGTACCTTTTGCAATTCCGTTCAAGCTCATCGTTGTTTCCTCCTAGATTTTTATCATACACAGTAACCATTTATTGGTATGGCTTTATTATATTGCACAAAATCAATTTTGTCAAATATAAAATGGCATCATCTTTCGTCAAGGACGAAAAACGACCGGACAGACTGATGAAATAGTACATGCCATTACACAAACCCTAAAATAATGACTGCTTAGTGTAAAATAATACTCGGTGGGGAAGAAAAGAATCCCCGTCGAGCGGTGCGGATGGCACCGTGCTCAGCGGGGGGCTTTTTGGCCGGTTATTTGAGGCCGTTGAGGATCTTGTAGAGCTCTCCTTTCAGTGCGGTGATTTCGTCCGGGGTGAAGGTCACGCCCCGGTCGGTGAGGTGGCAGCCCATCTGCTCGGGGACCTGGCGGGCCTGTTCTTTGAGGGCCTGGCCCTTCTCGGTCAGGATGGCGATGACGACGCGCTCGTCTTCGGTGCTGCGGTGGCGTTCGATGTAGCCGAAGGATTCGAGCTTCTTGAGCACGGGCGTCAGGGTGCCGGAGTCGAGGTAGAGGCGTTTGCCGAGATCGTGGACGGAGATCTCTTTCTCCTCCCAGATGACCATCATCGTGACGTACTGGGTGTAGGTCAGGCCAATCTTCTTGAGAAAGGGATGGTAGGCCGCGACAATCTTGCGCGCGCAGGCGTAGAGCGGAAAGCAGAGCTGCTTGTCGAGCAGCAGGAGGTCTTCTTTTTCGCTTGTTTCAGTCATGTAACTGTCCTTTCTGTAGGCGATAAATGTTGGGATATGTGTGGTATACAGGGACGGAGCGCTGCGTACGCGACTCCGCAGATATCTTTTTGTACAATTCTATTGTATCAGATTGTCTTGATGGCGTAAATCCAATCTTTTGCGATTGGATTTGTGATAAGCAGGCTTGCAACATCTTGCTGCGAAGAAATTCATTAGCGGCAGCTGTCCAAAGATATGCCTTGCGGTTTAGCCCGGTTGTATGGTAAAATAAATAGGAATTACTTTGTTTTTGTTACGGACAATAACAGCTGGGGAGGCCTATTTCTTTGTTGCTTACCATTTTGATGATCCTCGATGCGCTGATCTGCATCGGTTTGATTGCGTCGGTTCTCGGTCAGGAAGCGAAGTCTGCCGGTATGGGCGGCATGGGCGGCGGTGCGGATACCGTCTTTTCGAGCAAGGCCCGCGGCATGGACGCCCTGCTCGCGCGCGTGACGGTGGTGCTCGCGGTGCTCTTTGCGGTGATCACGATCATGATTGCGAGAATGACGAATTGACGGGAAAAGAACCCGATTCTTTTAGAAGCGTTCCGGCCAGCCGGTATCTGGTGGCAAAGGAGCGCTTCCTTCATGTATTCGAACGGGATTTACCGGATAGGAGGCGCTGTCGATGATTTTACCGGGAGCGGCGCCGTTCCTGCTGCCAGGCGGACGGCACGGCGTCCTGCTGATTCACGGTTTTACCGGGCTGCCCGCGGAGCTCCAGCTGATGGGGCAGTATTTGAACGATAACGGGTTTACGGTGCTTGCGGTGCGCCTGGCGGGACACGGCACAACCGAGGAAGATATGAGCCATATGACGGCGGAGGACTGGATGGATTCCGTGCGGGACGGTGCCGCGATTCTCGATGGACTCTGTGAGGAGGTTTCGGTCGTCGGGCATTCGATGGGCGGCCTCTTTGCGCTGGAATTGGCGTCGGAGTATCCGGTAACGCGGGTCGTAACGCTTGCGGCGCCGATTTTCATCGCGAAGGAGCGCGGTATCGACTATCTGCCGTCCCGCGAACTGTCGGACGGTCTTTTTGTTCCCAAGGCGCGCCGTCGGCTGAAGGATGTGCCGCGTGCGGCGAACCATACATACCGGCGTATGCCGTTGATCTCCGTGCACGAACTGCTCGACGTCATCGACGCGACCAAGGGATGCATTGAGCGCGTCTACGAACCGTGTCTGATCATGCAAAGCCGGGATGACCAAACGGCGGATCCCAGGAGTGCGGTCTATATCTACAATCATCTGCCGGGGAGCAAGAAAGAGCTCTATTGGTTCGAACACGGCGGACATCTTCTGCCGCTCTCCGAGCCGCGCGAGACGGTGTTCCGCGAGACCGTCCGTTTCTTGAAAGACAGCGCGAGCGAAGAAAAAGAAAAGGCATAACCATAGGAAATAGAAGTAGTCAGAGACTGTGTAAGGTAATCGGAAAGGAAAAATATGGACTTAAAAGAACGGATACTCTCTTATATGCATGAGGAGGCTTATAAGCCGCTGCTCGCGGAGGATCTCGCGTCGAATCTCGGTATTTCGACGGCAGAGGATCAGGCGGCCTTTGAGCAGGCTCTCGAGGAACTGGAAAAAGAGGGCGCGGTCATCAAGAACCGCAGCGATCTCTACGGGGTGCCGGCGCGCATGCACCTTGTCGTCGGACATCTCTCGATGACGGCGAAGGGCTTCGGCTTTATCACGCCGGATGTCAAGGAGAGCGAGGACGAGACGGACGTCTTTGTCCCGGCAAACGCTATCGGCTCGGCCATGCATGGCGACCGCGTGGTCGCGCGCGTGACGCCTCCCAGAGAGGAGGGACGCTCCCGTGAGGGCGAGATCCTGCGCGTGCTCGAGCGCGCCAATGAAAAGCTTGTTGGCACGTTTGAGCGCAGCAAGACGTTCGGCTTCGTGAAGCCGGACAATACGAAGCTCACGAATGATATCTTCATCCCGAAGAAGGCCACGAAGGGCGCCAAGACCGGGGCGAAGGTCGTCGTGAAGATCACGCAGTGGCCGAGCCAGCGCCGCAACGCGGAGGGCGAGGTCGTCGAGATCCTGGGCATGACGGGTGATCCGGGTGTCGACGTTCTTTCGGTCATGCGCGAATACGACCTCTCAGAGACGTTCCCGGAGGACGTGCAGACCGCGGCGACAGCCTGCGAGGAAAACCCGAGCCCGGAGGAGTATGAAGGACGCCGCGATCGCCGCGATTTCCATATCGTGACGGTGGATGGCGACGACTCCAAGGATCTCGACGACGGGGTCTACGCGTACAAGAAGGAGGACGGTTCCTTCTTCCTCGGCGTCTATATCGCCGATGTCAGCTGGTATGTGCGCGAGAACGAGCCGCTCGACCGTGAGGCGCGCGAGCGCGGCACGAGCGTCTATCTCGTCGACCGCGTCATCCCGATGCTGCCGAAGGAGCTCAGCAACGGCATCTGCTCGCTGAATCAGGGCGTCGACCGCCTGTCGATGGCCTGCGAGATGCAGATCTCGCCGGAGGGCGAGGTCACGAGCTACGAGATCGTGCCGACGGTGATCCACGTTTACCGCCGCCTGACCTATAACATCGTCAACAAGGTGCTCGTCGACAAGGAGGAGCCGTATCTCTCGGACAACGAGGATATCCGCCCCATGCTCGAGACGCTCGAGGAACTGCGCGGTGTGCTGAAAGCGAAACGCCATCGCCGCGGTTCCATCGATTTCGAGATCCCGGAGGTCAAGGTCAAGCTGGACGCCGAGGGGCATCCGATCGCTCTGATCAAGCGGGTCGGTTCGCTCGCAGAGTCCATCATCGAGGAGTGCATGCTGATCGCGAACGAGACGGTCGCGCGGCATATGGATCTCAAGAACCTGCCGTTCCTCTATCGCGTGCATGAGCAGCCGAACGAAGAGAAGCTCGAGCGCCTGAACACGGTGCTTACGGCGTTCGGCCTCTATGTGCGTCCGGATGAGAACGGCCATGTGCAGCCAATGGATATCCAGCGCGTGCTCGCGAAGGTCGAGGGCAAGCCGGAGGAGCGCCTGCTCTCGACGGTCGCGCTGCGCTCGATGCAGCAGGCGCGCTACAGTCCCGAGAGCCTCGGACATTTCGGCCTTGCGGCGCGCTACTACACGCATTTCACGTCGCCGATCCGCCGCTATCCGGATCTCATCGTGCACCGGCTGCTCCGCGAGACGTTCGCGACGGGCTCCATCCCGCTTTCGCGGCAGGAACAGCTGCGCGGTATACTGCCGGATATCGCCGACCACGCGTCGGCCCGCGAGCGCATCGCCATCGAGGCGGAGCGCGAGACGACGGACATGAAGAAGATCGAGTATATGGCGCAATTCGTTGGCGAGGAATTTTCCGCGATCATCTCGGGCGTCACGGCGTTTGGCATCTTCGTCGAGCTGGATAACGGCGTTGAAGGTCTCGTGCACGTCTCGACGATGGTCAACGATTTCTACGAGTACAAGGAAGAGCAGTTCGCGATGGTCGGTGAGCGCACGCAGAAGAAGTACCGCCTCGGCGACGAGGTCGAGGTGCTGCTCGTCCGCGCGAACGTCGAAGAGCGCAACCTCGACTTCGTGCTGAAGGACAACGGCGCCTATGACCCGGAGGCTATGAAGAACGCTGCACGAGGCGGTCGCAAGCCGGGCAAACCGTCGGAAAAGAAGGACGGCGGCAAGTCTGGAAGCCGCAGCCGCTCGCACGGCGGGCATCGCGGCAAGGGTTCCTCTGCCTCTGGTTCCATAGCGGACGCGTTTGCCGCGGCCAAGGAGCGCAAAGAGGGCAGGAATTCCCATGGCAGTCACCGCAGCCGCAGCACGTCGGGCGAAAAGTCCGCACACCGCTCCTCAGACGGCAGGCATAGCGGAGCGCATGGTCGGCAGGAAAGCAAGAAAGAGCGTGAGCTCCGCGGCCGCGTGCGCAGGGATTTCGGTGGCTCCTCGCGTGAGCGCGAGCAGGGAGACTACCATCACGTGCACGTGACGGGCCTGAATTCCGCCGTATGGCCGGATCCGCCGGGATATCATGAGAAGCGCCGTGACGAGGACAAGCAGGAGAAGCCGCGCAAGGCACCGCGCCGCGGTTTCTCAGGCCATCGCAAGACCGAAGGCGGCACGGGCAACGCGAAATAACGTTTCGAATACCAATCTATAAAAGGGGGCTTTGCCATGGAAAAGAAAAGACCGGCGATCAAGATCGTCTGTGAGAACCGCAAGGCAAGGCACGACTACTTTATCCATGAAACCTTTGAGGCAGGGCTGGCGCTGCAGGGCACGGAGGTTAAATCGCTCCGCGCCGGCCGCGCGAATCTCAAGGACAGTTACGCCTATATCAAGAACAACGAGATATTCCTCGACCATATGCATATCAGTCCGTATAAAGAGGGGAATATCTTCAACCACGATCCGCTGCGTACGCGGAAGTTGCTGATGCATAAAGCGGAAATCGTCAAGCTCATGAGCAAGACGAAGGAAAAGGGCTATACGCTGATTCCGCTGAAGATCTACTTCAAACATGGCCGGGCTAAGGCGGAAATTGCGCTGGCCTCAGGCAAGCACAATTACGATAAGCGGCAGGCCCTTCAGCAGAAAGCCGCGAAGCGCGATATCGAGCGAGCTTTGAAAGACCGGCAACGGTTCTAGAGACGGTATAGACAGGGGGGATATGGGTGACAGGTAGTATTCCAGTGGTTCCTCCGCTCTCCATGATTGCCATCGGTGCGTCGACGGGAGGCACCGAGGCCATATCGACGCTGATGGCCGGTCTGCGACCGCCGCTTCCCGGCATCGTGATTGTCCAGCATATCCCGGCGGTCTTTTCGCGGCTTTTCGCCGAGCGACTCGATGCGGAATGCTTTCTGCATGTCAAGGAAGCGGAGGAGGGCGAGACGATCCTGCCGAACACGGTCTACATCGCGCCGGGCGGCAAGCATATGCGCGTTGGACGCGTAGGCCAGCGGTACTGGCTTTCCTGCCGCGTAGGACCGCCCGTGCACAGCGTCTGCCCGTCCGTCGATGTGCTGTTTGATTCGGTGGCTGCATGCGCGGGCAGTCATGCGCTGGGCGTGATCCTGACCGGTATGGGCAAGGACGGCGCCAAGGGCTTGCTCGCGATGCGGCAGGCCGGCGCGCACACCATCGGGCAGGATCAGCGGACCTGTGTTGTCTATGGTATGCCGCACGCGGCGATGGCGATCGGAGCCGTTGAATGGCAGCTGCCGCTTTCGGAAATCGCGCCGGAAATCCTGCGGCTGGTTCGGCTGAGCCGGAGAACGGAGCACGCGGAATAGGAGGAAAAGCATGAGTGTCGAGAGCAATGAAAAGGCGCTGGCCTTTCAGGAATTCTTGATCGAGCACAATATCGAGGTGTTCAGCACCGAAACGCTCGAGGATGACTACAATACGGTCATCTTTCGCTCGCGCATCGAGACGAGCGGGCAGATCCTGCCGATGGCCATTTTTATCGATACGAGCATCTTTACGGTGATCCGCACCCAGATTGTGACCGGCGTGCCGAAGGAACACTGGCAGCGGCTCAAGAACTACTTGAACGGTCTTAATGGCAAGTACAAGATGTTCAAGTATTATCTGCGCGAAGATGGCACGATCTACCTCGATCTCTGCCTGCCGTATGTCGATGAGACCTTCGACAGCAAGATGATACAGCTCATGCTTTCGATTCTCGTGCAGCATCTCGAGATGGTTTACCCGGATATTATGGCCGAGGTTTGGAAAAAAGAAAACTAAAAAACAAAACGTTATCCCCCGTAAATCCCTTTCCGGGATCTGCGGGGGATAACGTTTATTTTGCCGTGCGGGTGAGGCGCAGGATCAGCGCGCCGAGGATGCCGGACAGGATCGATGCCGAAAGGATGCTGAGCTTTGCCGCGGCGAGCGTCTCCGCGTCGGGGAACGCGAGCGTTGCGATGAAGATAGACATCGTAAAGCCGATGCCGCCGAGGCTGCCGACGCCGAGCAGCTGTCGCGTGGCGGCATTGCCTGGCAGCGGGGCCCGTATCGCGGCGGTCAGCAGTTTCGTGCTGCCAAAAATGCCGATGGGTTTGCCGAGAATCAGACCGGCCGCGATGCCGAGGCACAGCGGCGACGTGATGGAAAAACTGCTGCCGCCGATGGCGACGCCTGCGTTCGCAAGTGCAAAGACGGGCATGATGAAATAGGCGGACCAGGGCTCGAGTGCGGATTCGACGCGGTGCAGCAGGGAATGTGCGGCATTCGCATCGGCGGGGATGGAGAGGCCGAGCAGAACGCCCGCGATCGTCGGGTGGATGCCAGACGATAGAAATGCGATCCAGGCGAGCAGCCCGAGCATGAGGTAAAGCGGCAGGCTCTTTCGGCCGCGGAACCTCGTGCGGCCGAGCAGAAAGGCTGCGAGCAGGGCGAGCAGGCCTAGGCCAAGCGACAAAAAGGAGATGTCGGTGCTGTAGAACAGCGCGATTACGATAATCGCGCCGAGGTCGTCGACGATCGCGAGCGCGGTCAAGAATACGACGAGCCCGAGTGGGGCATCACGACCAACGAGTGACAGGATGCCGAGCGCGAACGCGATATCCGTCGCCATCGGGATGCCCCAGCCGCCGGCCGTCTCCGTGCCGGCATTGATCAGGCTGTAGAGCAGGGCCGGGACGAGCATACCGAAAAGGGCGGCTGTGACGGGCAGGATCATCGCGGATTTCGTGCGGAGTTCGCCGTACAGGAACTCCCGCTTGATCTCCAGTCCAATGGCGAAAAAGAAGATCGTCATGAGGCCGTCGTTGACCCAGTGCTCGAGCGGCATGGCGAATGTGGCTGTGCCGACCGGCAGGTGAAGCAGGGCTTCGTAGGTACCGGCGAACGGAGAGTTGGCAAGCAAGAGCGCGGCGATGGCGGCGAGCAGCAGCACGAGGCCGCTGCTCGATTCCATCTGGAAAAACTGGCGAAACGGGGCAAGGACATCTTGCAAGGTCTGTTTCATGATGCTGCTCCTTTCAGGATGGTTCGTGGATATTCCTCATTTTATAGAACGGGTTAATAGAGAAGCTGGACATCGTTTTCAAACAGCGCGTTTTTCCAGGTGTCTCCCGGATTCGTATCCGTGACGATGCAGGATACGTCACAGATATCCGCGCAGTGAACGAACGCCGTGCGGTTGAATTTTGTATGGTCGGCGAGCAGGATGGCCTTTTCCGCGTGCTCGATCATCAAGCGCTTGATCCGGCTTTCGCTCTCATTGGATTCCATGATGCCCTTTTCGAGATCGAGGGCCTTGCAGCTGATCAGCGCGTAGTCGACATAATACTGTTTCAGGCAGTCCGTGGCCATGGCGCCGGTTAGCGCGTAAGAGAACTGGCGTATGACGCCGCCCGTGCAGACGACCGTGAACGGTGTGGCCTGCGAGGCAAATTCCTCCATCAGATGGATAGAGTTCGTGATGATGGTGATATGGCGCTGCAGACCCCGCAGGCGCTGCAACAGGATTTCGCAGGTCGTGCTGGAATCTACCATGATGGTATCGCCATCCTGGATGAGGTTTTCGGCCGTCTCCGCGATTTTTGCCTTGCTGGCGTTGTTAAGGCTTGAGCGTTTGACAAATGGGACTTCCTCGCTCGTGTGTTCCAGGAGCACGGCGCCGCCGTAGCTGCGCCGCAGCAGATCCTGCGCCTCGAGTTTCTCGAGGTCACGCCGGATGGTCTCTTCGGTGACTTTGAATGCCTTCGCGAGCTCCGATACGTATACCTTGCGGTTCACGCGGAGCCGCTGCATGATTTCCTGTCTTCGTTCCAATCCCAGCATGATACTGTCCCCCCCTGTTTTTTGTTCCAAAATAGGAAACTCGTTTCACTTGTTATTATACGAAAATTCGTTCGATAAAGCAACAAGAACAATAAGGAAAACAGAAATTTTTCTGCGATATCGGTGAAACTATCGGTGTTCTATGAGAAATAGCGGAGGCTCTGCCATTTTTCGCTTAATTTTCATAGTGTTACACTATACTAAAGCGGAATGAAGTTTGTTCTATTGAATTTTTGTTTTCCATCGAGTGGTTGAGTTTTGGTTATGAATCGCAGGGAATTTCTCAAGAATATCGCATGTTTCGGTGCTGGCGCCATCCTCGCGCCGGAACTTTTGACAAAGCATATGGCGGAGGCGGCATGGAGCGCGTCCTCTGGTCTTTCGGGTGTTGCGATCAAGGAGACGCATCTGTCGTTCCGGTCGCTTGAGAACCGCACGAGGACCGACGCTATCATTGTGCATCATATCGGTAACACAAATGCCGATGTGTCGGCGGCGACCGTGCATCAATGGCATCTCGCGAATGGGTGGGCCGGTATCGGTTACCATTTTCTGATACGCAAGGATGGCACCATCGAGCAGGGTCGACCGATGGGGACCATCGGCGCACACTGCTACGGGGAGAATAATCATACGGTCGGCATCAACCTCGTCGGGAACTTCATGACGGCGCAGCCAGAGACGGCCCAGATGCGGAGTGCGGCGCGGCTGATCGCGGCGGTCTGCAGGTTCTACGGCATGCAGCCCGGGAAGAACACCATTTTCGGCCATCGCGATTTCAATGCGACGGCCTGCCCGGGCGACAACCTCTACGCGCGGCTGCCGGAACTCATCGAGGCCTCGCGCGAGTTCTATTTCTAATTGGTTTTTTGCAAGAGGTGGGACATATGTCCGGTATGCACTATCGATGGTTCGAGGAGGAGGATCGTGTCGATGCGTTCGGCATGCCGCTGAGCCGCGGCGAAATCGACCGTATGGAGCGGGAGCAGGCGCGCGCGGAGGCGCCCGACGCAGAACATCTCTACACGCGCGGCGAAAAGGTCAGCATCGTCCTCGCCGCCGTCCTGCTCCTCACCGGGCTTTGGACGGCCGATGGGCGGCTCTTCCTGATCAGCGCGGCGTTTCTGCTCTACGAGGTCCGCAAGCTTGTCGAGGTGTTTGGCGGGAAACAGGGACATAATCTCGCCAATGTCTTGAAAGGGTTCAGCATCGTCCTTTTTTTTGGAGCATTCTTTTTGGCGTTTTCGTAATTCTCTGACTATTTTCGCATAAAATATCAATAAGTCAAAGAAAATTAGAAAAAGTCCTTTTTTTGTATTTTTTTTCGCTATCTTTAGAAGGAAAATGCAGATGTATATCGAAATTAAAAAACATAGGAAAAATAAAAAATAAGACGGATAAAACAGTGGCCCTCCGTCTTTAGAGGGTGAGTCGAGGGCAGGGAGCGTTCTATCCAAGGGGGATTTCTTATGAGAAAGACAGAGTGCTTGGCTATGATACTCGCCGGCGGTCAGGGAAGCCGCCTCGGTGCATTGACCAAGAAGATTGCAAAGCCGGCCGTACCGTTTGGAGGCAAGTATCGGATCATCGATTTCCCGCTGAGCAACTGTGCGAATTCCGGCATCACGAAGGTCGGCGTGCTCACCCAGTACCGCCCGCTCGAACTGCACAATTACCTGGCATCGGGCAGCGCCTGGGATCTCGACACGAAGGATGGCGGCGTGTTCATTCTGCCGCCGTACGCACGCGAGAAAGGGGCGGACTGGTACCGCGGGACCGCGGACGCCATCTACCAGAACCTGAATTTCATCGATCTCGCGGATCCAGAATACGTGCTGGTGCTCTCGGGGGATCACATCTACACGATGGATTATTCCTGGATGCTCGAGGCGCATAAACAGAACAAGGCGGAGGCGACGATCGGCGTCATCCAGGTGCCATGGGATGAGGCGCCGCGCTTTGGCATCATGAACACGGACAAGACCGGCCGCATCGAGGAATTCGAGGAGAAGCCGGCGAAGCCGAAGAGCAACCTCGCCTCGATGGGCATCTACATCTTCAATCGGGATTTCCTCGAGAAATACCTGATCGAGGACGCGAAGGATGAGACCTCCGCCCACGATTTCGGCAAGAACATCATTCCGAAGATGCTCGCCGACAAGGCACGCCTCTACTCGTACGCATTCGACGGCTACTGGAAAGATGTCGGAACCATCGAAAGCCTCTGGCAGGCCAATATGGATCTGCTGCAGGACAAGCCGCCATTCGAGCTTGATGGCGATTGGAAGATCTACTCGTCGAATCCGTCGATGCCGCCGCATTACGTCGGCGATGACGCGGTCATCGACTGCTCGATGGTCAGCGAGGGCTCGATGATCCTCGGTGAGGTCGAACATTCCGTGATTTTCCCGGGCGTCACCGTCGCGAAGGGGGCGAAGGTCAGCAATTCGGTGATCATGCCGAATACCGTCATTGAGGAGGGCGCGGTTGTCGACTACGCCATCGTCGCACAGAACTGCACTATCGAGGAGGGCGCGGCCGTCGTCGGTGAGAAGGGCGCGGTCAACGTCGTCGCGGACGGCGAGACGGTTTCGGCGGAAGCTGGCACGAAGCAGGCCGGATGAGTAAGGAATCGGAGTGGTAAAAAGTGAAAACAGTAATGGGAATTATCGATCTTCAAGACGATAACCGGCTCATCCGTGAGCTTTCGGAGCACCGCAATGTCGCGTCGATTCCATTCGCCGGCCGCTACCGCCTGATCGATTTCGCGTTGTCGAGCATGGTGAATTCCGGCGTCAACAACGTCGGCATCATGCTGCCGGACAACCCGCGCTCGGTGCTCGACCACTTGCGATCCGGCAAGGACTGGGATCTCGCGAGACGGCATGACGGTCTGTTTTATCTGCCGGCTTCGCCGTCGGAAAAGAACGAGAGCAAGGGGGATCTCAAGAGCTTCTACGACAACCTGGACTTTTTCGAGCACAGCTCGCAGAAGTACGTATTGGTTGCGAGCGGCAGCTTCGTCTACAACATCGACTTCAACGATATGCTCCGCTTCCATCAGAACACGGGCGCGGACATCACGCTGCTCTGTCATACGATCATGGATAAGCAGGAGGGCGAGACGGTAGTCGTCGAGACCGCGGAGAACGGTCTCGTCGAGGATATCGCCATCAAGCCGGCCGCTTATGAGGGTTCGAAAGTGGCTTTGAACGCTTTCCTGATCGAGAAGCACAAGTTCGTCGATCTCGTGCGTGAGACCTACGAGCACGGCGGGCAGGACCTGCTGCTCGATGGATTCATACGCCAGGCGCGCGATCATACCATCTACGCCTGGGAACACGATGGCTACGCGGCGCAGGTCGATTCAACGGATGCTTACTTCAAGGCGAGCATGGAAGTGCTGCAGCCGAAGATATGGAAGGAACTCTTCATGGGAAATCGCCTGATCTTCACAAAGGTCAAGGATGAGGTTCCGGTCCAATACAAAAAGACCGCAAAAGTCAAGAATTCTCTGATTGCGAATGGCTGCGTCATTCGCGGCGAGGTCGAAAACAGCATTCTCTTTCGGGGCGTACACGTCGGCGAGGGCGTAAAGATCAAGAACTCCATCATCATGCAGAAGGGGAGCATTGAGGACGGGGCAGTGGTCGAGAACGTCATCGCAGACAAAGACGTCGTGATTACCGAAGATAAATGGCTGAAGGGCGCGCCAAACTATCCCCTGATCATCAAGAAGAATGTGGTTATCTGACGACACAGAAGCCGCCATAAAGAGATGCGGGGAGCAACTGCTTTAGGGCGGCTTTTCGCGTCGAAAAGGAAGTCCCCCTTTTTTGACGCCATAGCTTTATTCATATATCTGCCAGCCAGACAGAACGTCAAAGGAGTGTTAATTTTGGCGAGAGAAACGAAAGAAACGAAGCAGAAGAACCGAGAATTTGAAAAGGAAAAAGAAGAACTGAAGCTTCGCTTTGTTCAGACGGCGCATATCATGTGGGGCCGCGAGCTCGACGAGCTCACAAGCAATGAGATCTACCAGACCGTCGCTGCGACGGCCAAGCAGTATATTTCCGATAACTGGATCAAGACGAACAAGGCGTATGCGGAACGGCAGGACAAGCAGGTCTACTACTTCTCCATCGAGTTCCTGATGGGCCGCCTGCTGAAGTCGAATCTCCTGAACCTCGGCATCGAGGAGGTCGTCAAGGAAGTCCTCGCGGATTTTCATCTCGATCTCTCGAAGACGTTTGAGGAGGAGCCGGACGCCGGCCTCGGCAACGGCGGCCTCGGGCGCCTTGCGGCGTGCTTCATCGATTCGCTGGCCGCGCGCAGCCTGCCGGGGCACGGCTGCAGCATCCGTTATCAGTACGGCTTGTTCGAGCAGAAAATCATCAACGGCAACCAGGTCGAGATCCCGGATAACTGGCTCAAGGACGGCTTTGCCTGGGAGTACCGCAAGCCGGATAAGGCCATCGACGTCAAGTTTGGCGGCAATGCTTATATGGCAAAGCAGCCGGATGGCCGCCTGAAGCCCGTCTACGAAAATCCGATGACGGTCATGGCGGTCCCGTACGATGTGCCGATCGTCGGCTACCACAACAACACGGTCAACACGCTGCGCCTTTGGAACGCTGAGGTCAACAAGGACTTCTCGGATTACGGCTACCTGACGAAGGAACAGATTCAGCAGAAGAACGAGTACCGCACGTTCGTCGAGTCGATCACGCGTTTCCTGTACCCGGATGACAGCACGTATGCGGGCCGCCGCATGCGCCTGATCCAGGAATACTTCCTCGTCTCGGCTGGTGTGCAGAGTATCGTACGCCACTACAAGAAGACGGGCATGGATATCCACGATTTCGGTAAAAAAATCGCGATTCATATCAACGATACGCATCCGGCGCTCTGCGTCGCAGAGCTCATGCGCATCCTCGTCGATGAGGAGGAACTCTCGTGGAATGAGTCCTGGAGCATCACGAAGAACACGATCGCGTACACGAACCATACGATCCTGCCGGAGGCGCTCGAGAAATGGCCGGTTGAGATGTTCAAGCCGCTCCTGCCGCGCATCTACATGATCATCGACGAGATCAACCGACGCTGGCTCATCGATGTGCGCGCACGTTATCCGCAGAATGAGGACAAGGTACACGCGCTCTCCATCATCCAGGACGGCATGGTGCACATGGCGCGCCTCGCGGTCGTCGGCAGCCACAGCGTCAACGGCGTCGCAAAGATCCATACGCAGATTTTGAAGGACACGACGCTGCATGATTTCTACGAGTACAATCCGCGGATGTTCAACAACAAGACGAATGGCATCACGCATCGGCGCTGGCTCATGGGCGCGAACCCGGAGCTCTCCTCGCTGATCGATGAGACCATCGGCAGCCAGCGCTGGCGCCGTCAGCCGGAAATGCTCGAACTGCTGAACGACTATGTCGACGATAAGGCGTTCCTGACGGAGATCGGCAAGATCAAGCGTATCCGCAAGGCAGGCCTCGCGGCGTACGTCAAGGAACACAACGGCATCGAGGTCGATCCGGACAGCATCTTCGACCTCCAGGTCAAGCGTATCCATTCGTACAAGCGACAGCTCATGAACGTCCTGCACATCATGTACCAGTATCATAAGCTCAAGACGGATAAGGACTACACCATGCTGCCGACGACGTATTTCTTTGGCGGCAAGGCGGCCCCGGGCTACTTCATCGCGAAGGAGACCATCCGCCTGATCAACGCGGTAGCGGACAAGGTGAACCAGGACCCGGAGACGAACGATAAGCTAAAGGTCATCTTTATCGAGAATTTCGGCGTGTCGATCGGCGAACTCGTCTATCCGGCGGCGGAGGTATCCGAACAGATCTCGACGGCGTCGAAAGAGGCATCCGGCACGGGCAACATGAAGTTCATGATGAACGGCGCCATCACGCTCGGCACGCTCGACGGTGCGAACGTGGAGATCCGCGATGCGGTCGGCGGCGATGCGAACTTCGTCCTGTTCGGCCTGCGCGCGGAAGAAGTGCTGAACTACTATGCGAACGGCGGCTACTCGGCCTGGGATGAATACAATCAGAATGAGCAGGTCAAGCTCGTCGTCGACCAGCTGGTCGACGGCACCTATGGGGATTTCCGCTCGTTGCACGATTACTTTATCCAGGACAACGATGAGTTCTTCATCCTGAAGGATCTCAAGGCCTATACCGAGGCGCATGAGGAAATCTACAACCGCTATCAGAAGAGATACGCATGGCTCCGTTCGGCGGCGGTCAATATCGCAAACTCCGGCTGGTTCTCATCGGACCGCACGATCAGCGAGTACGCGAGTGAAATTTGGCAGATCAAGCCATCCAAGATTCTCTGATCGGTTTTTGCAACAAAAAAGAGAGCAAAGGGGAGAATTTACCGGTGAAAACATCGGATTTGAGTGAATTTGACCGCTACCTGTTTCATCAGGGAACGAATTACCACGCCTACGAGATGCTTGGCGCGCATTTCATGGAGCAGGACGGGAAGAAGGGTGTGCGTTTCGCCGTATGGGCGCCGCATGCGAAAAATGTCAGTGTCGTCGGGGATTTTAACCACTGGGATACGCGGGTGAACCCGATGCAGCGCCTTGCCGACGGAGAGATTTGGAGCGTCTTTGTCGAGGGGCTCGAGGAGGGCGATATCTACAAATACGCGATTGAACCGCCGTGGGGCGGGCCGCGCATCATGAAGGCGGATCCATACGGGTTCTACGCGGAGAAGACACCGAGGACGGCGTCGCGGCTCTACGACCTTTCCCATTATACTTGGCACGATAAAGCCTGGTGCGGGAAAAAAGCCAAAGAGAGCAGTTACGAGCGCCCGATGCTGACCTATGAGGTGCACGCAGGATCCTGGCGCCGGAATGCGGATGGGGAATACCTCAGCTACCGCGAGCTCGCGGATCAACTCGTCGCATACGCGAAGAAGATGAATTACACGCATATTGAGTTCATGCCGCTCTGCGAGCACCCGTTCGACGGCTCCTGGGGGTATCAGATTACCGGCTACTACGCGGTGACGAGCCGTTATGGAACGCCGGATGACTTCCGCTATCTCGTCGACAAGGCGCACGAGGCGGGCATCGCGGTCATCATGGACTGGGTGCCGGGGCATTTCTGCAAGGACGATCAGGGCCTGCGCCATTTCGACGGCATGACGCTCTACGAGTCCGACAACGAGCAGCGCGCCGAGAACTGGGAATGGGGCACGACCAATTTCGACTACGGCCGCACGGAGGTGCAGAGCTTCCTGATTTCGAACGCGATGTTCTGGATGGAGGAGTTCCATATCGATGGCCTGCGCATCGATGCGGTCGCGAACATGCTGGACCTGAACTACGGGCGTAAGGATGGCGAGTGGCAGCCGAACAAATACGGCGACACCGGCAACCTCGAGGCCATGGACTTCATCAAGAAGCTCAACGAGGCCGTGTTCAAATATCATCCGCAGGCTTTGATGATTGCTGAGGAGTCGACGTCGTGGCCGCTGATTTCCAAGCCGGTCTACATGGGCGGTATGGGCTTCAACTACAAATGGAATATGGGTTGGATGAACGACACGCTGAAATACATGTCGCTCGACCCGATTTACCGTAAGTGGAATCAGGACAAGCTTACCTTCTCGTTCATGTACGCGTTCAGCGAGAATTTCGTGTTGCCGCTCTCGCATGACGAGGTCGTGCACGGCAAGTGCTCACTGATCAGCAAGATGCCGGGCGACTACTGGCAGAAGTTTGCGGGCTTGCGCACGTTCTTTGCGTATTGGATGGCGCATCCGGGCAAGAAGCTCATCTTCATGGGCGGCGAGTTCGGTCAGTTCATCGAGTGGAAGTACGACGACAGCCTTGACTGGCATCTCGTGCAGAAATACCCGATGCACACGAAGATGCTGCACTATTCCGCGGCGCTCAACGCATTTTATCAGGCAAACCGCCCGCTCTGGGAGGTGGACTTCGACTGGAACGGCTTCCAGTGGATCGACTGCAACGATAACGAAAACAGCGTGATTTCGTTTATCCGCAAGGCGAAAGACGCGAAGGATTTTCTCGTCGTGGTCTGTAACTTCACGCCGGAGGTCCGCCATGCGTACCGCATTGGCGTGCCGGTCAAGGGTTCGTATGTCGAGGTCTTTAACTCCGACGATGAAGCTTTCGGCGGCAGCGGCGTCAAGAACGAGGGAGCGCTCGTGAGCGAGGACAAGCCGTGGCACAACCGCAACCAGTCCATCGCGTTGACCGTGCCGCCGATGGCGACCGTCTATTTGCGGCTTGCCGGCCAGAAGAACTGAACCGGCGGGGCGGGTGTCCCGCGGCCTAGAAAAGAGTCAAATCAATAGGAATACTAAAAAGATAAAAAACAGAAAACAGAAAGTAGAAAAGGGTTTTAGGAGGTCATCTGGATATGAAGGTTTTGTATGTTGCAGCAGAGGCGGTTCCATTTGCCAAGACGGGTGGACTGGCAGATGTGGCCGGGTCACTCCCGAAGGCACTCGTCGAGGCCGGAGCCGATGTGCGCGTCATCCTGCCGAAATACGGCAAGATTCCGGAGGAATACCGGAACCAGATGCGCCATATCTACGAAGGGGAAATTCCCGTCTCGTGGCGTAAAAAATACGTCGGGCTCGATACGCTCGACTATCAGGGTGTCACATACTACTTTATCGATAATGAGGAATATTTCCGCCGTGAGGGGTTCTACGGCTACGGCGACGACGCGGAACGGTTCTCGTTCTTCTGCCGCGCCGTACTGAACCTGCTGCCGGCCATGGATTTCTGGCCGGACGTGATCCACACGAACGACTGGCATGCGGGGCTTGTCAACGTGTTCCTGAAACTCGAGCACGAGGGCGATGCCCGCTACGAGAAGATCCGCACGCTCTACACGATCCACAACCTGAAGTATCAGGGCGTGTTCCCGAAGGATGTCATGGGGGATGTGCTCGGTCTCGACTGGAAGTATTTCAACAACGGTGACCTCGAGTTCTACGACGCCGTGAACTTCATGAAGGGCGGGCTCGTCTACGCGGACTATATCTCGACGGTATCGAAGACCTACGCGCAGGAAATCCAGTATCCATATTTCGGTGAGCATCTCGACGGACTGCTGCGGAGCCGCAAGGATACCTTGTTCGGCATCGTCAACGGCATTGACTACGAGCGCTACGACCCGCGCACGGATCCATACATTTTCGAGACGTACGACTACGCCAGCGTTGACCGCAAGCTCGATAACAAGACGGAGCTCCAGAAGTTGCTCGGGCTCGAGATAAACCGCCGCAAGCCGGTCGTTTCGCTCGTCTCCCGTCTCGTCGAGCCGAAGGGCATGGATCTGATCGTGCGTATGATGGATGAAATCCTGCAGCATGAGGACATCCAGTTCATTGTGCTCGGCACCGGTGAAAAGCGCTATGAGGACTGGTTCAAGGGCCTCGCGTGGCGGTTCCCGCGCAACGTCTCGGTCAATATCCGCTTCTCGAACCGCCTCGCGCAGCGCATCTATGCTGGCTCGGACATCTTCCTGATGCCGTCGAACTACGAACCCTGCGGCATCGGCCAACTCATTGCGCTGCGCTACGGCACCATCCCGGTCGTGCGCGAGACCGGCGGCCTGAAAGACACGGTCATCCCGTACGACAAAAAGAACAATACAGGCAATGGGTTCCTGTTCAAGAACTACAACGCCCACGAAATGATGTACGCCTTGAAGCGCGCGCTCACCACCTTCAACAATCTCAATGCGTGGTATCGTGTCGTGGAGAATGCGATGCATTCGGATTACAGCTGGAAGAAGTCGGCCAGGGAATACCTGGATCTCTACGAAAAGCTCGCGGCTGAGAAATAAGCATTCAAGCACCCGCATAACTTTGGAAAGGAAGGACGGCAATGAGGGGGCTCTGCCGTTCTTTTCTTTGTGATTTTTTTGACTTTTTTGATTTATTTGATGGAAGGAAGAGAGGGAAGTCATGTTGGATTCATCCTGTATCTGCCATAATTCGCAGAACATCTATTTCCGCAGGCCGATTGGGGCGGCGGAAGCTGGCAGCAAAGTGCGCATGGCGCTTTGGCTGAGAACCGGGGAGGACGTGCAAAGCGTTTTCCTGCGCTGCTGGCAGGATAAGACCGGTGAAAAACTGGTTCCCATGCAGGAGGCCCCCGGTAAATACCCCGGAAATGGCGACGAGCATTACTATACCGCCGAGGTCACGATGCCGCCGAAAGGGTGCCTGCTCTGGTATTACTTCATCGTGACGATGCCGGACGGTACGTATTTCTACGGCAACAACCGCGATCAGCTCGGCGGCTGCGGCGAGCTCTACCACGAGGCGCCGCCATCGTTCCAGATCACGGTCTACAACAAGGGCGCAAAGACGCCGGACTGGTTCAAGCACGCCGTCATGTACCAGATTTTCCCGGACCGCTTTTACCGCGCTGGAGACAAGCTCATCGAGAAGAAGGGCGCCGTCATGCACGCGAGCTGGGATGATGATCCGTGCTACTACAAGGATCCCGATACCAAGGAGATCGTCGCGTACGATTTCTTTGGCGGGAACCTCAAGGGCATCGAGGAAAAGCTCGATACCCTCAAGGCGTTCGGTATCTCGGTCATCTATCTGAACCCGGTGTTCGAGTCGGAGAGCAACCATCATTACGATACGGGCGACTACAAGAAGATCGATCCGATGCTCGGTACGGAGGCGGATTTCCAGCACCTTGTCAAGGCGGCGAAGGCAAAGGGCATCCGCATTCTGCTGGACGGCGTGTTCAGCCATACCGGCAGCAACAGCCGCTACTTTAACCGCAAGGGGCAGTACGATTCGATCGGCGCGTTCCAGTCCCCGGATTCCCCATATTATGACTGGTATCACTTCCGTAACTATCCATACGAATACGATTGCTGGTGGAATTTCAATACGCTGCCGGATGTCACCGAGACAACGCCTTCTTATATGGACTTCATCATCCATGACAAGGACAGCGTGCTGCACCATTGGATGAAGGATGGCATCGCGGGCTGGCGTCTCGACGTCATCGACGAGCTGCCACCGACGTTTTCCCAGTCCTTTTACAAGGAACTCAAGAAAACCGATCCGGACGCGGTGATGATCGGCGAGGTCTGGGAGGATGCGTCGAACAAGGTCGCCTACGGGCAGCAGCGCGAATACCTCTGCGGGCAGGAAATGGACGCCGCGATGAACTATCCGTTCCGCAAGGACGTCTTTGAGTTCCTGCTCGGCAAGACCGACGCACAGCTTTGCCTGCGGCGCCTCGAAAGCCTGCGCGAGAACTACCCGAAGCAGAATTACTACGCGATGATGAACCTGCTCGGCAGCCATGACCGCGCGCGTGCGATCACGGTGCTCGGCGAGGCCCCGTATTATGACGGCATGCCGGACATCGAGCAATCGAGATTCCGCATGAATCCGGATCAATACAATCTTGGCATGGCGCGCCTGTTCCTCGCTGCGCTCTGGCAGATGACTTACCCGGGTGTGCCGAGCATTTACTACGGCGATGAGATTGGCATGCAGGGCTTCAAGGATCCCTACAACCGTCGTCCATACCGTTGGAAGGACGGCGACACCTATATCCGCGGCTACGTGAAGAAGCTCATCGCGCTGCGCAACGAGCACGCGGCACTGCGGACCGGCGAAATCCTGCCGCTGATGGCAGACGGCGATGTACTCTGCTACGCGCGCTTCATTCGCGGCGGTAAGGACGTCTTCGGGGAAAAGGCCGAGGATGAGGCGTTCCTGATCGCGATCAACCGCAGCCGCACGGACCAAAAGACGATCACGCTGGAGGTTGGAGGGTTCGCGGAGGGCGAACTCGTAGATTGCCTCGACGAGGGCAAGAGCTATGGCGTGCGCAATGGTTTCGTAACGTTCCAGCTCGCACCGCTAAAGGGCGTTTTGCTGCGGCAGAAGAAGCAGGGCGGTACCTATCCGCGCGCGGCCGGCATCCTGCTGCATCCGACGTCTTTGCCGTCGAAATGCGGCATCGGCGGGCTCGGCAAAGAGGCCTATGCTTTCGTCGACTTTCTCGCAGCATCCGGCCAGAAAATCTGGCAGATGCTGCCGATCGGCCCGCTGGCCTTCGGCTACTCGCCGTATCAGTCGCCGTCGGCCTTTGCCGGCAACGAACTCCTGATCGACATCGGCGACCTCGTGCAGCGCGGCTGGCTCACGGCTGCTGAGGCGAAGGTTCCCTATGCCGACATGGGAAACCGCGTCGACTACGCGCGCGTTGAGGCATACAAGAAAACGTGCATCCGCAAGGCCTGGCCAAAATTCTGTAAGTCGCGGGAGATCCGCTCGGCCTATCAGGATTTCTGTCAGAAGAACGCGTATTGGCTGGACGATTACGCCCTGTTCCAGGCCGCGAAGAAGGAGTACCGCGGAGAGGCGTGGACGCGCTGGCCGGAAAAGATCCGCGACCGCGAGCCGGGTGCGCTCCGCATGCTTCGCAGCCGTCTTGAGGAAAGCGTCGGCATCGTGAAATTCGCGCAGTTCCTGTTCCATATCCAGTGGCGGCGCCTGCACGACTACGCGGCGGAACGCGGCGTAAAGTTCCTCGGTGATATGCCGATCTTCATCTCGCAGGACAGCTCCGATGTCTGGGCCAACCGCCATCTGTTCAACCTGAACGGTGACGGCACGCCGAAAACCATCGCCGGTGTACCGCCAGATTATTTCAGCGCCGACGGACAGCTCTGGGGCAACCCGCACTACCGTTGGGATGAGATGGAAAAGGACGGCTACGCCTGGTGGAAACAGCGCTTTCACAAACTCTTCGAGCTCGTCGACATGGTGCGCGTCGACCATTTCCGCGGCTTCGAGGCCTACTGGGTCGTCGATGCCGGTGCCGAGAACGCGCGCGGCGGTCACTGGGAGAAGGGCCCTGGCAAGCCGTTCTTCGATGCGGTCAGGGAATCGCTTGGCAGCCTGCCTATCGTGGCGGAAAACCTCGGCATCATCACGGATGAGGTCGAGCAGCTCCGTGAGGACTGCGGCTTCCCCGGCATGAAAGTCCTGCAGTTCCTCCTACACCTCAACAGCGAGGGCCGCACCGGATTTGTGGCGCCGGAGAACAGCGTCGTCTACACGGGCACGCACGACAACAACACGACGGTCGGCTGGTATAAGGGTGACCTCGATGCCGCGGGCCGCACGGCGGTCGCGGATCTGCTCGGCGCGGATGAGAACGAGCCGAAGGATGTCGCGGCAAAGCTCACGGCGTTTGCATATCAAACGGATGCGCGGCTCGTCGTCGTACCGATGCAGGATATCCTCGGCCTCGACGGCCGGACCCGCATGAATACGCCGGGCACCGTTGGAAGCAACTGGACCTGGCGTATGACACCGGATGATATGAAGCAGGCAGAGGAAAAGGCGGCGTGGCTGAAATCCCTCTGCGAGCATTCTCATCGTTAATGACAAGATAAAAAAAGATTATCCAAGCTCTGCACTTTTTCGTGCAGGGCTCTTTTTGTCTCGTATGCCGGAAATTTCCTCTATTGAGATTTTACAGGCGGGACGGTATAATAAGGTATATATTCTTATGCGTTTAGGAGGAAAAAGCTATGTTTCATATGGGTGTGCCGGAACTCGTCCTGATTCTGATCATCGGTCTCGTGATTTTCGGGCCGGGCAAGCTGCCGGGCGTAGGCAAGGCACTGGGGCAGAGCATCCGCGAGTTCAAGAAAGCGAATACCGAAGATGACGAGAAGGATAAGAATACCGTGAACGTCACGGCAGAGTCCAAAGAACTCACGGACAAGGCACAGCAGAACAAGCAGGGCTGATTCGGCCCCATGCGCGGCGCTCCGGAAGGAAAATTCCCGGAAAAGCGGCATTTTACGAAAAAGAAACGAAAAAAATCTCGATAAATGGTATCCATCGGAAACATAAATGCGGTGGAATGAGCCGAGAAAACGTACAGCATAGATAGGATAGACAGGTAAGAGGACTACATGAGCGAGGAGAAACAACCCGTAGACGAATCGAAGAAGGCGCTGGTGTCGGCGGAAAACGAGGTGGGTGCGCCTGTGTCCCCGGAGGCATCGGAGATCTCAGAGGAGGAACTCGACGACGGCAGCATGACGCTTATCGCGCATCTGACGGAACTGCGGAGCCGTATCATCAAATGTCTGGCCGCGGTTGTGATCGGCAGCTGCATCGCCTATTTCTTTATCGACGATATCATGCATTATCTGACACTTCCGGTTGGCAAGCTTTACTACATGCAGCCGTCCGAGGCGTTCTTCACGTACCTGAAGGTTGCGATTGCGGCGGGGTTCCTGATCGCCCTGCCCGTGGTATTCTACCAGATTTGGCGATTCTTCCTGCCGGCGCTTACTGCGCGGGAGCGCATGGTGCTTGGCATTCTCGTGCCGACGTCCGTCATCCTGTTCTTCTGCGGCATCGCGTTCTCGTTCTTTCTCGTGCTGCCGGCCGCCGTGGAATTCTTCATGGGGTTCGGCAACGACGAGCTGCAGTCGCTGTTTTCGGTCAACAAGTATTTTGATTTCGTCATTTGGTTTGTGCTGCCGTTCGGCGTGACGTTCGAGCTGCCGCTGATCCTTACGATTCTCGGCAAGATGGGTATCGTCACGTCGGCGTTCCTGAAGAAGCACATGCGCCTCGTCGTCTTCCTGTCGTTCGTCCTCGCGGCGATTATCACGCCGACGCCGGACGTCTTCACGCAGACGATGATTGCGGTGCCGATGATGCTGCTCTACATCGTCGGCTATCTGATCGTGCGCTACATCCTGCGGCGCTGATGGTCAGATGCGAGTTTTGATTCTAGGGAGGGATTGTTTTTGGCTTATAAAGACTTGCGCGAATTCATCGCGGCGCTTGAGCAGCGCGGGCTGCTCAAGCGCATTCAGACGGAGGTGGATCCGTATCTCGAAATCACGGAGATCACGGACCGCGTATCGAAACAGGAGGGACGCAGGAACGTCGCGCTGTTGTTCGAGCATGTGAAAGGCTCGAAGATGCCGGTGCTCATGAACGCATTTGGCAGCTACGAGCGCATGTCGCTCGCGCTCGGCGTCGAGAAGCTCGATGATATCGGCGATGAGATCCGCGAACTGCTGCGGATCCCAAAGGTCTCGCTCGCGCATAAGCTCGATGCACTGACCCTCGTGCCGCTCATGAAGAAAGCCATCAATTTCCCCAAGTATGTGAAAAATGCGCCATGCCAGGAGGTCGTCGAGACAGAGAATCCAAACCTCGACGAGATTCCTATCCTGACCTGCTGGCCGCAGGACGGCGGCCCGTTCGTGACGCTGCCGCTCGTCTTTACGAAGAACCCGAAGACGGGCAAACGCAACGTCGGCATGTACCGACTGCAGAAATACGACAGCCGTACGACCGGCATGCACTGGCATATCCACAAAAATGGTGCGGATAACTTCCGCGATACGAAGGCGATGGGCGGCGACCGCATCGAGGCTGCCGTGGCCATTGGCACGGATCCGGTGCTGACCTATGCGGCTACGGCACCGCTGCCGCGCGATATCGACGAGATGGTGTTTGCCGGCTTTCTGCGGCACAAGTCGGTGGAGATGGTCAAATGCAAGACCGTCGACCTCGAGGTGCCGGCGACGGCCGAGATCGTGCTCGAGGGCTATGTGCTGACCGACGAAATGCGCCGTGAAGGGCCGTTCGGCGACCATACGGGATACTATTCGCTGGCCGATGATTACCCGGTGTTCCATATCACGGCGATCACGCACCGCAAGGACCCGATCTATGCGGCGACCGTGGTTGGCAAGCCGCCGATGGAGGATTGCTATCTGGCGAAGGCGACCGAGCGCATTTTCCTGCCGCTGATGCAGGAGATGCTGCCGGAGATCGTCGACATCAACATGCCGCTTGAGGGCGTGTTCCACGACTGCGTCGTCGTGTCCATCAAAAAGACCTACCCGATGCAGGCGCGCAAGGTCATGCACGCGCTTTGGGGCATGGGTCAGATGATGAACGTCAAGATGATCATCGTCGTCGATGCGCATGTCAATGTACAGGATATGAAAGAAGTCTGGTGGCGCGTGTTCAACAACATCGACGCGAAGCAGGATCTCGAGATCGTCGAGGGCCCGCTGGACGTGCTCGACCATTCCTCGCCCATGGCGAAATGGGGCGCGAAGCTCGGCATCGATGCGACGAAGACCTGGCCGGAGGAAGGGCATACGCGCGAGTGGCCGGATGAGATCACGATGCGCGAGGACATCAAGAAGACGGTGGATGCCAAGTGGAAGGAGCTTGGTCTTGACGTATGATTGACATCAAAGCGCATATCAATAACGTCGCCCTGCATCATACCATCTTCGATCTGCCGTTTGCGTTCATGGGCGCGTTTCTCGCCGCGGGCGGCCATCCGCGGGTATGGGACATTGTCTGGATCGCGGTCGCCATCACGGCGGGCCGTGCGGCGTCGCTGGCGGCAGACAATCTGGCGGACCTGAAATACGATCGACAGCAGCCGCGCATGCAGTACCGCGCGATGGTCAGCGGCCGCATTTCGCGACGTGAAGCGGGGATCTTCATCGTGCTGATGCTGGCACTCATGGTCGCCGCGGTCCTGCAGCTGCAGCCGATCTGCCTTTACCTGCTGCCAGTCGCGGCCATTCCCTGCCTTGTCTACCCATTCATGAAGCGCGTGACGGGATGGGTGCATTACTTTCTCGGCCTCGCCATTGCGATGGCGCCGGCGGGCGGCTGGGTCGGCGTGACGGGGCAGGTCGAGCCGCCGCTCCTCGTGCTCTGCACGGCGGTCGCGCTCTGGATTGGTTCTTTCGACGCGATGTACGGTGCGCAGGACGAGGCGTTCGACCGCGCACATGGCCTGCATTCGCTCGCCGTTTCCTATGGCGCGAAGAACGCGTTCCGCATCGCGGCGGCCGGGCACGTGCTCTGCATCGTGCTGTTTTTTGCGCTCGGCATCCTGATGGGCCTCGGCCCGCTCTACTACGCAGGTGTCGCCGTCGCAGCGCTGACGCTTGTCTATCAACACCGGATCGTCAGCCCGACGGACTTCTCGCGCGTGACACAGCGGTATTTCATGCGCAACGGCATCGTGTCCATCGCGATTTTCCTGTTTACCTGGGCGAGCTTCTATTTTTGAGAGCGGATCGCTCCATGCAAAGGAGGAGTTTTATGACAGCACGCATTCTTTCTGGGAAAGCGTTCGCGCAGGCGTTGAAAGATGACGCGCGGGCGCGCGCCGGGCGCCTCGCGCACGAGCATCACGTGACGCCGGGGCTCGCCGTCGTGCTCGTCGGTGCGGATGCCGCATCGCAGGTCTACGTGCGGAACAAGGATAAGGCCTGTGCGGAGATTGGCCTTTATTCCGAGGTCGTGCGCATGCCGGAGGGCATTTCGAAACAGGAGCTGATCAAGACCATCGAAGCGCTCAATGCGTCGGAAAAGATTCACGGTATCCTCGTGCAACTGCCGCTTCCAGGCAAGCTCCACGCGCATGAGACGGAGATCCTGGATCATATCGATCCTGCCAAGGATGTCGATGGCTTCCACCCGGTCAATATGGGCAAGCTCGTGCTCGGTATCCCGGGGCTCACGCCCTGCACGCCGGCGGGCTGCGTCCGCATGCTCGAGCACGCGGGGATCCCGATGGACGGAAAGCGCGCGGTCATCGTCGGGCGCAGCAATATCGTCGGCAAGCCGATGCTGCACCTGCTGCTGGCGAAGAACGCGACGGTGACGATCTGCCACAGCCATACGCAGGATCTCGCTTCCATCACGCGTGAAGCGGATATCCTCGTCGCTGCGGTCGGCCGTCCCCGTTTTATTACGGCGGATATGGTAAAGCCTGGTGCGGCCGTCATCGACGTCGGCATCAACCGGCTCGCGCCGGATGCGGAACACCCGCGCGGAAAACTCGTCGGCGATGTCGACTTTGACGCCGTGAAGGAGGTCGCCGGGGCCATTACCCCCGTGCCGGGCGGTGTCGGCCTGCTGACCGTCGCGATGCTCATGCAGAACGTCGTGCACGCGGCGGAAATGCAGGTCTGCTGATCGGTGCCCCAGGGGCACGTCTTAAAAAGCTTTATGGAACCATCGCGTGCGGAGCCTGGAACCCGCGCGCGGGAAGAAGAGGAGAGAGCCAAATGAAATCAGATGTCGAGATTGCACAGAGCGCAACGATGCGTCCCATTCAGGAAATCGCGGAGAAGCTGGATATTGCCGAGGATGACCTGGAGCTCTACGGGAAGTACAAGGCGAAGGTTACGCCGGACGCTTGGGAGCGCGTCAAGGATCGCCCGAACGGCAAGCTGATCCTCGTGACGGCCATCAACCCGACGCCGGCCGGCGAGGGCAAGACGACGACGAGCGTCGGGCTTGCGGACGCGTTCCACCGCCAGGGCAAAAAGACCGTCGTCGCGCTCCGCGAGCCGTCGCTCGGGCCGTGCTTCGGCATGAAGGGCGGTGCTGCGGGCGGCGGTTACGCGCAGGTCGTGCCGATGGAGGATATCAATCTGCATTTCACCGGGGACTTCCACGCCATTACGACGGCGCATAACCTGCTCGCAGCGGTCATCGACAACCATATTCATCAGGGCAATGCGCTCGGGCTCGACCCGCGCCGCATCACCTGGAAGCGCGTGCTCGATCTCAACGACCGCGCCCTGCGCCACGTGGTGATCGGCCTCGGCGGCAAGGCACATGGGGTGCCGCGCGAGACGGGCTTTGACATCACGGTGGCCTCGGAGATGATGGCGATCCTCTGCCTTGCCGACGGCCTCGAGGACATGAAGAAACGCCTTGGTGAGATCCTCATCGGCTATACCTACGACGGCCGCGCGGTCCGCGCGGATGAATTGAACGTGACGGGTGCGCTGACGCTGCTGTTCAAGGACGCCATCAAACCGAACCTCGTACAGACGCTCGAAGGCACGCCGGCCTTTATCCACGGCGGCCCGTTTGCCAACATCGCGCATGGCTGCAACAGCGTCATGGCGACGAAATACGCGCTGAAATTTGCGGATTACGCCATTACGGAAGCCGGATTCGGCGCGGATCTCGGTGCGGAGAAATTCCTCGACATCAAATGCCGTTTCGCGGGGCTCCGCCCGGACGCCGTCGTCATCGTTGCGACGGTCCGCGCGCTCAAGATGCACGGCGGCCTCGATAAGAAAGAACTCGACAAGCGCGATATGGAGGCGCTCGAGAAGGGCCTCGCCAACCTCACGAAGCATATCGAGAACATTCAGGCCTTCGGCCTGCCGGCGGTCGTCGCCATCAACCGTTTCCCAACGGACACCGAGGAGGAGCTCGCCTTCGTGCGCCGCGCCTGCGAAAAGCTCGGTGCGTCGGTCGCGCTTTCCGAAGTCTGGGCCAAAGGCGGCGAGGGCGGTCTCGAGCTGGCGGACAAGGTCATCGAGGCGACGAAGAAAGAAAATCATTTCCACTATATTTACGATGTCGAAGAAAGCATTCCCGCGAAAATCGAGAAAATTGCCAGGACGATTTACGGTGCAGACGGTGTCGACTTCACAAAGGCCGCGCAGAAACAGCTCGCGGAGATCGAGAAGCTCGGTCTCGACAAGATGCCGGTCTGCATGGCCAAGACGCAGTACTCGCTTTCCGATGACCCGGCGAAGCTCGGCCGTCCGACGGGGTTCCGCATCACGGTGCGCGAGCTCCGCGTATCGGCTGGCGCGGGCTTTTTCGTCGCGCTGACCGGCAACATCCTGACGATGCCGGGTCTGCCGAAGCATCCGGCGGCCGAGAACATGGATATCGACGCGAACGGCAAGATTACGGGGCTTTTCTGATCACAAGGAGATGAGGCGAATGAAACGCGTATCGATTGAGCTGGTGCCGCGCGATGAGGAAACTCTCCGCGCGGAGCTCGCTCTCGTCGAAAAATACAAGGACCAGGTAGATGTCATCAACGTGCCGGATCTTCTGCGGTTTGAGACCAGGAGCTGGGAGGGTGCGGCCATCTCGCAGGAGGTGTTCCCCACCGCGATGCCGCATATCCGCGCGATGGATATCGATCTGAACCGGGAACTGCCGATGAAGGCGTACCTGCGCGAGCACCATATCCGGGAAGTTCTCGTCATCCAGGGTGACCCGCCGCAGGATATGACGCATGAGGTTTACCCGACGCAGACGACCGACGTGATTTGGAAATTCGGCAGAGAGATGCCGGAGGTCAAGGTCTACGCGGGCATCGACCAGTACCGCAGTTCCATGTACGACGAGCTCTACCGGATCAAACGCAAGATACAGGCCGGGGCAAAGGGCTTTTTCACACAGCCGTTCTACGATATGCGTTATCTTTCTCTGTATGCCGATATGCTGCAGGGCACGGAGGTCTACTGGGGCGTTTCTCCGGTCATGACGGCGCGGTCGAAAAGCTATTGGGAGCGCAAGAACAAGGTCGTGTTCCCGCCGGAGTTCGAGACAAGTCTCGACTGGGCTGTCGCCTTCACGCACCGCGTGATGGAGTTCGCCGAAGCGCATGACGGGAGTCTCTACGTCATGCCCATCAAGACAAACCTTGAAGCCTACCTTGACGGCGTGTTCAGACATTGACCGTCATATAGAATAGATTCTAGTTTAGGAGAGTTGTACAATGTTTAAGATCCTTTCCAAGGAGGAGCTTTCCCCGAACGTCTACGCGTATCAGATCGATGCGCCGCGCGTCGCACGGAAAGCCCAGCCGGGACAGTTCATCATCCTTCGCACGAATGAGGAGGGCGAGCGGATTCCTCTGACCATTGCGGATTTTGACCGCGAGAAGGGGACCATCCTGATCGTGTTCCAGGTCATCGGTGCGACGACGATGAAGCTCGCGGCGATGCAGGTCGGCGACAGCCTCGCCGACTTCGTCGGCCCGCTCGGCAGGCCTTCGGTCATCCAAAAGCTCGACGGCGCGATGGTCGTCGTCGGCGGCGGTATCGGCGTCGCCCCGACCTATCCGATTGCGCGCGCGATGAAAGAGGCCGGCAACAAGGTCATCGCCATCATGGGCGCCAAGACGAAGGATATCCTGATCATGGAGGATCAGATGAAGCAGGTCACGGATGAGATTCTCGTGACGACCGATGATGGATCCCGCGGCATCAAGGGCTTCGTGACCTATGCGGTGCAGGCCCTCGTCGATCGCGGCGAGAAGATTGGCCAGATCACGGCCATCGGCCCGGTCATTATGATGAAGAGCGTCGCGGATGCGACGCGCGAGTCCGGCATCCCGACGGTCGT
Source organism: Selenomonadaceae bacterium (assembly GCA_022773425.1). GTDB lineage: Bacteria > Bacillota > Negativicutes > Selenomonadales > Selenomonadaceae > UBA2897. The sequence continues at coordinate 30,985 of JALFBM010000022.1, forward strand.
GAGCCTGAACCCGATCATGGTCGACGGCACCGGCATGTGCGGCGGCTGCCGCGTGACGGTCGGCGGCGAGACGAAATTTGCCTGCGTCGACGGCCCGGAGTTTGACGGACACGCGGTCGATTTCAAGGGCCTCATGAGCCGTCAGCGCATGTATCGCGATCTGGAGGCAGAGGAGAAAGACCACGTCTGCCGCATCGGCCTTGGGAGGTAAGTAGAACTATGGCATTGTCCTTAAAGAAGCACGAGATGCCGGAGCAGGATCCTTCGGTACGCGCACATAATTTTGATGAGGTGGCCCTCGGCTACGACGAGGAGACGGCGGTGGCCGAGGCGGAGCGCTGCCTGCACTGCAAGGTGCCGCTCTGCCGCAAAGGCTGCCCGGTCGCCATTGATATCCCCGCGTTCATCGAGCGCATCAAGAACCGCGATTTCGACGGCGCCATCGACAAGATCAAGGAGTCGAACGGTCTGCCGGCCATCTGCGGGCGCGTCTGCCCGCAGGAGACACAGTGCGAGGCAAACTGCATCGTCGGAAAGCGCGGTGAGCCGGTCGCTATCGGCCGCCTCGAGCGCTTCGCCGCGGATCGCGCGATGGCAAAGGGCGGGAAGCCGGCAAAAATCGGGCCGGCTAAAGACGCAAAGCGCGTCGCGGTCATTGGTTCCGGCCCGGCTGGCCTTTCCTGCGCCGGCGACCTCGCGAAAAAAGGGTATAAGGTCACCATCTTTGAGGCGCTGCACAAAGCGGGCGGCGTGCTGTCCTACGGTATCCCGGAGTTCCGTCTGCCGAAGGACAAGGTCGTGCAGAAAGAAATCGATGCGATCAAAGACCTCGGCGTCGACATCGAGCTCGACTCTGTCGCCGGCCGTCTGTTCACGGTAGACGAACTCATGGAGGAAGAGGGCTTTGACGCGGTATTTATCGGTACGGGTGCCGGCCTGCCGCGTTTCCAGAACATCCCCGGCGAGAACCTGAACGGCGTCTACTCGGCAAATGAGTTTTTGACGCGCTGCAATCTCATGAAGGCTTACGATTTCCCGAACCACGCGACGCCGATCAAGGTCGGCAAGAAAGTCGCGGTCGTCGGCGGCGGCAACGTCGCGATGGATGCGGCGCGCACGGCCTTGCGCCTCGGCGCGGAGGAAGTCTCCATTGTCTACCGCCGCAGCGAGGCCGAGCTCCCGGCACGCGCCGAGGAAGTCGGCCATGCCAAGGAGGAGGGCATCCGCTTTCAGCTGCTGACGAATCCGGTTGAGGTGATCGGCGACGAGAACGGCTGGGTCAAGGAACTGCGTTGCATCCGCATGGAACTCGGCGAGCCGGATGCATCCGGACGCCGTCGCCCGGTGCCGATTCAGGGATCGGAATTTACCGAGCCGATGGATACGGTCATCATCGCGATCGGTACGGGCCCGAATCCGATCATCGCGCATACGACGCCGGGGCTCGAGACGACGAAGCGCGGCAATATCGCGGCCGACGAAGAGACCGGCAGGACGAGCAAGGAAGGCGTGTTCGCCGGCGGTGATATCGTGACCGGCGCCGCGACCGTCATTCTCGCGATGGGGGCTGGCCGCAAAGCAGCCGCCGCCATCGATGCGTACCTGAAGAACAAGTGAGACCAAGGATGTGATGCTTTGTGCTGGATTTTGCGGCCATCGATTTTGAGACAGCAACCTCGCGCCGTGATTCGGCGTGCTCGGTTGCCGTCGTTGAAATCGCCGGCGGAAAACTGGTGGACAGTTACTACACGCTGATCCGCCCGCCGCGCAATTACTACAACTGGTTCAACGTGCAGATTCACGGCATCACGAGCAAGGACACCGAAGAGGCACCGGACTTTGCCGATATCTGGCCGGCGCTTTCTTCGCATTTGGCCGGGCGCATTGTCGTCGCGCATAACGCGCGCTTCGATATGAGCGTGCTGCGCGCGTGCCTGCGCAGCGCGCAGCTTGCCGCTCCGTCGTTTTTCTACGCGGATACGGTAGCCATCTCGCGGAAGGTCTGGCCGGATCTCGAGAACCACAAGCTGGATACGGTCGGGCACTTCCTGCATATTGACTTTCATCACCATCAGGCCCTCGATGACGCGAAGACCTGCGCGGCGATACCGATCTGCGCGGCACGCGAGATCGGCGAGCCCGATTTCCGCGGGCTTGCCCGCCATATCGGCATCCGCATCCTTCCTTTCCGCCCAACTCAGCATTAACAAAGGCCGCCGTACCCTGCACAAGCGGGGTACGGCGGCCTTTGCTATCCGATGGAGGCAATCGCTCCGATTCGATTCTATCCTCACGCGTTGGTTTCGCCGCGTTTTTTGGCCAGGTATTCGTCGATCGCGGCCGCGACGCGCTTGGCATCCTTGACCGTCTGTACGACATTCCACGACCCTTTGACTACGTCACCGGCCGAGAACACGCCTTCGCGCGTGGTCTCGCCGACCTCGTTGACCTCGATGAGGCCGACGTCGTCGGTCTCGACGCCGGTCGTCGTGCTGACGATGTGGTCCTTCGGCCCCTGCGAGACGGCGATGACGGTGCTGTCCGCCGGGTAGAGTTTCGGCTCGCCTTCGCGGACGAGTTTGCCCTTCGCATCGTATTCGCGGTCCGAGAACATCGGGCCCTCAGGCGTCAGCTCTTTGACGCCTTTATTGAACTCAAATTCGACGCCGTCCGCCTGCGCGTACTCGAACTCGCGGATGCTCGCGCGGACCTCCTGATGGCGCGCGTAGATCGTGACGTAGCGACTTCCCTTACGGATGGCCGTACGCGCGACGTCGATCGCGGAGTTTCCCGAGCCGATGACCGCAACGCGGTCGCCGAGGTGGTAAACGTCGGGGTTTTGCAGGTAGTCAATCGCATAGTGGCAGTTCGCGAGGCTTTCTCCCTTGACGCCGAGCGAGCGCGGCCGCCAGACGCCGGAGCCGATGAATACCGCGTCATAGCCGTCCTTGAACAGCGTATCGATGGTCAGGACGCCGCCGATATCCGTGTTCGGGCGGATGTGGATGCCGAGCTCGTAGAGCTTTTTCTGATAGCGGTCGAGAATGGTCTTCGGCAGGCGGAAATCCGGGATGCCGTAGCGCAGCATGCCGCCGATCTTGTCCATGCGCTCGAACATCGTGACGTCGTAGCCGAGCTGCGCGAGCTTGACAGCGACCGTGATGCCGGCCGGGCCCGAGCCGATGACCGCGACCTTCTGGCCCTTGTCCGGCTCTCGCTGCAGCACGGCCTTGTCGAGGTAGGTTTCGGAGATATAGTGTTCAATCGACGAGATCTGCACTGGCGCGCCGCGGCGTCCCTGGATGCAGTTGCCCTCGCATTGAGCCTCATGATCACAGACGAGGGAGCAGACCACGCTTAAAGGGTTGTTCTCGAACAGCATGGCGCCGGCCTCGTTGATATCCCCTTTGAGGAAAAGGCGGATCATTTCCGGAATATTGGTCTCAACCGGGCAGCCGTGCATCTGGCACATCGGTTTCTTGCACTGCAGGCAGCGCCGCGCTTCGTTGATAACATGGACAGCCATTTCGTTTCACCTGTCTCCTTTTGTATACAAGATTTTCTTCTACTATCATTATATAAACCGGTTTACAAAAAGTCAAGATTGAAAGTATTTCTATCGGATTAATGATTAATCGAAATTGTTAGAAAGTTAGTTGACAATAAATTTTTTTAATGCTATGATACAAAAAGTTGTGATAGAAATTGGGGAAGTGTATACTTTTCCAGTGATGTTTTTTCTGCTCAAACCCCTATAGGAGGAGTATTCGTGGAAGGTTTTTGTATTGTCATCGCGCTCTTGGGGCTGATGTACTTTGCCTATCGCGGCTGGTCCATCATCCTGATTGCGCCATTCTTTGCCGGTATTGCCGCCCTGGCCAGCGCTTTTGACATCCTGCCGGTCTACAGCGAGCTCTACATGACAAAGCTTGCGGAGTACGTGAAGACGTATTACCCGGTGTTCCTGTTCGGCGCTGTTTTCGCCAAGCTCATGGAGAAGGGCGGCCTCGCATCGTCGGTTGCGGCGAAGATTATGGACGTGCTTGGGGAAAAGCGCGCGATCCTCGCCGTTCTGCTCGGTTGCGGTGTCCTCGCGTACGGCGGTCTCTCGGTCTTCGTCGTCGCGTTCGTCATGTATCCGTTCGGCGCCGTCATCTTCCGCAAGGCGGATATCCCGAAGCGCTTGCTCCCGGCCACGCTCTGGATGGGTATCTTCTCGTTCGCGATGGTATCCCTGCCCGGCACGCCGCAGATTCAGAACATCATTCCTTCGTCGTATTTTGAGACGTCGACTTGGGCGGCGCCTGGCATCGGCATCTTTGCCTCGCTGCTCTACCTGGCCATCGGCTGGGGCTGGGTTGGCCACCGCGCGAAATCGCTGAAGGCGAAGGGCGAGGGCTACGGCGATCATGTGGACAGCCACCGTCGCAAGCCTGAGCCGAAAATCCACATTCCGTGGTACTGGGCACTCCTGCCGCTCGTCATGGTCATCGTGATCAACGTGATCCTGTCGAATCCGTTCAACTGGTCTTGGGGCTTCCACTGGAATCCGGACAGTCTCGAGGCATTTGCCCCGTTCCATCTGAGCCTGCTCGCACCGGGTGTCGGCAAGGTCTCGGCTATCTGGTCGATCAGCGTCGCGCTGATCATCAGCTCGGTCGTCGCGGCTTTCATCGGCCGCAATCGGTTCCGCGTCATGGATGGTTTTCTCTCGCCGATTAACTACGGTGCGCTCTCGTCCGGTACGGCGGTCCTGAACGTCGCATCCGGGTACGCGTTCGGCTGCGTGCTCGTCGCAATGCCGGGCTTCCAGCCGATCACGCAGGCCTTGATCGGCATCGCAAATTCCTCGGGCGTGCTGCTCTCGGCCACGCTGACGACCATCATCATGTGCGCCATCACGGGCAGCTCGTCGAGCGGTCTGACCATCGCGCTCTCGGCTCTCGGTGATCAGTGGGTGCAGATGGCGACGGCGGCGGGGATCCCGCTCGAGGTCCTGCACCGCATCGTCGATGTCGCTTCCATCGGCATCGATCCGGTACCACATGCCGGCGCGCTTGTCACGCTGCTCGCCATCTGCGGTCTCACGCACAGTGAGAGCTACTACGACATCGTCGTTTGTATCGGATTGAAATTCCTCGTGCCGTTTGCGTGCATTCTGTTCTACATGCTCACTGGCATCGTGTAAAAGTGTCTTGCGTTTCAACGAAATTGACGGTATAATAGGATAGAATTGTTGGCGGAGAAACGTGGGAGATGAGGCGGTTTGAAACTGGATAGTATCAAGGTTTTGCTTGCGTGTTTAGCCGTATTCCTGTTCAGCTGACCGCGCTCGCTGAAAGAGAATCCTTGGCGGAGCTGCGCAGTTTTGCGGCTCCGCTTTCTTATTGGCAGGGAAACCAGGGACGGACGACGAAATACTCACGATAGAGTCATTAGGAGGAAACGCGGATGGCAGAGGATACAGCAAGCTTTGCAGCGAATATCTTAAAACCGAAAATCAAGGTGTTCGGCGTGGGCGGCGGCGGAAACAGCGCGCTCATGCGCATGGGGCAGCATAAAAAACTCGATATCGACCTGGTTGCGGTCAATACGGATGCGATGCAGCTGAAAGCCGCACGCGAGGCGGGATTGGAGACCCTGCAGATCGGCGAGGGCCTGACCGGTGGACGCGGCACGGGCAGTAACGTCGAGATCGGCGAGCAGGCGGCCAGGGAGGCTCAGTCGAAACTTGAGGACGCCATGAACGGCGCGGACATGATCTTCCTCACGGCGGGGATGGGCGGCGGCACCGGCACGGGCGCGGCTCCGGTTCTCGCGAAAATGGCGCACGATAAGGGCATCCTCACCATCGGCATCGTCAATATGCCGTTTCGCCACGAGGGGCGCCGCAAACGCACCATCGCAGAGCAGGGCGTGGCGAAGATGCGCGCAGAAATGGACGCGTTGATCGCCGTACAGAACGACAACCTGCTCAAGATACCGGAGAATCGCCGCCTTTCGGTGCGCCAGGCGTTCGCTTACGCGGACAAGGTGCTCGTGCAGGGGATCAACTGCGTCGCGGAACTGATCCTGACGACGGGCATCATCAACGTCGATTTTGCCGATGTCACGACGATCTTGCGGCAGAGCCCGAGCAGTGATGCTCTGCTCGGTATCGGGAACAGCGCACACGGCGCGATGGATGCGGTGAAGCAGGCGACGAGCAGCCCGCTCGTCGATAAGAGCATCGCGGGTGCGCGCGGTTTTATCCTGAATTTGACGGGCGACAGCACACTCTCCATCGGCGAGGTCAACGACGCGATGGAGTATATCTATACGAACACGAACCCGGACGTCAACATCATCCTCGGCACAGTCATTGACGAGGACAAAAAAGGTGAGGTGCAGGCGACGATCATCGCGACCGATTTCGAGGACAGCGAGGCGGCCGTCGGCAAGAAGGCGGAGTCGGCCGAAAATGGCGGCAATCCCGCAGCGAAGCCGGGCTTTGAGGTAACGCCGCCGCCTTTCATGCACGCGAACCGGAAGGCCGAAACGCCAAAAACGCAGCCGCATCCCGGCGCGTTCGCGATTCCGGCGTTCAAGCTTACCCCGGACAAATAAAGACGGGGCCGGAAAGCCATCCCGTGAGGAGGGCTTTCCGGCATTTTTGGCGGAACCAATAGAAAGGAAATACGATGAGACATCTAGGAAGGTTCTCGCGCACGGAGCTGCTTTTGGGCGAAGCGGGCATGGACAAGCTGCAGGAAAGCACCGTCGCGATTTTCGGTGTCGGCGGCGTCGGCTCCTACGCCGCCGAGGGACTCGCGCGCGCCGGCGTCGGACACATCGTGCTGATTGATAACGATTTGATCTGCTTGACGAACGTCAACCGGCAGATCCACGCGCTGACGAAGACCGTCGGCAAGAAAAAGACGGAGGCCATGCGCGACCGCATCCTCGCCATCAACCCGAAGGCCGTCGTCGACTGCATCGAGACCTTTTACGAGCCGGAGCGGGCGGACGAATTCTTCGCTGTGCCTTACGACTATGTCGTCGACGCCATCGATACTGTGACCGGTAAGATCAGCCTCGCCGTCGAGTGCCAAAAACGACAGATCCCGATCATCAGCAGCATGGGCGCCGGGAACAAGCTTGACCCGACGCTGTTTGAGGTCACGGATATCTATAAGACGAGCGTCGATCCGCTCGCGCGCGTCATGCGCAAGAAGCTCAAGGAACAGCGTGTGAAGAAGCTCAAAGTCGTGTATTCGAAGGAAAAGCCGCTCAAGGTCGCGATGAGCGGCTGCGGTGCGCATTGCATCTGCCCGCCGGGCGCGGCGAACAACTGTGATTTCCGGCGCGCGGTGCCGGGCAGCATCTCGTTCGTGCCGTCCGTCGTCGGTCTGATCATCGCTGGCGTCGTCGTGCGCGACCTGACCGGCGCAAAGGTCGAAAGATCGGCCTGATCCGCAGAAAAGAGGGAAAGTCGAATGAAGATAACGGTTTTAGGCTGCGGTCGGTGGGGCTCGTTCCATGCCTGGTACGCGGATCACATCGGCCACGAGGTCACGCTCTGGGGGCGTCCGGGCTCCAAACATCTAGCAGCTCTCATGGAAACACATCAAAACGAGTACCTGACGCTTCCCGCGTCGGTGCGTCTGACCGATGACCTGCCGGCGGCCGCGGCATCCGCCGATGTGATCGTCATCTCCATCAGCTCTCAGCAGCTGCGTGGCCTTGCGCGGCAGCTCGCAACGCTGCCCCTTGCGGATCGCGTGTTCGTGCTCTGCATGAAGGGCCTTGAGATCGGCACAGGCAAACGGCTGACGACCGTCTTTGACGAGGAGACGGGCTGGGGCAGCCGTGCGGCGGTCTGGGTCGGCCCGGGGCATGTGCAGGACTTCCTGCGCGGCGTACCGAACTGCATGGTCATTGCGGCGAAGGAAATCCAGCTGACCAAGCAAGTGGTCGAGATCTTTTCGAGCCCGCTGATCCGCTTTTACTACGGGGAGGATCTGCTCGGCACGGAGATCGGCGCGGCGGCGAAGAACGTCATCGGACTCGCGGCCGGCATGCTTGACGGCTTCGGTTACAGCAGCTTGAAAGGCGCGCTGATGGCGCGCGGCACCCGTGAGCTCTCGCGGCTTATCGAGGCGATGGGCGGTGACAAGATGACCGTTTACGGCCTGTCGCATCTCGGCGATTACGAGGCGACACTGTTCTCGCCGCACAGCAACAACCGCCGCTTCGGTGAGGATCTCATCCAGGGCAAGCCGTTTACGAAGCTCGCCGAAGGCGTTTATACGGTCGAGGCACTCATGGATCTTTCTCGCAAATACCGCGTAGAGCTGCCCATTTGCCAGACCGTCTACGAAATCGTCCATCACCATAAGGATCCGAAAGAACAGCTCACCAAGCTCTTCCTCCGCTCCACCAAATCCGAAAAAGCATAAAAATGCGAGCGTCCCCTTCGGGGGGCTGCTTTTTTTTTGCCTTTTTTTATAAAAATAGAACTACTTTAAAAAGTTATGATTTGTCTAAAGATATTCTCTGTGACCCAACGAGAGAAAATGATAGTATATAAGCATAAAGAAACGATAAATACGAGAAAGTGGGGCAGAAAAGAATGGAGTTCAGCTGGAATCAGAAGCTCTATGATGAAATTGAAAACTGCACCGAGCCGTTGTCCGAGAGCCGACCGATGGGGAAAACCTACAACGTGACGTCTGATCGTTACGCGGCATTGGTAACTGTGGAGGAGGAGGAATTCTTCACGCACCCGGACGGGCCGTACAGCGGAACCAAAGAGGAACTGAAGAAGGATTTGACGTATCGGAACAAGCATCTGATTCGCAATATTCAGAAGGTTCCATTTTCCGGAAGGGCCATCCAGCAGGCCATCGATGACGCGGCTGCCGATGGCGGCGGTATCGTCGTGATCCCGGATGGTACGTATTACACCGGCGCTCTCGAGCTGAAATCGGGCGTCGAGCTTCACCTCGCCTACGGCGTGGAACTCCGCTTCATGCGGAACAAGACGAACCGGTACTATCCGGTGCGGTTCAGCCGCTGGGAAGGCGTGGAATGCATGAATTTCTCACCGTTCATCTATGCGAATGGTGCGGAAAATATAGCGGTAACGGGCACAGGCACATTGAATGGCTGTGCGGACGAATTCAACTGGATGCCGTGGAAATTCGGATATTTCGGGGAAACGGATCAGGAAGTCCAGCGCCAGAAGCTCTTCGCGGACGGCGATGCGGATGTTCCGCCGGAACAGCGGGTATTCGATGACAAGGTATCGACCCTGCGGCCGCCGTTCCTGCAGTTCATCCATTGCAGGAACGTGCTCGTACGGGATGTTGCTATCCGCAATTCGCCGTTCTGGGAGGTGAACCCGGTCCTCTGTGAAAATGTTTTGATCAAGGGAATCCACGTACAAACCAACCTCTACAACAACGATGGCGTGGATCCGGAAAGTACGAAAAACATGCTGATCGAGGACTGTTACTTCGAAACCGGCGATGACTGCATCGCCGTGAAGTCCGGGCGAAACCACGACGGAAGGCGCGTCAATGTGCCCTGTGAAAACCTCATTATCCGCAGGAACCGCTTCAGCAACGGGCATGGCGGAATCACGATCGGCAGTGAGATATCGGGGGGCGTGCGAAATGTTTTCGCGGAAGACAACAGTTTCGACAGCCCGAACCTCAACTACCCGATCCGGTTCAAGACCAACGCGAAGCGCGGCGGTTGTCTGGAAAATATCTACGTGCGCAACAGCGTCGTGAACAAGTCGCGCATCGCGGTTGTGCATTGTAACTTCTTCTACGAGGAAGGCAAGAACGGACACCATATGCCGATTCTGCGCAATGTGACGCTTGAGCATTTCCGGACGAAGGAGGGCGGCAGCATCGATGCCAAGTATCCGTTCTACCTGCGGGGCTTCGCGGAATCGCCCATTCAGAATGTGACATTCCGCGATATGGACCTCCAGGGGGTTCGCGGCGAAGCTATTTTCGAACATCTCGAGAATCTGTGCATCGATGATGTCACGATTAACGGTATCCGCCAGAAAGACGTCACGGAGGATATCGGTGAACTACCCGATTCTGCAAGCATTGCAGTAGAGTGAATAGAACCTGTGTAACAAGTTGTTTTGGGAGGCAGAAATCATGAAAACACGGAAAGTTACCTGGTGGAACGTTCTGGGCTATGCATGCCTGAACTTCCTCGGTGGCGGCACGCAGGCGCTCTCGTCAGCGTTCCTGATGCTGTTCTACACATCGGCCTGTGAAATCCCGGCCGTCCAGGCAGGACTTATTTTTACGATCGCACGACTCATTGATGCAGTCGGCAACCCGGTCATGGGCTTCATCTCCGATAATATGGGCCGCACGCGGATCGGCCGCAAGTTCGGCCGCCGGCGCCTGTTCATCCTGACCGGCGCACCGCTCGTCCTGATCACCTATCCGATCCTTTGGACGCCGGGCCATACGTTCACGTTCTACCTGATCGCGAACATGATTTATGAGATGGTCTTCACGTCTGTCATGGTTCCGGGCCCGACGCTGCCGGCAGAAATGACGCAGGTCGCTTCCGAGAAGACGAAGCTCGTTTCGGCAAAACAGTACTGCGGCACGTTCGCTTCGACGATCGCCCTTCTGTTCCCGGCCTTCTTCTTCCAGCGCCTCGGCGATGACAGCATCGATGCTTACTTCTACACGGGTCTATCCTACGCGATTGTGACCGCGATCTCCCTGCTCGTTGTGTATGCTCTGACGTATGAGCGCGCACCGGAGGATATCCACTACACGGACAAGATGGGTTCCGTCCATCACGTCCTGCTGAAGCTGGTTAACGACGTCTTCGCTTCGATGCGTATCCGCGCATTCCGCCTCCATGCGGGCATGATGCTCTTCATCGGTATCTACAAGAACCTCGCGGCCGGCGTATTCACCTACTACGTCGTCTACGCTCTCGGCCTCACAAAGAGCGCCACGTCCATCATCACTTCACTTTCCACGTTGGTTGCGTTCGTCGCACTCGCTATCTTCATCACGCTCTGCTATCGCTACGGCGGCCCGTTCGCCTTCAAGATTGTCGGCGTTATCGTCACGGTCTCCCTGCTCGGCTACTACGTCCTGTACCTCGGCCACGTCGGCATGGAGGAGCACATGGTCATCGTCTGGCTGACGATTCTCGCGATTGTCAACAACATCGGCAAGGCCGGTGCGGACTACATTCCAGTCTTCCAGCTGCCGTTCATGGCGGATATCGATGAGGCCGTCACGATGGAGCGCCGCGAGGGCATCTTCACCGGTGTCAACGGCCTCCTCTCGAAGGTCGCATCCGCTGCCGAGGGCTTCCTGCTCGGCGTCGGCCTGTCGCTGTTCGGCTTTGAAAAAGGTGCTGGCCAGCAGTCGGCAAGCGCAATCGACGGCGTCCTGATCATGACGATCGTCGTCCCGATTGTACTGTGCGTCATCATCTGGCTCATCAGCCGTAACCTCAAACTCACGAAGGAGAACCACAAGCTCCTCGTCGATGAGGTCCATCGTATCCGCGGCGGCGGCAGCATGGCTGACGTCACGCCGGAGACGAAGGCGGCCGTCGAGGCGCTCACGGGCTGGAAGTACGAGCAGTGCTTCGGTCATAACGATGTCATGCACCGCCACAGTGAGGCGCAGGCAAAGTACGCAAACTAAAGCCCTAACCGCATAAGGAAAATTGGATACCGGCTCGCCGCCTCGGTGAGCCGGTATCGTTAAAAGGAGACAAATACCATGGCACAGAAAAAACCGTATTCCCAGTGGATGGCGGATTCCGTCATCGCGCGCAAGACCGACCTGACGAGCTATTGGGCCTATGAGTTTGGCCTGACGCTCGACGGCATCGCCGAGGTCTGGAAGCAGACCGGCGATCAGAAATACTTTGACTACGTAAAGTCCTGCACCGATACGTTCGTGCAGAAGGACGGCACGATTCGCGGCTACCGCGTCGATGAGTACAACATTGACCACCTGAACAACGGCAAAATTCTGCTGACCGTCTATCAGGCAACGCACGATCCGGCCTACAAGAAGGCGCTCGACCTCCTGCGCAGCCAGATTGAGCATCATCCGCGCACAAAGGAGGGCGTGTTCTGGCACAAGGAAATCTATCCGGAGCAGATTTGGCTCGATGGCCTCTACATGGGCGCGACGTTCTATGCGAAATATGTCAGCGAGTTTACGAAAGACCCGAAGGAGTACGACGACATTGCGCGCCAGTTCATCATTGCGCGCAAGCACACGCTCGATCCGAAAACCGGCCTGCTCTATCACGCTTACGACGACGCGCGCAAGCAGCCGTGGGCTGACCCGGTGACCGGCCTTTCCAAGCATTTCTGGAGCCGTTCGATGGGCTGGTTCTGCATGGCTATCGTCGACACGCTCGAACAGCTGCCGGAGGACAACCAGTACCGCGGCGAACTCATTCAGATCTACAATGAGACCATGGAAGCCCTGCTCAAGGTGGCGGACAAGAACAGCCACGTCTGGTATCAGGTGCTTGATTGCGGCGACCGCAAGGGCAACTATCTCGAGGCGTCGGGCTCCTGCATGATCGCGTACTCCCTGTTCAAGGGCGTTCGCCTCGGTTACCTGCCGGAAAAGATGCGCGACTTCGCAAAACGCAGCTATCAGGGACTGCTCGATGAATTCATTTGCGAGACCCCGATGGGCACCATCGACCTCAACAAGATCTGCTTCGTCGCCGGCCTCGGCGGCAAGCCGACCAAGGCCTACGGCGAGCGCGATGGCTCGTTTGCCTACTACATCAGCGAGCCGATCGTCACCAACGAGCCGAAAGGCCTCGGCCCGTTCATCCTCGCTGCGGCAGAATACGAACGTCTCTGATTCTAGAGAGAAATCTTTTGAAAGCGTCTGTGATTATGCGTTCACAGGCGCATTTTTTGCTATATGGAATTTTATTTCTAGCTAAGAATATGATAGAATAAAGATAAGTACGTAAAGGGAGGGACGCGGCATGGATGCGCCATCGAATTTTTCGTTTCTGGAAGAACGGTTCCCGGTTCTGGCGAAGTTCGGCGAACAGGCGGAGCGCTACTATGTGAGTGATCCGAACTCCTGCCTGATGAAGGCCGGCATGTTCGGGGAGACCGTCGTGAAGCTGATCTTCGATACGGACGGCATCGAGCACCCTTTCCAGGATGATGCGGTGCACCGCATCCGGAAGCTCCAGCGCGAGGAATACATCACGGATGATCTGGCGGACATCCTGCATACGCTGCGCAAGAACCGCAACCTCGCCGTGCATGAGGGCTATGACTCGAAGGAGGAGGCTTACCGGGTACTGCCGCTCGCCTATGCGCTCGGCGAATGGTTCTACGAGACATACGGGGACTATCGCTATCAGCATCGGCCATTCCTCTACCCGATGGCGGCAACCGTTCCATCTACTCCGCCGGGAGAGGATGTGACGGACGACAAAGCATTGCTTGAGCAGGCTTCGTCGACGGCGAAGCCGCTGCAGGAAAAGGCCGCAGACCGCAAGAAACGGGCCTATCGCGTGGCACAGCGCCGTCACCGCTCGGAGGCGGAGACGCGGTTCTTCATCGATCAGGCACTGAAGGAGGTCGGCTGGGAGGCCGACACGAACCGGCTCAACTATAAGCGGTATCAGACGAGGCCGCAGCGCGGGCATAACATGGCCATCGCCGAATGGCCGACGGGGAATGCCGCGGAGAATACGAGTGGCTATGCGGACTACGCCTTGTTCCTCGGCGAGAAGATGGTCGGCATCATCGAGGCAAAGGCCGAGGCGAAGGACGTCTATGCCGTGCTCGACGGGCAAGGCCGCGACTATCCAGCGACCATCCGCGAGGAGGACGAGCCGTACCTCGTCGGCAAGTGGATGAACGGCTCGCGCGTCTACCGGGTTCCGTTCACGTTTGCGACGAACGGGCGGCCGTATTTCGCGCAGTATCCGGAGAAGTCGGGCATCTGGTTCCAGGATCTCCGCGACGAATACAATCAGCCTGCAGCGCTCCGCGGCTGGGTCAGTCCGGACGGCCTGCAGGCCATGCTCGAAAGTGACCGGGAGAGCCGGGCGGCGTCCGCGGCGAAACTGAAGGCATCCCCCTATGATGATCTGAAGGACAAGCAGGGGCTCGCGTTGCGGGATTATCAGGTCGAGGCCATCAAGGCCGTCGAGGCGGCAATCGAGCGGGGACAGGATCATATTCTGCTCGCGATGGCGACTGGCACGGGCAAGACGCGCACGGTGCTCGGCCTGATCTACCGCTTCCTGAAGGCCGGGCGGTTCCGCCGCATCCTGTTCCTCGTCGACCGCACGGTGCTCGGCGGGCAGGCGGAGGACACGTTCGATGAAGTGCGCCTCGACGAGCTGAAGCCGCTTTCCTCACTCTACAATATCCAGGGCCTCGATGCCCCGGCCGAGCTGGAGCGGGAGACGAAGGTGCAGATTGCGACCGTGCAGAGCATGGTGCGCCGCATCCTCTATCATGAGGGGGACTCGGTGCCGGCAGTCACGGATTTTGACCTCGTGATCATCGATGAGGCGCACCGCGGCTATCTCCTCGACAAGGAGATGAGCGAGGAGGAGATGCTCTACCGCGACCAGCGCGACTATCTGAGCAAGTACAAGAGCATCGTCGACTATTTTACGGGCACGAAGATCGCTTTGACGGCGACGCCGGCCCTGCAGACGACGGAAATCTTCGGCCAGCCGGTCTATACCTACAGCTACCGCGAGGCGGTATTCGACGGATATCTCGTCGACCATGACGCGCCGATTGAGATCGAGACGAAGCTGAGTAAGGCGGGCATCCACTACAAGAAGGGCGAGGAGGCCACCCTGTTCGACCTTGAGACGAATGAGGTCGTCGACCATGCGGCACTGCCCGACGCGATGGATTTCGACGTGGAGGACTTCAACCGGAAGGTGATCACAGAGGGCTTCAACCGCGCGGTGGTCGACTATCTCGCGAAGCAGATCGACCCGGCGGATCCGATGGAGGGCAAGACGCTGATTTTCGCCGTGAACGATGCGCACGCGGACATGCTCGTGCGGCTCCTGCGCGAGGCGTATCAGGGCACCGTCCCGGCAGAAGCCATCCAGAAGATCACTGGCAGCATCGAGAACGGGAACCAGAAAAAGATCCGGGCGGCGGTGCAGCGCTTCAAGAACGAGCACTACCCGAGCATCGTCGTGACGGTCGACCTGCTGACGACGGGCGTCGACGTGCCGGAGATCACGAACCTCGTATTCCTGCGCCGCGTGAAGTCGCGCATCCTGTTCGAGCAGATGCTCGGCCGCGCGACGCGGCTCTGCAAGGCCATCCATAAAGAGGTATTCCATATCTACGATGCCGTCGGTGCATACGCGGCGATGGAGCCGGTCACGGATATGCGCCCGGCCGCCGCGCATCCGTCGGAGGACTTTGCGCGGCTGCTGGACGGGCTCGCCGGCTTGACGGAGCAGGAGGGCAAGGCGAGAGACGAGGCGCTTTCCTGCATCCGCGCCCGCCTGCAGCGCAAGGACAAGCTGCTGACAGACGAGCAGAAAAAGGAGTGGGCAGAGGCTCTGCCCGGAGCGCTCCGCGAAACGGTGCCGAGCCCTGCGGCGCTTGCGGCAAAGCTCGGCAACCTCCCAGCGGGCGAGGCCGCGGAATGCGCCGGATCCTGCCGCGCGGCGCTTGCGGCGCTCGACCACGTGCGCCGCGCAAAGGGGCGCATCGTGATCGACAAGACGCCGGATGAGGTGACCTCGGCGGCGCCGCACTACGATGGCAAGAACGCGGAGGACTACCTCGAGGCATTCACCGCCTATGTCCGCGAGAACCGCGACAAGATCGAGGCGATGAAGCTGATCCTGACGAGCCCGAGCAGCCTCACGTGCCGTGAGCTCAAAGACCTCCGGCGCGCGCTCAACGCGCAGAACTTCACGGAGCGGAACCTCTCCGAAGCCGTGAGCCGCGTCACGAAGCAGGACATCACCGCCGACATCATCAGCCTCGTGCGCCGCGCGGCGATGAAGGAGGAGCCGCTCGTCAGCCATGAGGAACGCATCGAGCGTGCCACGGCCCGCCTCAAAAAAGAGCTGCGCGAGCAGGGGACGCTGACGAAGCAGCGGGAGAACCTGCTCGACAAGCTCGCGCGGTATTTCCGCAACGACGCGAACTACGTGATCGACCGCGCGGCATTCGACGACGAACGCCTGAAGCGGGAGGGCGGCTACAGCCGCTTCAACAAGATCTTTGACGGTGAGCTGGCCGACGTCCTCGCGAAATTCAACCGCTATCTCTATGAGCAAGGAGCACAAACCGCATGACCAATCAGGAAATCATCCAGAAACTCTGGCATCTCTGCGATGTCCTGCGCGATGATGGCATCACCTATCATCAGTATGTGACGGAGCTGACCTATATCCTGTTTCTGAAAATGGCAAAGGAGACCGATACGGAGGCCGGGATCCCCGAAGGGTACCGCTGGGACGACCTCACGAAGCGCAGCGGCATCGAGCTGAAACAGTTCTACAAGACGCTGCTCGAAAAGCTCGGCACCGAGGCGCATGGCCGCGTGCGCGAGATCTACGCGGGCGCGGCGACGAACATCGACGAGCCGAAGAATCTCGAGAAGATCATCCAGACCATCGACGAGCTCGACTGGTTCTCCGCAAAGGAGGAGGGCCTCGGCGCGCTCTACGAGGGCTTGCTCGAGAAAAATGCGGGCGAGAAGAAATCCGGCGCCGGGCAGTACTTCACGCCGCGCGTGCTGATCGACGTCATGACGGAGCTCACCGCGCCGCAGGTCGGGGAGCGATGCAACGATCCGGCGTGCGGCACATTTGGTTTCATGATTGCGGCGGACCGCTTCGTGAAGCAGCAGACGCAGGACTATGACACGCTGACGCGCGATCAGGCGGAGTTCGAGATCCGGCAGGCGTTCTCCGGCTGTGAGCTCGTCGCCGACACGCACCGCCTCGCGCTGATGAACGCGATGCTGCACGACATCCAGGGGCCAATCCTGCTCGGCGATACGCTCTCGAACTTCGGCAAGCAGATGCGGGACTACGACGTCGTGCTGACGAATCCGCCATTCGGCACGAAGCGCGGCGGCGAGCGCGCGACGCGCGATGACTTCACCTTCGAGACGAGCAACAAGCAGCTGAACTTCCTGCAGCATATCTACCGCAGCCTCAAGGCGGACGGCAAGGCGCGCGCCGCCGTCGTCCTGCCGGACAACGTGCTGTTCGCCGAGGGTGACGGCACGGCCATCCGCCGCGACCTCATGGAGAAATGCGATCTGCATACGATCCTGCGTCTG
>JALFBM010000038.1 GCA_022773425.1 Selenomonadaceae bacterium
GCCGAGCTCCCGTATGACTGCGGCTGCGCTTTTGTCGTATTGGATGTAGAGCCGGACGGCCCTGATCCGATCATCATAGGAATACATGTGCGAACCTCCTTCTGGTCATTGTCGAAGTCCAGGTTTTTGTCCGCACCCCCCGGTGGGTACTTTTACTGTATCACATACAGTTCTGGTTCAGCTTCTGCCGCAGATTTGCCCAGAGCGCCGCCTCTGTCGTGATGTCCGGACGATACGTCCACTGCGACACGCCCGTCGTGAGCTGCGCAATGAGCCGCTGCTCCATCACCGCTTCTTCCTCTGCCATAGCTTGCAGTCCTCTCTATATACAAATAGCCACGGGGCACTACTCCCGTGGCTTGCATGACAATCATAACCTCATTTGTCATTTATATTATAAACTACACTTGTATCCACGTCAAGGTTATGATATGATTTCTACGCGGGAATCACCCCCAAAAGGAGGTGATTGTGCATGACATTAATAACCTCATTTTTCGTGTCGGTTGCGGCAGGCATAACCTGTCACTATGCCTGCAAATGGCTTGACCGGCATATTTCCCGCTAAAGCCTGAAGCCGTTAGGGAGCGCACTTCTCCAGGACGGCAGCCGCCTGCTTGTCAGGCGGTTTTTCACACAAACATCTTCTGCAGCAGCCCGCGCTTGATCGTGCGCAGGGCGGCTGCTTTTTGCTGTGCGGCGGCAATCCGCCGTTGTGGCTGTGTGGTCTGTGGCAGTTGTATTTAGCTACGAATCTAGCCGTTCCATCATCCAGCTCGATATCCCGTCTGAATCTGTATATTTTCTGCATATCTAAGGAAAGAAAAGACAAAATTGGATTTCTAGATTTTTTGCGAGATTTTTGCGATTAATTCCAATAAATAGATAGCGTTATTTCATCTGGATAATAATCGAGCCATAAGTACTCACCTTTCGCAATCCTTACTGCTCCGCCAATCATACCTTCGGCGCGCTGTCCCGGTGTCAGTACAGAAGGTTTTCTATCCATATGATAAGCTGACTGGAAGTCTACAATGGAATTTCTGTAGTTCAGGCCCGACCGCTGCAGGAACCAGTTGCCGTTATTAAGCATATGGATTTGAACGACCTTACCTCCATCAAACTCAATTTGCAGCCCCATTGCATCATAGTACCATGTTGGACGAGAAGCTCTGCCGATTCCCTTTCGTTCTGGCGATCCCAGTATCTGCTGTACCGCAGTCTCTCGCATACCGAGATGAACACCATTCACAGATTCAAAGAATTGCTCCGCAGGAGTATTCCGCAGAACAGTCCTGTCATCCACCTTTATGGTATTCTCACTAATACGCTCGATTTTAATATCTCGGGGACCAGACGCCTGCCGGATGCGATAGGTGCCGCACTGCCCGCGTCCTCCAATAAAGTCAAACCCTGCAATAACAGGACAGTTATTGATTATCCCATCATGGATGCTTAGCACTTTGTGCCCCGCATCATCATACCAGTCGCCATTATTGCGATCAAGGTTAAGACGTATGTCCGAAGCCTGGCTCACAGCCCGATGAACTTCTGCCTGTGGATTCCATACCTGCTTCGATATACTAACCTGGTAAAAATCTCCATACTTTATTTCGGAAAGAGTGAGCCGATTTGTCTTTCCTCGTTCACCCAATTTTGTCCAATTCGCTGACGACGTATACGCATGATAAGTTACTGTCGGTTGTCCAAGCGCTTTATAGAGGTTGGCAAAAGCGATACGATATACCTTGTCTGCAGCGACTTTAGCACGCGTTGAAAAACTAAGGCTTTCCATTTCCAAAATCTTCCACGCGCCCGGAAATGCCAATGATTCCCTGAAAGTGCCATCCAGCTCCCTATGGTACACCAAGTTGCCGTTATAATCCTTAAAACTCCATCCATCACGCAGCAAGGCTGGATGAATCTGCGCACGAAGTTCCTGAGCCGGCATCCCGACATAGGCTTGTTTTATGCTATCAATATCAGCTGTAGCTGAACGAATTTCATTCAGGATCGCTGTGCCCTGATAGGCATTTTGATAAAGCATACCAAGTGCCTGCTCATTCGACAACAACTCATTTTGGATACGCATCTTCTCATTATCGTCTTTCGCCTGTGCATACTGCTCACGAAGAGATTGGTTTTCTGTTTGCAGTTCCCCTACGGATTTCTTGAGACGTACATTATCGTCAGCCGCCTTCCTTGTTTCCATCGCACGCTTGAGATTAATCTCATCTGTATTAACTTCAGCTGTTATGTAGCAACGAACGATAAAGCTATCACCGTCAGCTACCGTCTCGAACCGTTTTCCATCAATCTTGATGATACTGCCAGCAATGACTCGTACCTCATCCTGTGTGAGGGACATATCTTTGGCAATGCTATAACTTTCGATATACACGCCAGCTTTTTCTACAGCTGATCGCATCGCTTCTTTCAACGCCTTGTCCTTTGCCTGTTCCATTGTATCCGATGTTGCAAGCGTATATTCTCCATCAGCAGTAACATTATGGATTTCTGCCCAAGCGATAGACGGTACATAAACCATTGTGCCAATTAGTGCAGCTCCGATTATTTTCTGTAGATATTTACCTGCTTTCAAACTTCCCGCCTCCATGCCATGTTACTGCCCCGACCGCGACCGAATCTTGCATACAATTTAAGCAGCACGCAGACGAGTGTTTTCTGTCAAGTAAAGTATACAGCAAGGCGTTGAATCTCGCCAAGGCACAAGCCGAGCACTTGTTAACGCCGGATAAAATCCGCAAGACAAGGCAAAAACTGAATTTGACGCAGGAGGCTGCCGGTAATATCCTCGGCGGCCGTCGCGCCTTTCAAAAATACGAGTCTGGCGAAATCCTGCCAAGCCGCGCGATTTCCAACCTGCTGAAACTACTGGGGCAGAAACCGGAAATGCTTAAAATCTTGGAAGCTTAACCATGATCCATAAATCCACACAAACATCTTCTGCAGCCGCCCGCGCGTAACAGACTCCACTGCCTGCTGTACAGCATCTGCATACTTCTCGAGCATCTCCTCGCGGATGCAACGCAGCCAGTAGTAATACCGCTGGCGCGAGATGTGGTGCAGGCGCGTGTACTCGACAATGGCAAGTCCGCTGGCCTGACGGTCTGCGATGATCTGTTTCCATTGGAGGAATTTCTGATGATGAATGAAAGCCGCTGATTTGCTCAAAGTAAAACCTCCCCGTCGCTGTGTGTCTCAATCCTGTAGCGAAATTTTTACAACTTCTACAACTTGCAAAAATTTTACTACAGTTGATTATCTCACACAATGCGGCGAGGAGGAAGCCGGTCGATTATTAGACGCTTACGATCCAGTGATTCCTCCAGCACAGCATTCAGGAAATCAAGCGTAATGCCTTTCCGCTCCTCCTTTACAGACTTATCAGTATACGAAACATTCTGATAATATGAATACGCTACGAAAATGGAATATTTTTAGCGGCCACATTTATGTTCGATTTTCTTACAGACTTTATACATAGCTTTCTCTGCATCTAGTCTCTTCTGTTCATTCATATCAGTAGAAGAATGTACCTTACCATCTGCTGTATACGTAGTTAAATGAGTCGTATATAAATCAATATACTTCTCACTATAATGGTCTTCAAAAGATTTCGTGAAAATACCAGCGTTTCCTTCCGGCGTCACGATCTTAGATAAAAAGCCGCCTCTGTATCCGTCAAACCATAGGCTATCATTATCAATATAGAAGCCATTGTTTTGATAGGAGAACATGTATTCCCAGTTTTCCGCTGAACAAACAGCTGGTATAGTTATCATAACGGCGGCGCAAAATATCAGGACAATCTTTTTTCAGCATGATCCATTCTTTCTTCATTCTGTGCCAAAGCTATTAATAGCCATGACGTCTCTTAACCGTTTGACACCAGTCCCAACTATAATATTTATTCGTTACAACTGTTCCGTTGGATCCTGTCGTATTAAATATCACATTATCATCTGCATCGTAATACAGTTCTCTGTCCTTGCGGAGAAATTCAGCATCTTTTGCATAATCTTCAAAACTATATTCGACAACGACATAGCCACCTTTAGGTATATCGATATAGTTGCCAGCAGTTGATACATACATTTTGCCTGGACGCAAATCCCATCTCATGATGAAGCCACCATCTGTTCCGTCGTACCAGGTGCTATCCATATCCATATAGTAGACGTGGCTTTTATTTGAAGGACCAGAGGCAATCTCCCAATCTGTAGCTGAACATATACCAGATGCAGTCATTATCATGGTCATACACATAACCAGCACAATTTTCTTCAGCATCATTATCTTTTCATCTCTTTCGCTTTATTCAAATGCTGTATAACCGCAATGACGCTTAACGATCTGGCACCAGCGCCATCCATTCGTTCCCTTGTATAGTGTCTGCTTTTCGTTAATATGTGTTGACGACTCGGGGTAACCTTCTGCATTATAGTTCGTTGTCGTACCACTCCAGATAAGCTCACCGCCATCACTGCAATCCATAAACCTATCATCTTCGATAACAGCTGTGCCATTGGAGTCCTTGCCCCATTTCTCATTGAAAACAGTTTTCAGCATGTAGCCGCCCTGATGCCCGTCATACCATGCACTATCCATATCTATATATGTGATTTCCGAAGCGCTACG
The DNA here is from genome assembly GCA_022773425.1 of Selenomonadaceae bacterium. Lineage (GTDB taxonomy): Bacteria > Bacillota > Negativicutes > Selenomonadales > Selenomonadaceae > UBA2897. The sequence goes on from JALFBM010000038.1 coordinate 4,663, forward strand.
CACAACCTTTACCCAGTTCTCTGCTGAACATACAGGCATAGCCATCATGACTGCGGCACACATAATCAATAGAATTCTCTTCAACATTTTAACATCCCTGCTTCTTTCTTTTACATATAATAGGTATAGTACAGGCTTTTTCTATACATAACCTCGTTAGAAATACGTTCTACCTTATTGTAATAGACATTTTTCAAGAATTCAACCTACCGTGGGCTCAAAATATTTTTCGCTCGTATTTCTTCCATCCTGAAACGGAATTTTCAAAACGACGATGATGCCCTGAAAAATATACGCTATGACTGCGAAAATTCAAATATAATTGATATACGGTTACATTTCATACTGCACTGGACATTTGCAGAAAAATAACCGTTCAGACAAAAATATGGGGTGAAGCATTTGCTGATTTTTTTATAGCATAGGCATAGGCACAATTTTATGGGACGGACTAGACAAGCTTTGCGAAAAAGCAGACATATCGCTTTGACATATGGGTTGCTGGTGACCGCATTTAACCCATTACATCCCCACGTTCTCGTATGATGCAGCGGCAGCGCTCTTCGTTGCCGTGTAGTATATTATACGGCAACGGCTTCCCCTTTATCAAGAGTTAGGGCATTCTTTTCCCGCGCTCGATGCCGCCTGCGTCTGCGCCGGAGCTTCCTCCGCCTCGAGCAGGATCGTGACCAGGTTCCGCGCCGCGTTGCGGCTGCGCGTCAGGGAAAACAGGCGCCCGAGGTACGCGGTATCGGGCAGATAGACAGCCTCAACCGGTGTATCGGCAGACAGCTTCAGCTCGGTCAGGGATGCCTCGAGCTGCGCGCGGCTCGAGGCATCCTGCTTCCTTCCGAGCGCCGAAAGGACGCCGCCCGTGATGGCCGCGAACTTTTCCTGCACAGCTGCGTTGACCGCGCCCCGGTGCAAGATCATCAGATGGGACAACCGGTTCTCCTGCGTCGCGCTCACGAGCAGGGCCGTATCCTCGTCCATGCTCGCGATGTAGACGACATCCGTCCCCTGCGCGCGGTGGCTGAGCCCGACGACCTTGTACGCCGGGCAGGCCGCGTTATAGGCTTGCAGGAATGGCTCAATGGTCAGGCTGTCGTGCAACAGCACCTGTTTCGGCATCTGCTCCGCGGCGGCCTGCGGTGCCGCCTCCTCTGCCATCGCGGCCTGCGGCGCCGCAAAGAGCAGGAAAAGCGCCAGCAGCGCAAGGGCCGCCGCGCGAAAGACTGCAATCTTCTTTCTCAAAAGTACTCTCCTATTCTTTTTCCTGCGGCATCTCCGTCATGTTCCCCGCCGCGATCAGTGCGAGCTTCTGCACACGCGGGAGGCGCTTGATCAGGGCCTCCCGCCGCATCGCATCGTGCGCGGTCGCGTACTCCTCGTAGTAGACGAGGCGCACGGGCCGGCGGCTCCGCGTATATTTCGCGCCGCGGCCCGCGTTGTGCGCCTCGACGCGTTTTTCGAGATGGTCGGTCCAGCCGGTGTACAGGCTGCCGTCCGCGCATTCGAGGATATAGGTATAGGTCATTTCGCGGCGTTTTCCGGCAGGTTCTCGATCGTCAGCTTCGTGATGCGGATGGTCTCGAGCGGCTTATCCTGGAAGTCCGTCTCCGCGTGTCCGATGGTCCGCACGACGTCCATGCCGCGGATCACTTTGCCAAAAATCGTATGATGGCCGTTCAGCCATGGCGTCTTGGCAAGCGTGATGAAGAACTGGCTGCCGCCCGTATGCGGCATACCCGTGTTCGCCATCGCGAGGATGCCCTCGCCCGTAAACTGCAGGTCGGGAAGGAACTCATCGGCGATGGTATAGCCCGGGCCGCCCATGCCAGTCCCCTCTGGATCGCCGCCCTGGATCATGAATCCGTCAATGACGCGGTGGAAGATGGTCTTGTCGTAAAACCCCTTCTGTGCGAGATCGATGAAGTTCTGCGCGGTAATCGGCGTCTTATCGAGGTACAGCTCGAGTTCGATCGTGCCCTTGTTCGTCTCCATCACGGCGATTGGATTCTTTGGATTGCTCATGTTAACTCCTCCATGGCTGCTTTTTGCTGCAAGGCAGGTTCCCATCATCAGGACGGTCAGTGCGAGCAGCAAGACAAAAAACTTTTTCATAACCCCTATGCTCCCTTTCCTCAAAAAGAAAACGACCGCTTTTCTCCCGGCTCCATCGGGGACCAGATGGGGAAGGAGGATCCTTCCGGCCGGAAATCCGCAGCCGGCTTCCATTGCGGGAAGCCCGGTGAATGCATCGTGACGAGCGCCTGCGTCCGCACGGTCCGCACGAACGCGTGCGCGCCCTTCGCCCGCGTCCGCGCGAGCCGGGCGTCGACGGGGAAGAACGAGAGGTCGACGGCAAGCCCCTGCATACGTGCGAGCTGCTTGCCAAACTCCTGTTCCATGGCAGCGCGCTGCGCGGGCTCGGCCTCCTCCCAATCCCACCAGTTGAAGTCACCGGCATGGAATACGCGAAGTCCGGACTTTCGATCCGTCACGAGAAAGGAAACGCCGGCATCGGTCGAACTGAACGTCGTGACCTCGATGCGGTCGTCCGCCCAGGCGTCATAGGTATGCACCCAGTGCAGCCGATCCGAATCGAGGACATCCGCTGGGATTTCGCGCTTCGTCCGCTGGCTGCGCCAGATATCACGGCTCAAGACGTATTGTGCGCCGGCACCGGCATAGCGGAAGATATGCGGATCAAAATGATCGTAATGGTTGTGTGACGCGAAGAAATACACGGTGTTCGGCGCTTCCGCCCCATCGAGGGTTTTCTGCATCACATCCGCCGGATCCTTCCAATCGTCAAAGACGAGCGCGAGATCCCCGCTCTGCACGAGAAAACCGCTGTTGTAAAGATACGTAACCTCTGCCTTCAATCGGATCCCTCCTGTTTCTCCTTTTTGACCTGCGCCGGCCCCTTGCCGTGGCTCCATTCCTGTTTGAGGATGTCCTCAGCGGTCAGGCCCGGCAGCGAAAAGCCGTGTCCTGCGACCTCGTTGGCCGATATGACGATCATAAACGCCTCTTTGTCGATGATGTTCACGATGAGCTTCAGCCGCGCGAGCTGCGTGAGGTTCACAACGACCATGACGATGTCCCGTTCCTTGCGCGTGAACGCCCCCTGTCCGTGCAGGAAGGTCACGCCGCGCCCGATGCCGGTCATGATGCCGTCGGCGATCGCGCGCGCATGGCTCGATACGATCAGCACGGCTTTGCGGCGGCGGAACCCGGCGATGACTTTGTCCGTGACGCTCGCGTTCATGAAGAAGCAGATCAGCGTGAAGAGCGCCGGCGCAAGGCCGAACAGGAACGCCGCAATCGCCATGATGACGCAGTTGAAGCCGAAAATCACGCCGCCCATATTGAGCGAATAGTACTTTTTCATGATGGCGCCGAGGATATCAAAGCCCCCCGTCGAGCCGTTCATGCGGAACACGAGTCCATAGCCGAGTCCATTGAACACGCCGCCGAAAATCGCCGACAACATGACGTCGCTGATCGGATGCACGGCGTTGAGCGGCCGCATGAAATCGAGCATGCCCGAAAAAATTGCCGTGCCGATGATGACGTCCACCGTATAGGCGCGGCCCATGAGCTTCCAGGACGCAATCAGCAGCGGCACGTTATAGAGGAACGTCTGCAAACCGATGGGCAGGCCGGTCAAGTAGTAGACAATGATCGCGATGCCCGTCGCGCCGCCCGTCAGCAGGTGTGCCGGCACCAGGAATGTGTTGATGGAGCAGCTCGCGATGGCGCAGCCCGCCGCAATGCCCGCGTACCGGAGCAGGCGGTGCTTCATCATGCCAAGCAGGATCATGAAAGGCCTCCCATCGTGAGTTTCGGCGTCTCGGTTTTCGGAAGCGAGGACGTATCGATGGTCTTGCTCTCAATCAGCGGATCGATTTCCTCCGGATCCGCTTCGTCGGCGCGCGCGTCCGCCTCGGCATCCGTCAGCGGCAGAGAGGTCAGGCGGAACCGCACGAGATGCCAGTCCCCGCTGTCGAGCTCGAGCAGCAGGCGGTCATGTGCCCGAGACGGCGCGGTCTGTTTCTTCGACGCGGGGCGCCCGTAGATATAGTAAAAGACGCCGCCGACGTTCTGCCGCTCCGCTTTGCCGTACGTGCGCTGCAGCCACGCCGATGTCGCGCCGTATTTCACATGGTTGCGAAGCTCGAGCTCCTTCTGCCATTTGAGATTGACGCGGATATCGACGACCCTGTCGGTGCGCCGTGAAACCATGACATCGACATCCTTGGGGTAGCTTTCCGTGCGCACCGCAACGCCGTGCACGCGCGTATCCTTATGAAAGACCGGCTCGCCCCACGCCTTGTGCAGCTGCTCTGCCGAGTCACCGAGCGCGACACCGTGAAAGGAGAAATCCCCTTCGGTGACACGGCCCGCCGCCTGCGCGCCGTTCGTCCCGCCAAGCAGGAACAGGAGCACAAGCAGCACCGCAAAAAGCGCCGCATTCCGGCGAAACCACATCGAACGCATTCTTCCATTCCTCCTATCCGGCAAACCGTGAAAACCCGCTCAGAGGCCAAGGCTCTCCGCCCAGTTGCCATGCTCGAAAATCTGGATTTGGCGGCCGTCTGCCGTCGTCCCGACAATGGAGAGATCCGGTGTGCCGACCATGAAATCCTCGTGCACCAGCGAATCGTTGACGCCGTGCTGGAGGAGCGTGAGGCTGTCCATAGCCGCGCCGCCCTCGAGGCAGGTCGGATACGCTTTGCCGAGGGCGAGATGGCAGGCCGCGTTCTCATCGAAAAGCGTGTGATAGAACAGGATGCCGCTCCTGGAGATCGGGCTGTCGTACGGCACGAGCGCGACCTCGCCGAGATAGCGCGAGCCCTCGTCCGTCTGCAGCAGTTCCCGGAGAATGGTTTCACCGCGCTCTGCGTGGAAGGCGACGACCTCGCCCTTTGCAAAGCGCAGCCAAAATTTGTCGATGACATTGCCGTTGTAGATGAGCGGCTTTGAGGCGTAGACGATACCCTCCGTCCCCTCGCGGTCCGGCAGGCTGTAGACCTCCTCGCTCGGCAGGTTCGCGGCAAACGAAACACCGTCCGCCGCGACCTCGCTGCCGCCCGCGAACAGGTAGCCTTTCGGCAGGCGCAGCGTCAAGTCAGTGCCGAGTGCATTGCGGTAGTGCAGACGCACGAAGTTCTGCTGGTTCAAAAACGCCGCCGCACGGTGTAAAAAGTCGATATGCCGTTGCCAGTTTGCGACGGGATCTGTGTCCTCGTCGACGTAAATCGTCCGGTAAATGGCAGCACGCAGCTTTTCGACCGCCTGCTTTTCCGGCAGGTCCGGGAAAACCTTTCGCGCCCATCCCGCGGTCGGTTCCGACACAACACACCAGCGGTTCTGGTTGCTCATCATGCGCGTGCGGTACTCGAGCAGGGCTCCGCCAGCCGCCTTATTTGCCAGCGTCAGCTTCTCCGGATCGATATCGCGGAAAACCTCGGGATCACGCGCCGCAATCGACACGAACGCTGCGCCCCTGGCCGCGGCATCGTTGTAGAATGCCGCAAGCCAATCCGGATATTCCTCGAAAATGGCTTTCTCGCCGTGCGCATAGCGGATATGCGCGGATATCTCATCGCTCCAATGCATCGTGACATCCCGCGCGCCCGCCGCAAAGGCCGCTCGCGACATGGCACGGGCAAAGTCTGCGCACGCAATCGGCGCGTTGATGACGAGAAGCTGGCCTTTCTGCAGATTCACGCCGACGCGTACGACGAGCCGCGCGTATTTTTCCAGCAGAGTTTCTTTATGTTGCTCCACGGCTGGTTCCTTCTTTCTTCAGGGATCGACATAGGGCGCGACAAAGCGCGCGACGGTCCGAAAATATGTTTCCTGGTCTTTCTGGCTCGCGGCGGCATGCGCCGCACCGTCGATGTAGAGCAGTTCCTTGACGGGTGCATCCGCTGCGTCGTAGAGCTCCTGCGCCATCTCCGGCGGCACGAGCGTATCCTTGGTCCCGTGGATAAAGAGCAGGGGCACGCGTGCGTGCCGCACCGCCTCGATCGGCACCGCATCGTGCAGGGAGAATCCCGCAACGCGCCGGCAGCGCCAGTCGAGCAGATCCATCATCGGGAATGCCGGAATGCGGAACGACGAAGTCAGCTGCCCCGCGAGCTCATCGTAGGCGCTCGTGTAGCCGCAGTCCTCGACGGCCGCGACGACGTTGCGCGGCAGGTTTTCCTTCCCGGCGGCGATCATAACGGTCGCCGCCCCCATGGAGACGCCGTGTAGGACGACCTTGGCCTTCGGATACTCCTGCGCAATGCGGGACGCCCAAAGCTCGAGATCGTCGCTTTCGCGATATCCCATGGTCAGGTAGCGGCCTTCGCTTTTCCCGGACGCGCGGAGGTCCGGCGTCAGGACATGCCAGCCCATCTGCAGGTAGTTCGCTGCGATATACCACGAGTTCGCCTCGGTGCACCCGTAGCCGTGCACGACGATAACCCATTTGTTGCTCGGCACGCCGGGGCTGAAATGCGTGGCGTGCAGCTTCAGGTGCAGGTCGTCGCGGGACTCGACCTGCCAGTTCTCGGCCGGAGCGTCGGGCTTCGTATAGCGCCGTGCCTCCGGCGGCATCAGCAGCGCGTAGGCGCGCGGCGGTTCCTGCGGGTGCTCGGCCGTCCCGCGTTCGAGACCGAAATGCACCGCATAATTGCCGACATAGTAGCCCGTGCCAAAGAGGAACAGCACGAGCATCAAGACGGCCGTCAGCAGGCTGGATAGAACGATTTTTTTCACGGAGTCTTTTCTCTTTTCCTATCGATGAAAGTTCTAAGTCATTATACCACAGAGAAAGGGCCGTTGCACGAACCATTTTGGGGTTCATGCAGCAGCCCTGCAATGCCTTTGAAAGTGCGATGCGCTCCCCCGTGTGGAACACCGCAGCCAGCGGATTCACCGTTCTGCCCGGCGGAAATTCTCCTCATGCACGACAACGGGCTTTGGCCCGCGTTCCTTCGCGACGGAGAGCATGAGCTTGATGCGGTTCAGCTGGTTGACCTCGGACGAGCCGGCGTCACAGTCGATGGCTGTGACATTCGCGCCCTGGTAAGACTCGCGCAGCTCGTGCAGCACGCCTTTGCCGACGATATGGTTTGGCAGACAGCCGAACGGCTGCAGGCAGATGACGTTCGAGACGCCCTCGCTGATGAGCTCGGCCATCTCGCCGGTCAGGAACCAGCCCTCGCCGGCCATGTTGCCGAGGCTGACATGGCGCGAGGCCTGCTTAGCCGTCTGGTAGATGCTCTGCGGTGGCAGGAAATGCCGGCTGTTCTTCATGGCCTTCTTGAGCGGCTGGCGGAAGAACTCGATGGCCTGGATAAAGAGCTTGCCCGCGAATTTTGCTTTTTTCGTGCCGGCGAGCAGTTTCTGCTTCGAAATCGCGTCGTACGCGGAGTACAGGAAGAAATCGACGAAGCCCGGCAGAACCGGCTCGGCCCCCTCCTCCATCAGCACGCGCTCAATATGGTTGTTCGCGACCGGGTGGAATTTGACGAGGATCTCGCCGACCACACCGACCTTGGGTCTCCACAGATCCTCGTGAATCGGCAGATTCGTATCGAAGTCCTTGACCATCGCCGAGACGGTCCGACGGAATTTCCAGTACGACCCGTTCGCGATTTCCTGTTTGCAGATGTCCATCCACTTGCGGAACATCCTCTCGGTCGAGCCCTTTTCGACCTCGTACGGCATCATGCGGTTGCGCATATTCATGAGTGCATCGCCGTAGATGGACGCCTTGATCGCATCGATGAGCATCGGGCGGTCAAGCTTGAACGAATCCATCTCCGACGGCAGCCCATGTGCCGCGAATACCGGCACCTGCGGGAAGCCCGCGTATTTCAGCGCCTCGCGGAGCACGGCGATATAGTTGGTCGCACGGCAGGCGCCGCAGGTCTGGAAGAGAATGATGCTCGTATGATCCGGATCGTATTTCCCGGACTGCAGCGCGTGGATGAGCTGACCGATGACGACGATGGCCGGATAGCACATATCGTTGTTGACGAAGCGCAGGCCCGTATCGATGGCCGCCTTGTCCGGCATCTGCGGGATCACGACGTTGTAGTGATATTTCCGCAGGGCCGCCTCCAGGAGCTCGAAATGCACCGGCGCCATCTGCGGCGCGAGAATCGTATGCGTCTCCTTGCATTCCTCGGTGAAATGCGGGCGCTCCGGCTCATGATAGGGCGTAAACGTCACCGTCTCGCGCCGCGCGAGCGCGGCGAGCAGCGAACGCAGGCGGATGCGCGCCGCGCCGAGGTTCGAGACCTCGTCGAGCTTGATCATCGTGTAGACGCGGTCATGCCGCTCGAGGATCTCCCTCGTCTGGCCCGTCGTCAGCGCATCGAGACCGCAGCCGAACGAGCTGAACTGGATCAGCGTCAGGTTCGCGTGCTCGGCGACGACCTGCGCGGCGTGGTAGAGCCGCGCGTGATAGCTCCACTGATTGACGACGTGGATTTTCTCCGATTGGATCGGCACGTGATAGAGCGCGTCCTCCGAGAGAATCGGCAGATGGTACGACTGGATCATCTCCGGAATGCCGTGGTTGATTTCCGGATCGACGTGGTACGGCCGCCCTGCGAGCACGATGGCCTGTTCCCCCGTCTTTTCGATGCGGTCGAGGATCTTCTGGCCGTAGTCGCGCACGTCCTGGCGGTAATGCTCAAGCTCTGCATAGGCCGCGTCCGCCGCCCCGGCAATCTCGCGCAGCGTCAGGTGTTCCTTTTCGCCGAGTTCCTCGTAGAAGCGCTGGATCAAACGCTTCTTGTTGTGAATGGGCAGGAACGGCTCGAGAAAATCGATGTGCTTTTCGCGCAGGATATCCATATTGCCGCGGATGTTCTCCGGATAGGAAGCGACGATCGGGCAGTTGAAATGGTTGTCCGACGAGTTGACCGCATCCTCCATGTTGTACGGCTCGCAGGGATAGAAAATCTTCTTGACCCCCTGCTCGATGAGATCCATGATATGCCCGTGGGAAAGCTTCGCCGGATAGCAAAGGGAATCCGACGGCACGGTAGCCATGCCCTTGTAGTACATCTGCGCCGTGGACTTACCCGACAGCACGACCTCGTAGCCGAGATCGGTCAGGAACGTGAACCAGAACGGATAGTCCTCATACATGTTGAGCACGCGCGGAATCCCGATCTTGCCGCGCTTCGCGTCCTTTTTCGGCGTATAGTAATGGAACAGGCGTTCGTATTTGTATTGATAGATGTTCGGCGTCTCTTCCTCGGTCTGTTTGTGTCCGCCGACGCCGCGCTCGCAGCGGTTGCCCGTATAATAGCGGTTGCCATCCGGGAAGCGCTGCATCGTGATCAGGCATTTGTTCCCGCAATGCTTGCACCGGTAGGAACTCGTCTTGACCTCAAAGCTCTGCAGCTGATCATACGAAAGGATGTCCGAGTGCTCCTTGCCGGACTCCTGTGCGAGGATGGCGGCGCCGTACGCCCCCATGATGCCCGCGATATCCGGGCGGATGACATGCGTGCCGAGCAGTTTCTCCATGCAGCGCAGCACCGCGTCGTTGTAGAACGTGCCGCCCTGCACGACGATATGGTCGCCGAGCTCCTTGACGTCTTTTAGCTGCATGACCTTGAAGAGGGCGTTCTTGATGACGGAGAACGCAATGCCCGCCGAGATATCGGACACCTCGGCGCCCTCTTTCTGCGCCTGCTTGACCTTTGAGTTCATGAAGACCGTGCAGCGCGTGCCGAGGTCGACCGGCGCCTTGGACTTCACGGCGAGTTTCGCGAACTCTGCCGGCGTCATATGCAGGCCTTCCGCAAAGTTCTGGATGAACGAGCCGCAGCCTGCCGAGCAGGCCTCGTTCAGCGTGATGCTGCCAATCGTGCCATTGCGCACGAAGAAACATTTCATGTCCTGCCCGCCGATGTCCATGATGAACGTGACCTCCGGGCAGAACTCCTGCGCCGCGCGCAGATGCGCGAAGGTCTCGACCTCGCCGCCGTCGGCGTGCAGGCCGGCCTTCACGATGGCCTCACCGTAGCCAGTCGTCATGACGCTCGCGATATAGGTCTTTTCTGGCATGGCCTTGTAAAGGCCCTTGATCTCCTCGATGACGCTCTTGAGCGGCGAGCCGTGGTTGCTGCCGTACGCCGTGTACAGCAGTTCGCGGTCGCGTCCGATCGCCGCGATTTTCGTCGTCGTTGAGCCCGCGTCGATTCCGACGTAGAGCGGGCCCTCATAGGACGCGAAATCGCCGCGCTTGACCTTGTCTTTCTCATGGCGTGCCTTGAAGGCTTCGTAATCCGCCTCATCCTCGAAAAGCGTGAAGTCCGCCTTGCGGCTTTCCTTTGCAGCCGCCTGTTTCGCCCTCTCGATGCTGTCCTCGAGGCGCGCAACGTCAATGACTTCGGTCTCCTCCGACAGTGCAGCGCCCATCGCGACGAAGTAATTGCCGTAGTCCACTTTGACGACGTGTTCGTCGTCGAGCTCAAGCGTCTGGATAAAGCGCTCGCGGAGCGACTTCAAAAAGTGGAGCGGCCCGCCGAGGAACGCGACATGCCCGCCGATGGGACGGCCCTGCGCGAGGTTGCTGATGGTCTGGTTGACGACCGCCTGCATGATGGAGAGCGCGATATCCGCCTTCTCCGCGCCGTCGTTCATGAGCGCCTGCACATCGGTCTTGGCAAAGACGCCGCAGCGCGAGGCAATGGTATAGATCTGTTTGCCCTGCTGCGCGAGCGCGTCAAGGCCCTTGGCATCCGTGTTCAGGAGGGAGGCCATATGGTCGATGAACGAGCCCGTGCCGCCCGCGCAGACCCCGTTCATGCGCTGCTCTGGCGCATCGCCGAAATACGTGATTTTCGCATCCTCACCGCCGAGCTCAACGACGGTGTCCGTCTGTGGAATGAGTTCCTTGACGGCCGCTGCGCAGGCGATAACCTCCTGCACGAACGGCAGGCCGATGCGCTGGGCAATCCCCATGCCAGCTGACCCCGTCAGAGCGAAGTGGAATTTCTTCTCCCCGACGATTTCTTTGAGATGCGTCAGATTCTCCTGCAAGGCGTTCCCGATTTCTGAAAAATGGCGGGCGTAGTTCTTGAACAGGATGTTCTTCTGGTGATCCATGACGACCAATTTGATGGTCGTGGAACCTACGTCGATGCCAACTTTCAAAAGAGAGTCCATTGTTACACCACCTAATATACGAAATCGAAACGATTTTCCTTCTGCTCTCCTTGCTGGAAAAAGCAAAAAGGAGAGAAGCCTTTTACAGGCTCCCCTCCATTTTAGCACAATTGCCACAACTTCTCCAGTGACTTTCACACAGAACGCAGGCTTCAGGCGCCGCGCCGGACGCGTAGCAACGCGGGCAGAAACACGAGTGCCGCGACGGTGTTGACGCCGCCCTCCATGAGCAGGCCCGGCAGAGATGCGAGGCCAGCCGCGAGGCTCGCATAGAGCGCGGCGCCGAATACCGTGTAGGCCGCGGCCATCCAGAGCGATGAGAGCAGGAACGCCGCAAAAATCCACTTCTTCCCGTGACGCTCACCGACAAACCGGCAGACAATCTCCACCATGAGGAACTTGATCACAAGCGTCGGTACCGCCCAGAGCAAAAAGCCGCCGAGTACATCGGAAAGCGCCGATCCGACCGCCGCCGCGAAAAGGGCCTCGCGCCGCGGCAGCAGGATGGCGAGGAGGAAGATCACCGCGTCGCCGAGATGCGCGTAGCCAAGCGGAATCGGGATTTTCGGCACAAAGGTCGCCAAAAACACCAGCGCCGTCATCACCGCCGTCACGCAAAGATCCCGCGTCGTCATCCCATGTCTTTCCTGCTTGAACCCCTCATACATCGCACATCAGCTCCTTGGCCTCTATCTTAGCATAGATTGGATGGGACAAAAAGAACCACTTCCCGTCAAAAAAAGCATGCCAGATTACCTGTCCGAGCGCTTTTCCTTCCCGCTTTCCACGCGCGGTTTCACCGCGCAGGAGAGCATCCTTCGTACGCCACCTCGTACAGACAGAGACCGCAGGCCGGGGCCGTGGGGCTGGCCTGCTGCCGGTCCCTGGCGGCAAGGATGGCGGCGAAGTCCTGCACGGAACGACGGCCGAGTCCGACGTCGTGAACGGTGCCGACGATGTTCCGCACCATGTGATAGAGAAAGCCGGTGCCGTGCAGGCGAAACTCCAGCTGACCGCCGTCTATCTCGTAGACATCGGATTCGAGCATGGTGCGGACAGGGGACATTGGCGCGCCGCCCGCCGCCCGGAACGAGGAAAAATCGTGCATGCCAAGCAGAAGCCGCATGGCCCCGCGCATGGCCTCGAGATCCAGCGGCCGCCGCTCGTACCAGGCAAAGCGAGCCGTAAACGGGCTGGGGGTCTCCCCCTGCTGGATCCGGTAGAGGTAGGTCTTGGACTTGGCGCTGTGACGCGCGGAAAACGACCGGTCCGCCTCCCAGACCTCCTTTACGACGATATCTTCCGGAAGCAGGCTGTTCACCGCGCGCAGGACGCGCGAGAGCGGGATCCGCCCGTCGGTAAAGAAATTCACGACCTGTCCGGCCGCATGCACCCCGGCATCGGTGCGCCCGGCTGCCGCGAGTTCCACGCTGTCGCCGAACACGCTTTCCAGCGCCTGCTCGAGCACATTCTGCACCGCGAGGATGGGCGGCGTCTGCCGCTGAAACCCGTGGTACCTCGTGCCGTCGTAGGCGACCTTCAACGCGATGTTGCGCGCGCGCCGCTTCATCTCTTCCTTGTGTTCCGGTTTCAAAGGCCCATCACCTCACATCCCGCCAGCGCGGCCAGCATCCCGACGAAAGCCGCCACAGCCACATAGTCGATGGCCGACGTCCGCAGGGCCTTCATGCGCGTGCGCCCGACCCCGCCGCGGTAGCAGCGCGCCTCCATCGCCATCGCGAGATCATCGGCGCGACGGAACGCAGAGAGGAACAGCGGTACGAGGATCGGGATCATGGCCTTCAGCCGGGACAGCAGATTGCCGCTTTCAAAATCGGCCCCGCGCGATTTCTGCGCCTTGATGATGCGGTCGGTCTCCTCGATCAGCGTCGGCACGAACCGCAGGGCAATCGTCATCATCATCGCGAGCTCATGCGCGGGAAGGCCAAAACGCCGGAAGGGCGAAAGCAGCGCCTCCATCGCGTCCGTCAGGGCAAGCGGGCTCGTCGTAAACGTCAGCAGCGACGAGAGCAGAATGAGCAGAACAAGGCGCAGGCAGATGAAAAAGCCGTGGCGCACGCCCTCCCAGGTCATCGAAAGCACCCAGATATGGGCGATTTCCTCGCCCGGCGTCGTAAAGACATGAATCGCGAACGTGAACAGGATGATCCACCAAAGCGGTTTCAGCGAGCGCAGCATCATGCGCATCGGCACCTTCGAGGTCAGCATCAAAAAAAGCGTTACCGCGCAGAACACCGTATAGGCAATGGCGCTGTCAAAGACGAAGATGGCGACGAGAAAGCCGATCAGCAGGACGATCTTCACGCGCGCATCCATACGGTGCAGCAGGGACCCGCCGGGATAATATTGTCCGAGTGTGATATCACTGAGCATGATGCTCCCCCTTTCCGTGAAAAGCCCGTTTCACGGCCTGCAGCGTCTCCTCGAGCGTCAGGCTGTCCGTGCGTACCGGCACACCGCGCGCCTCCAGCATCTGCTCAAACTGCATCGCCTGTGGCGGCTGCAAGCCCGCGATTTTGAGTGTCTCTCGATCCGAAAAGGCCTCGCGCGGCGGCGCATCGACGACCAGTCTCCCCTGGTTCAGGATGAGTACGCGGTCGGCGAGCCGCGCGATATCGTCCATATTGTGCGAAACAAAGACAAGGCCCATGCCCTTTTTTTTGAGCCGAAGCATCGTCCCCATGAGCTGCTCCCGACTCGCTGGGTCAAGGCCTGCCGTTGGCTCGTCGAGCACGAGATATTTGGGTGCGAGCGCGAGCACGCCCGCAATCGCGACACGTCGTTTCTGCCCGCCAGAAAGCGCGAACGGTGACTGCTCCGAAAGACCGGCATCGAGCGCCATGACGCGCATCGCCTGTTTGACGCGCTCCTGTACCTCCGCTTCGGAGAGGCCGAGATTGTGCGGACCAAACGCGATATCCCGCGCAACGGTCTCCTCGAAGAGCTGCTGCTCGGGATACTGGAAGACCATGCCGACGGATCGGCGCGCCGCACGGCTCTCCGGCGTCTTCGCGGAGATATCCACATCGTCCACGAGGACGCGGCCGGTGTCCGGGTGCAGCAGGCCATTCATATGCTGCACGAGCGTCGACTTGCCGGATCCCGTATGCCCCGCGATCGCGGTAAACGTCCCAGGCTCTGCCGAAAACGAAACGTCCTGCAGCGCACGCCGTTCCATCGCCGTGCCTCCCATATAGGCAAAGGACACCCGCTCAAAAACAATCGCCATTTTCTGCATTTCCTCCCTTTCGCGCCGCGCGATCCACATAGAGCTTGGCGCATTCCGCCGCAAGTTCTTCTTTCGTCAGAATGCCCTTGGGAATGGCAAGGCCCTCCTGACGCAGCCGCGCGCCAAGCTCAGCCGCGAACGGCACGTCGAGCCCCAGCCGCTTGAGTTCCTGCCCGCGCGCAAAGATTTCCCGCGGTTTTCCCTGCAGGACGAGTTTCCCATCGTGCATGACGAAAACGCGATCCGCGAGCGCCGCCTCCTCCATGAAATGCGTGATATAGAGAATCGTGATGCCCTGTTCCTCGTGAATCCGCCGGACACAGTCCATGACCTCTGTGCGCCCCTGCGGATCGAGCATCGCCGTCGCTTCATCGAGGATGAGCCCCTTCGTGCGCATCGCGAGCGCACCGGCAATCGCAACGCGCTGCTTCTGCCCGCCGGAGAGCAGATGCGGCGCCGCCGTGCGGAAATGCGTCATCTGCACGGCCTCGAGCGCTTCGTGCACGCGGCGACGAATCTCCGCGGGCTCAACGCCGAGGTTCTCCGGGCCGAACGCCACATCGTCCTCCACGCTTGCCGCGATAAGCTGGTTATCCGGGTTCTGGAACACCATGCCGACCTGTTCGCGGATTTTCCACAGGTCCTCCGTTTCCTGCGTATCCATCCCGCCGACGCGAACATGTCCTTGGTCCGGGAGCAGCAACGCGTTCATCTGCTTAGCGAGCGTCGACTTGCCCGAGCCATTCGTGCCGAGAATAGCCACGAACTCCCCCGCTTCGACGGACAAGCTCACATCGTCAAGCGCCAGTCGGCCCTTTTCCTCTTCCTTCTCGTTCTCCGCCGCGCCGCCCTGCGCGGGATATCGGTAGGATACCTGCTCGATTTCGATAAAACTCATGACCGCCCCTTATTTCTTCGCTGCGTTTTTACAAATCATATCCATTATACCCGAATGCGTGACGATACACAAACCAAAAAGGCCTGCGGAAAACCTACACCCCTTTGCTAAGGAATGACGCATGAAGCATTTCCTTCTCGTGAGAAAATCTGCTATACTAGTACTTACTAGAGCCGATAGCATCTCACACAAGAAAGGGAATTGTCATGAACGATTATACGGTAAAAACAGAGGGCGTCTGCGCCAAAGCGATCAAGTTCAGCCTCGAGGACGGAAAGCTGCATCATATCCAATTTCTCGGCGGCTGCCCGGGCAATACGACGGCCATTGGAAAGCTGCTCGAGGGCACGGACGCGCAGCGCGCGGTCGACCTGCTGAAGGGCAACAAATGCGGGCCGAAGCCGACCTCCTGCGCCGACCAGCTCGCCCGCGGCATCGAGCAGGCGCTCCATGCCGCGGGCGACGGATCCGCCGTCTAACGCGATGGGTGTATGGCCGTAGATCCAAGGCATTACCATAAAAAGGAATGGTAATGCATAATATGTGTCTGAAATAAAATTTAAGTAATTCGTCTTGCAATCCGATATAAACTGTGAACATGTAATATGTTATAAAATATATTTGTGTAAACAGCATGTTGAGGATGCGTGTTTCTAGAAAGGAGGCGGCCTGTATGGAGTTAGAAAAACGGCAAGGATGCGCCGGGCAGGGAAGCGCAAACGGCATACGGCAAGGATGCGCCGGGCAGGGAAGCGCAAACGGCATACGACAGGGAGCGTCGCCTCAGGAGCGAGCGGACAAACAAAAGGTCCGTTTCTCCACACACGCAGCAGCGCGTATCGAGAAACGCGGCGTGAAGCTATCGCCGGGCGCTCATCGTGAGTGTTGCGAACCGCACAGTCATTACGGTTGTCGATGAAGCGAGTGCAAAGGAAAATATCTTCACGAACATCGACAGCGCAGCCATTCTCTAACGAAAGTTATAAGACAGGAGCAGTGATACCATATGATGCGTTCCCTTTTTTCCGGCGTGTCCGGCCTGAAAGCCCATCAGACGCGCATGGATGTCATCGGCAATAATATCGCCAATGTCAATACGACCGGTTTCAAGTCGGGCCGTGCGACATTTGCGGATACGATTTCACAGACGCTTACGGATGCGGCAGCACCGCAGGACGATATCGGCGGCACGAACCCGAAGCAGGTTGGTCTCGGCACGGGGGTTGCAAGCATCGATACGATTTTTACCGACGGTACCGTGCAGTCGACAGGCAAGAACACCGATCTCGCACTTTCTGGCAATGGGCTCTTTGTGGTAAAACAGGGAAATCAGACCTATTACACGCGCGACGGTGCATTTGCGTTTGACTCGCAGGGCAATTACGTCCTGCCGAGCAGCGGTCTCTACGTACAGGGCTGGATGGCAAAGGACGGTGTCCTCAGCACGGCAGGTACTGCCGGCAATATTCAGATTGCCGCAGGGAAATCCATGGGAGTAAAACAGACCGCATCAGCCTCCTATACGAATAACTTAAATGCCGATATGGCAGGATATGAGATTTCCAGCATCAACGTAAATTATGCCGATGGAACATCAAAGACGGGCTTATCAAATTTTGAGGCTACTTCGTCCTCAAAAGGAAGTATTACCTTACACACTGATAAGGGTACAGCCATTCCGCTTGATAAAACGGCTGCTTACCCATTTACGACAGGAGATGCATTGGTAGGCAAAACACTTTGGACGTCAAAAATTGATTCTGTTCAAGCGGAAGGTGGCGGAGCTACATTTACGCTGGGAACTGGAGATGCAGTATTTTCAATTAATGGCACAACAACATTGACATGTACCGCTCCACTAAAAGATGGAAATACGTATAGCATTGGTGGTACATATACGATTACGGGCACCATTGATAAGAATGGGGTCAAGACAGATTCGCCAGATACCGGCAAGACAACACTTAAAGTAACGTTGAACGATGCGGCAAATAAAAACACCCAGATTACCATTACGGTTCCACAACCAGAAAATTTCAACTATAAAGATGGGGATGCCGTTTCTTTTTCTTTGCCGATTACATCGATCAAGGCAGCAACGGGTGCGAAACTGAACACGGCAAACGGTCAGCAAGTGTCGCTTGAAAAGGATCTTGATATCACTTCAGCTGACCAAACGTATGAATACAAAGGAACCGCTGCGGATGGCAATGTAGCAAGTATAGAGCGCGTGGGGCAGGGAACCGCGTATTCGTACAACGGCAAGGAGATTTCTTCCGTCAGCATTGTCACGAAAGACGGAAAGATTTTGGATGGTTTGTCAGGGGCGAAGTATCAGAAAGGCAGTATGTTTTATCCTTCGCTTACGACCTCCTTGTCTATTTACGATACAGAAGGCAAGAGCCATTCCGTGCCAGTCCTCCTGACTAAGACAAACGCCAATACTTGGACGGCAAGCCTCACAAACGGGACGAATTCCACGATGATCACAGAGCCCAACGGCGATGTCGTTACGGTTTCCCTTGATAGTTCTGAGCTTAAATTTGATACCTCAGGGAAATACGTCTCTGGTAATGGAACGCTGAAATTGAAGTACGCCGACCATGATGGCAACCAGACGGCTGCGGATCAGTCTGTTACACTCAATTTTGCAGCACTGACACAGTATTCTGGTTCCTCTACCATCAAAGGAGATACGGACGGCAACGCCGCCGGCACGCTTTCGAGTATCTCCATCGACAGCTCGGGCATCATCACGGGCACCTACACGAACGGCGTGAAGCAGACGGAGGCGCAGGTCGCAGTCGCGCAGTTTACGAACGCTGCCGGCCTCACGAAGACGGGCAACAGCCTCTATCAAGTCTCGAACAACTCCGGCACGGCGAACGTCAAGACGGCGGCGGATCTCGGCGTCAAGATCACGCCGTCGGCGCTTGAGATGTCCAACGTCGATATCGCGGACGAGTTCTCCAACATGATCATCACGCAGCGCGGCTTCCAGTCGAACTCGAAGATTATCACGGTCGGCGACGAGATGCTGGAGACGCTCATCAATATGAAACGGTAACCGATCACTTCGAGAATTTGATAGCAGAATACAGAACGAGCAAAAGGCTGGTGGATATCCACCAGCCTTTTGCTCGTTCCAGGTTCTCGAAGGTTTGTAAAGGCCAACAAAACTTCAAGCCGCTTTTGCTCTTTCTGTGCTACTTCTTGGTTATCGCCTTTAACCTTATCAGCCGCATTTCCCTTGCCGCTCTCCTGCTCCTGTGCTACACTAAGAGTAGAAGGAACGTTGTTCTTCCCATGAGTGTTCGGTGACGTACCAGCTCCACCATTATCGCTAGTCTCCTCAAGAAGGGTGCCTTTGGTGGTAGAGGCAGACGGATTAGCACTCCCGTCAAAGAGCAACGTTCCGTTTATTTTTGCCCCAAGTCGCCCACTATACCTACCGCATCCCGGTCGTCGGGCACGTTGCAGCAGGACAGCCCACCCTCGCGCAAGAGGAGATCATCGAAAGACTTTACAGTCTCGACATCATCCTGTCCGTCGGCTTTCGCGTCCGCTCTCCGCGTGGCACGCAATTCCGCCGCGGAGCGAACACGACGCTCAAGGAAAGAGAGCAGGACGCCTTCTCATGACTCCTACTCTCTGCCGCATCAGGAAAATGGTGAGAGACGAAGTCGTGTCTGTGCTTGAAACGATATAGTACGTTTTTCGTACGTTTTGCCAATAAAAAAAGGCCGCTAGCCCTTGATTTATAAGGGTTAGCGGCCTTTTTGCAATTACACGAGCTCGATGATGACCATCGGCGCAGCGTCGCCGCGGCGGACGCCGAGCTTCAGGATGCGCGTGTAACCGCCCTGGCGGTCTTCGTACTTCTTTGCAATCTCGTCAAAGAGCTTCCGCACTACATCTTCATCAGCAAGCGATGCAATGGCCTGACGGCGCGCAGAGAGGTCTCCGCGCTTGGCAAGCGTGATGAGCTTGTCGGCAAATTTGCGAAGTTCTTTCGCCTTTGCTTCCGTCGTTTCAATGCGTCCATATCTGAAGAAGGAAGTGAGGATGCTGCGGAACAATGCTTTGCGGGCAGCGGAATTCCGGCCCAGTTTTCTGTAGCTCATTACTTCTCCTCTTTCCTGTCAGTCTTCGTTTTCTTTCAGCGACAAACCGAGTTCCTCGAGCTTGTTCTTGACTTCTTCGAGGGATTTGCGGCCGAGGTTGCGGACCTTCATCATATCGTCTTCGGACTTCTCCGTGAGGTCAGCAACGGTGTTGATGTTCGCGCGCTTGAGGCAGTT
>JALFBM010000027.1 GCA_022773425.1 Selenomonadaceae bacterium
TACGCGGCGCGGTTCCGCTACGGCCAATGCCAGATGGGACAATCAGATCGCGATTTTAAGCGGCGATTATATTTTTGCGCGCGCGTTTGCGCTCATTGCTGACGGTGATTACGGCGCCCATGTGTCGAAGCGGCTGGCGGAGCTGGTCGGTAATCTGAGCGTGGGTGAAATCATTCAGGATCATACGGTGTATCAGGCCGTCCGGGATTTGAATCATTATTATGACCGCATCCGTAAAAAGACGGCAGATTTTCTTGAGATCTGCTGCGAGCTTGGCGCGGATATCGGCGGAATGAATCAGGCAGATCAGCAAAAAATGGCAGAGTACGGTCATTGCATTGGCATGGCGTTTCAGATCACGGATGATCTGCTGGATATCTGGCAGACCTCAGAACAGATCGGCAAGCCGGCTGGCAACGATATCCGGCAGGGCATCGTGACGTTGCCGGTCATTCGGGCGCTGCAGAAGAGCCCGCATGGAGAGGAACTCGAGCGCATTGTGACCGATCCGGAGATGACGGACGATATGGTCGCCCGCGCACTGGAAATCGTCAAGGCGACGGACGGCGCAGACTACGCGAAGCGGAAGGCGGATGCGTTCCTGCTCGATGCCAAGCGTCACCTGCCCGCGCGTCTGCCGGACGATATCCGTAACGCATTCATCCAGCTGGCGGACTTTATTGGCAATCGGGATTTCTGACCGGCTGCCTGATCCATGGACCTTAGGAGGAAACTATGTTCGGTATTGGATTCCCGGAGCTCGTCCTCATCCTGATCATCGGGCTCATCGTATTCGGCCCGGGCAAGCTGCCGGAGCTCGGGCGCACCATTGGAAAGGGCATGCGTGAATTCCGCAAGGCGTCGAGCGCCCTGCAGGCCGCTATGAACGAGGCCGATGCCCCGGCAAAGCCGAAAACTGCGCCGCAGCCACAGCAGCCCATGCAGCAGGGCGCGCAGCAACAGGCCGCGCAGGAGAGAGAAGTGAAGGTGGAGCCAAAGACGGCGGATCCGCAGGAGACGCCAAAGGAAAAGCCGGAGGAAGCGGCACGGGCAGAAGTCCCCATCGACCCGCCGGTAAGGCCGGCAGGCTATGAGCCGCCGACACAGGAGGGCGTGCGTCAGCAGCTTGAGAGCAGGGGAGCCGTTCCGGCAGCTGCGGAAACGCCGACGAAAACGGTATGACGGGAGAAGGGGCCGTTGCACGGGCATCGTGCAATGGTCCTTTTCGGCGTTTCCTGTCTTTCGTCAAGGTGGATTTTGGATAATTTTCATTTCCGCATGGTAAACTAAACATGCGTATCGTTTGGAACGGACAGGAGAGTTGGAATATGGGAAAGTATACGTTTACCGTCAACAAAATATGCCCGGTATGCGGGCAATCGACGCGCGTGATCAAGACGAAATCCAGGCTCGTTGCGCTGCATACGGATGTGGACTTCTGCGTGCATTACAAGGATTTCAACCCATATTACTATACGATTTGGTTCTGCGAGCACTGTGGGTATGCGGCCGAGGAGCGCACTTTCCTCGCGCCGATGCCGAAGCGGCATCGGGCAAAACTGTTGGAGTTCCTAAAGGGACGCCAGATGAACCTGAAATTCACGGAGGAGCGCGGTGTGCCGGAGGCCATCGCATCGTTTAAGCTCGCGATTTTCTACGCGCAGCTCGTCGATCAGCCGCTGGAGCGGCAGGCGGGACTCATGCTCGAGATGGCCTGGATTTACCGCGACGCCGGGGAAGAGGAAAAGGAGAAGGAGACGCTGCAGAAAGCGGCGGATCTCTACGACCGCTCGCTGATGACCGAGCGCTACCCGATGAACGGCAAGACCGATAATTTCGTCATTTATCTGATCGCGGCGATTTATTACCGTCTTGGCAATGTCGAAAAGACGACGCAGTATCTCTCTCGGATCATCGGCGTGCAGTCTATCCGCTGCGATGACCCGCAGGTCTATGAAAAAGCGCGGAATCTCTGGATCGATATCCGTTCCGATAAGGAACAGGCGAGAAAGGAAGCAGACGGATGATCAGTATGCCAGCGGACGTATCGGCGCGGCTCACAGCCATCGACTGGAGCGGCGTACAGAACGCCGTCAAGGATTATGGGCCGGCGCTCAAGGTCCTGCAAAGCACATGGGACAGGGAGAGCCTGAGGGACATCGCGCAGGGAAAGCTTTTCGTACCCGACAGCACGATCAATGCGGCCATCGAAAGGTCCATGACAGAGGATGCGCCGGTCAAGAGCATCCAGATCCAGTCCCATGAAAACGGGCGCATGGATATTGCACTGGACGGCACAAAGGCCGGCAGGGTTGAGCTTTCCGGCACGATCGAGGCCTTTGTGCACAACGGCGATCAATCGTATCTCGTCTATCATGTGCGCAGCAAGAATATCCCAAAGCACGGCCTCATGAGCTGGGTGTTTTCGCGCATCTCGCTCGGTATGGCGGAGCGGTTGGTCGGCTCGTTCCCGGTCAACGCGTCCATGCCGATGAAGATCCGGGGAAACCGCGTGTCCATCGATTACCGCGCGGCGCTCGCTGCCTCGAGCTTCGGACAGACCGAGTTTCGAGGGCATCGGTTGCTCGACATGATCGAGATCAAGGGCGCGGTGCCGCGGGACGGCGGTATCGAGTTCCAGACCGAGCTCCATATGCCGGCGGATATGAAACAGTCTCTGCTCGCCATCCTGCAGCAGGGGGAATAAAACCATAGATCAGCAGACGAGAAGGGAGTCTTTTTTTGAAGTTCCGAAAACAGGGGAAACAAATCCTGCTCATTGCCGCGGTCTTTTTCTGTGCGGTCAGCATCGGCGCGCCGGCGGCGTCGGCGAAGCATAAGTCAGCGCCGGCCGGGCCGCAGAAGATCATCTACATCCCGCACGACAACCGGCCGATATCCGATAAGCAGACCGCTGAGGTCGTGCGAAAGCTCGGCTATCAGGTCGTCGTGCCGCCGGATCGCATGCTTGGCGGACGTGAGGATCTCGGCCACCCGGATGAGCTCTGGTCGTGGCTCGATGAGAACGCGAAGGGTGCGGACGCCGCGGTCATCTCTTCGGATGCCATGCTTTACGGCAGCCTCGTCGCTTCGCGCAAGCATTCGTACAGCGAGGAGGAGGTCATCAAGCGTGCGAACCGCTTCAAGGCGTTTCGGCAGGAATACCCGAAGATGAAGCTCTACGCGTTCGGCTCCATCATGCGCACGCCGCGCAACGGCGAGGCATCCGGCCACGAGGAGCCCGCGTATTATCGGAACTACGGCGCGGATATCTTCCGCTATACGGTTCTCCGCGACAAAGAGGAGACCGGCGGACTCACGCGCCGCGAAAAGAAGGAATACGACTTCCTCAGCCAGCTCATCCCGAAGCATGCACTGAATGACTGGATGGGCCGCCGTGAGAAAAATTTTGCGGCCAATGAGGAGCTGATCCGCCTGACGCGGGACAAGACCTTTGATTATTTCGTGCTCGGCCGCGACGACAACGCGCCGCATTCGCAGACGCATATGGAGAGCCGCCATCTCGCGGACGCCGGAAAGGATCTCGGCAAGACGCGGTTCCAGGCGATGGCGGGCATCGATGAGATCGGCATGCTTCTCTTGACGCGTGCGGTCAACGACATGCGCCGGGACGTCCCGTTTGTCTACACGCGCTACAACTGGGGACACGGCGAGTTTACGGTGCCATCGTATTCCGATGAAAGCATCCGCGACTCGATTTCCTCTGCGGTCACGGCGGCGGGCGGCATGGAAGTGAACCAGGCGAAACGCGCGGACGTCGTGTTGACGGTCAACACAAATCCGGACGGCAAGACCGGGGAAGCCAATGACCTGGACAATGACGGCACGCCGCGCAACGGCACAAAGTATTTCGCCGACATCGTCAGCGAATACGTCGGCAAGGGCTATCCGGTCGCCATCGCGGATATTGCGTACGCGAACGGATCGGATAACGCGCTGATGGAGGAGCTCAAGAACCGCGGCCTGCTGTTCAAGATCCGCGCCTATGCCGGCTGGAATACGGCGACGAACAGCACAGGCTTCGTGATCGGTGAGGGCATGCTCGCAAAGTATATGAAGGACGATGCGGTCGACGAGCTGCTCATCACGCGCTACCTCGACGACTGGGGCTATCAGGCGAACGTCCGCAACGTCATTGCACGCCAGCTGACCTGGCTGCGCGGAGATGGGTACTATGGCAGCCTCGGCTCGAAGCTGGACGCGGTGCGCTACCGTTCCGAGCAGATGCTGACGCGCTTTGTGGAGGATAATCTGCCGCCCTTCAAGGATCTCGAGGAGATTCATGTGAATTTCCCGTGGAACCGCATGTTTGAGTCCGATATCGAGCATCATGCGGTGCGGCCGATTACCGACTATTTTCATCTCAGTGCGGCTGCCGAGCCGAAGTCCGTACAGGATGCAAGATAAAGAGCAAAAAACAGCGGCACGAACCATGGCATGGCTCGTGCCGCTGTTTTTTGGATTTATGCGTTGGCCCTGCGGAACTTCTCCATGAAGTCTGCGAGGAGCTCGGCACCCTCGATCGGCATCGCGTTGTAGATCGAGGTGCGGATACCGCCGACGGAGCGGTGCCCTTTGACGCCGGCGAGTTTGTGCTCGGCGGCCTCGGCGATGAACTTCTTCTCGAGTTCTTCGTTTGGCAGGCGGAACGTGACATTCATGAACGAGCGGCTGTCTTTGTCCGCATGGCCGCGGTAGAAGCCGTTCGATGCGTCGATGGCTCCGTAGACGAGATCCGCGCGTTTCTTTGCGCGCTTGGCCATGACTTCGAGGCCGCCCTGCTCCTTGATCCAGGCGACGACCTTACCGACCATGTAGATGTTGAACGCCGGCGGCGTGTTGAACAGCGAGTCCTTCTTGAGGAACGTGCTGTAGCGGAACATCGTCGGAAGCTTTTCCGGGCTCTTCTCGAACAGGGCCTTCTTGCCGATGACGAGCGTCACGCCAGCCGGGCCGAGGTTTTTCTGCACGCCGGCATAGATCAGATCGAATTTCGAGAAATCGAGTGGGCGAGAGAGCATATCGGAGGACATATCCGCGAACAGCGGCACGCCGTGCGTATCCGGGATGTAGTGGTACTCCGTGCCGTAGATCGTGTTGTTGTAGCAGATATGGACGTAGGCGGCGTTCGGGTCAATCTTTAGCTCGTCCTGCGCTGGCACGTGATGATAGCCTGTTTCCTTGCTCGATGCGGCAATCGTGCCGATGCCGAGATGCGCGGCCTCCTTGTAGGATTTCTCTGCAAAGCTGCCGGAGAGCACATAGGTGCCAGGATGCTCTTTCGTCGCGAAATTCAGCGGGAGCAGCGCGAACTGCGTGCTGGCGCCACCCGTCATGAACAGGACCTCATACTCGTCGCCAAGCCCCATGAGCTCCTTGATATCCGCCTTGGCTTTTTCGTGCACGGCTGCGTATTGCGGCGCGCGGTGGCTGATCTCGAGGATGGACTCGCCCGAGTGGTTGAAATTCAGGAACTCCGCCTGTGCCTCCTTGAGTACAGAAAGGGGCAGCATGGCCGGGCCTGGATTGAAGTTGTAGACGCGATCGGCTTCTAGCGTTTCCATATGCGAACCTCCAGTGAATAAATGTCTTAAATTTTTGTCATTTTGTTATATTCTAGCGCGAAAAGAGCAGAAAAGCAAGAACGAAAATAAATCCTGTTTTTATGAGAAATACACTTGACGGCATAAGAGAGAGGAAGTATAATAGGGCCATAGGTTAAAAGGCAAGAGAGCAACGCGATGAATGGGAAGCGTTTTCCGGTATGCCCGAAGAGAGCCAGCGGACGGTGTGAGCTGGCGGCAGATGGAAGAGGTTCCGCCCGGGAGCGGCTGGCGAGGAGTCAGACGGGAAAGCCCGATACAGCATACAAGAGTGGTGCGGCAAAGCCGTATCAACTGGGTGGTACCACGGAAGTAACGCTTCGTCCCAAGGCATGGGACGAAGCGTTTTTGCTTTATTCCCGTAAATCTTGGTCATCTTACGCCGCAGCATTGTGTGTTCAGGAGGTTTTACAGCATGAAGATTCTTGCAGCAGACGGTATTTCGCCAAAAGGGATTGCGCTTCTCAAAGAACAGGACGGGTTCGAGGTCGTCGTCAAGGATAAGCTTCCGGCAGAGGAACTTCTCGCGATCATTCCGGAATACGACGCCATCATGGTGCGCTCGGCATCGAAGATCACGAAAGAGGTTATCGATCGCGCGAAGAACCTCAAGATCATCGGCCGCGCCGGCGTTGGCGTCGATAACATCGATATTCCGGCGGCGACGGCGCGCGGCATCATCGTCATCAATTCCCCAGGCGGAAATACGATTGCGGCGACGGAGCACACGATGGCCATGATGCTCGCGATGTCGCGCAATATCCCGATCGCGAACGAGACCATGCAGAAGGGTGAGTGGAACCGCAAGAAATACGTCGGCGTAGAGTTGCGCGGCAAGACGCTCGGCGTCATCGGCATGGGCCGCATCGGTTCCGGCGTCGCAAAGCGCGCGCTCGCCTTTGAGATGAACGTCATCGCTTACGATCCGTACATCAACGAGGAGCGCGCCAAGGCACTCGGCGTCAAGGTTGCGACCTTCGATGAGGTCATCCGGAACGCAGACTTCATCACCGTGCATATGCCTCTGACGAAAGAGACACGCGGCATGATCGGCATGGAGCAGATGAAGCAGATGAAGAAGGGCGTCCGTCTCATCAATTGCGCGCGCGGCGGCATCATCGTCGAGGAGGATCTTGCCGAAGCGGTGAAGCAGGGGATCGTCGCCGGCGCGGCCATCGATGTCTATACGAGCGAGCCGGTCACGAAGGATCATCCGCTCGTTGGCGTTCCGGGCATCGTGCTGACGCCGCATCTCGGCGCTTCGACGGTCGAGGCGCAGATCAACGTCTCGACGGATGTCGCGAAGGGGATCATTGCGGCACTGCACGGCGAGCCGGTCGCGACGGCGGTCAACATGGCGCCGGTATCCCCGCAGGTCATGCAGGTCGTCGGGCCGTACCTGACGCTTGCCGAGCGTCTCGGCGGCACGGCTGTCGCCCTCGCAGACGGCGCCATCGAGAAGGTGGAAGTCACGTATAACGGCGAGATCACGGATGTCAACACGGGCCTGTTGACGACGGCGGTCGTCAAGGGCCTGCTGAACCCGGTCATGGAAAACGAGGTCAACTACGTCAACGCGCCGGGTCTCGCGAAGGAACGCGGCATCGAGGTCAAGGAAGTCAAGCAGAAAGAAGCCGAGAACTTCGCCAACCTCATCACGGTCACCGTCACGGCGAAAGGCAAGCCTCTCTCCGTCGCCGGCACACTGTTCGGCAAGGAAGGCCGCATCGTCCGCATCGATGCGTTCCGCGTCGATGTCGATCCGCACGCGCGCATTGTCGTCTGCCCGCATATCAATCGTCCGGGCGTTATCGGAACCGTCGGCTCTCTGCTCGGCCGCCACGGCATCAACATCTCGGCCATGCAGGTCGGCAAAGATGTCGAGCCGGGCAAGAACCTCATGGTCTTGACCGTCGACAATGAGCTTTCCGACGACGTGCTCGCGGAGCTCAAGAAAATCGATGGGATCTTTGACGCGAAGGTCGTCGACTTCTACGCGATTTGATCGAAAGACGCTATTGAATGGAAAGGGCGCATTCGGCGCCCGGGGAAATGCAAAAAGGAGCGGTGCACGGAGATCTCCGTGCACCGCTCCTTTTCTATCGTTTTTTTCAGAAATCAGACGGCCACCGTGCGGAAGAAGGCCTCGACGACCTGGTTCCAGCCCATCTCGTACACGTTGCGCTCGCCAATTTCGTTTTGGTAGGCGGCGAGCGCGAGGGTCATGAGGGAGTCGGCGATGTAGCCGTCGTCCTCCATACCGACTTCCGCGTAGCTGTCGTGCAGCTTCTTTACGGTGTCCGTAAGCCTTGCCTTCGGGAGATTGTCGATGATATCGTACATGGCGTCACAGTATTCGCCTGTGTCTTTCTTGTATGCCTGCGGTGCGGCTTTCCATCCGTCTTCGATCTGACGGATCCGGGAAAGGGCAATCCATTGGATCTTCGCCGCGTAGAAATCGAGCGCATCGTCATTTCTTTCCATATAACATACCTCCCTGAGCGTGTTTACAGTGTAACACTTATTTTATAAAAAAGCAAACTGTATGCATGTATACATTGGACGAAATGACGGGTACAGGGAAAAAAGACCTTGCTACAAGCGTCAATGATTCCCTTATATTTTGTGTAAAATGACCAGAAAATGGACGATTCCTGCGATTTCTTTGTAAACTGCCACTCGTCTGTATTCTATATGCCTGGTTCAGGAATAGTTGCGCACGGTCAGGGCGAAGTACAGGACGAACCGTGTCTCTGCGTCCTCGAGGCTGCACCCGCAGATCTCTTCGATATGGTGCAGGCGGTACTTCAGCGTATTTCGGTGGATGAACAACCGGTTGGATGTGCGGAGCAGATTGCCATTTTCCTGCAGGTAGACCTCGAGCGTCTGGATCAGCAGGGATTTGTTTTTTTTGTCGTAGATCTCGAGTGGCAGCAGGACATGCTGGACGAACTCCGTCATGTGCTCGGACCCCTTCGATTCCGGCATGGTCAGGATGAATTCGGAGAGGCCGCACGGATTGAATAGATATGGTTTCTGCAGATCCCGCTGGCGCGAAATCTGCAGGGCGACCTGCGCATTCCGGTAGCTTTGTTCGAGGGACAGCGCGTCCTCGGAGAGGGCGCCGCCAATGTGAAAGGAGACTTCGCTCTCGTCCTCCTTGATGCGCTTGTAGAGTTCCTGCAGGACCTTGGCGGCCGCCGCGTGTTTCCCGGGGAAAAGCAGCAGGAGCTGATCGTAATGGACGAGCGTGCTGAACGGGAGGTTTTGCGTTTGGAACCACATTTTGCAGAGTTCATCCGCGTTTGCGACGGCGTTGCGGCGCGGCATCTGGGCCATCGGGAGTCGCTGATAGCCGACGATGGCGAGGCATTGCGGCGAGCCGAATGGATAGCCGATATTCTGCAGCAGGCTGCCCTTGTCGGCGTACGACAGGCCGCCGAAGACCGCGGCCTGCAGGATGTTCGGCTGGCCGGTCTCGCGGGGCATCAGGATGGCGCGGCCGACCTCCTGCGTGATATCGACGAGCGGGATATCCCATGGGATCGTCATCAGTGCAAAATCGTGCTCTTTGGCATAGCGGATGGCGGAGGAAGAGATATCGTTGAAATAACCGTCCCCGCAGAGGAAAATGATGCCCGCGAGATTCAGACGGATCGAAAGGCGCACGAGACGCATCATGTCGAAATCTGGGCTCTGCGATACGGGGCCGCTGATGAACAGCAGCTCGCCGCCGCGGATCCAGCGGGAAAAATCGGTCGTTTCCGCGGTGTAGACCCAACGGATCAAGCGGTCCTGGCCGCTCTTTCCCGTCAGGTAGGTCAGCTTCTGCAGAGAGGTCAGATAACGTAAATCCTTGCAGCGAAGCATTTCCGCAAGCCTCCTTTTGGTTTCGGTCAGGCGAGCAGCGAGAAGCCACTCTGTACCTTGGCCGGGATTTTTGTGAACAGTTCTTTGCCGCCGCGGACGGAGCGGATGACGCCCGCGCGCTGGCGGATGGCCTCGAACGGCGAATCGGCGTCGAGCACGATGAAGTTCGCGGGCTTGCCGGCCTCGATGCCGTACTGGTCGAGAATATGCATCGTGCGCGCGCCGTTGATCGTGATGAGGTCGAGTGCGTGGTCGATTTCGTCGAACGACATCATCTGAGCGATGTGGATGCCGGCGTCAAGCACGTTCATGAGGTTGCCGTTGCCGAGCGGGTACCACGGATCCGAGATGGAATCCTGTGCAAAGCAGACGTTGATGCCGGCGTCGTGAAGCTCCTTGACGCGCGTCAGGCCGCGGCGCTTCGGATAGGAGTCCTGACGGCCTTCGAGATAGATGTTTTCGGTCGGGCACGAGATGAAATTGAGCTTTGCGCGCACGAGCGTTTTCATGAGGCGGAATGCGTAGGCGTTGTTGGCGGAGCCGAAGGAGCAGGTATGGCTGGCCGTCGTGAGCTCGCCGATGCCGGCCTGGTAGGTCAGTGCGGTTAGCAACTCGAGGAAGCGCGACTGATCGTCGTCGGTCTCGTCGCAGTGCAGGTCGATGAGCTTGTCGTATTTCAGCGCGAGCTCGACCGCCTTGTGTACGGACTTCTCGCCGAACTCACGGGCCAGTTCGAAATGGGGGATGGCGCCGACGCAGTCCGCGCCCATGCGCAGCCCCTCCTCAACGAGTTCGTCGCCGCCTTTGTACGCGTACATGCCCTCCTGCGGGAATGCGACGATCTGGATCGTCACGATATCCTTCAGCTCCTCGCGAAGCTCGAGCAGCGCCGTGAGCGAGGTCTGCGATGGATCCGTGACATCGGCATGCGTGCGGATGTACTGGACGCCGGCGGTGACTTCCTCGCGGACGGCTTTGCGCGCGCGCTGCTTGATTTCTTCGGTCGTTGCGTCGGCTTTTGTCTCGCTCCACCGCTGGATGCCTTCAAACAGCGTGCCAGTTTGGTTCGTCGCGCCCTCCTGGCGGGCCGTATAGACATAGTCGAGGTGGATATGCGGATCGACATAGGGCGGGACCGTCAGCTTCCCGCCGAGGTCGATGACCACTGCGTCCGCTGCTTCGAGATGGGGCGCAATGGCCGCGAATTTGTCGTCCTCAACGAGAATATCCTGACATTCGGCCGTATCCTGCAGGCGTGCGTTACGATAAAGCTTTTTCATGGTAAAACCTCCCGAAATAGAAAAATTCCGCCCGCTGCCAAAGCAGCGGAGCGGAACTTCGTTGTCCAACCGTCTATGATGTTTGTTTTGATGCGTTTAGTATAAATCTTTTGTGCATATTTGTCAAACCCCTCGAATCTGTTCGTTCGTTTTGTTTACAGAAAGCGGGATGACGACGAGAAAACTTGTGCATTTTGTATAGGACTGTTTTACCGTATCTCTTTGGCGCATCAAAGCGAGAGGTAGCGCCGTTCCTCTTCGACCTCCGGCGGAAGGGCCTCCGGATGCGAGCGTTCGATCTTGCGCACGACGAGGTCGAGGTTGTGAATCCGGCCGCTCTGTTTGACCGACCACCGCTCCATGAGCTGCCGGTACTGCGGATTCGAGCCGCGAAGCGTCCGGAGGTCTTTGGCGAACGTGCAGTAGCGGAACAGGATTTCCCGCGCGGGTTTTGTCAGCTTTGGCATGCCGGCGGACTCGTTTTGGATGTATTTCAGATAGTCGCTCATGAAGACTTTTTTGTAGTCGTTGCGGGCTTTCTGCAGCGAGAGCTTGATATGCTCCTTGGCCTCGCTTGACAGGTAGCCGTCGCGGCGGTAAAAGAGCAGATAGTTCATGTATTCCGCGGTCAGCGACGGATCCTGGATATCGGCGTAGCGCACGCCCTGAATGCGGCGGCAGAGTTCCCAGCGGAAAATCGCGCACATCTTGATCACGGTTTCGTACAGATCCTCGGAATGGAAGATGGAGAGCATCATGTGGGCGGGCGTCGTGCGGCGCGCACCCTCGATCTCCTGCCACATAACCCCGCGGCTGCCGACGTTCGGCATCAATAGGATATAGGGCTTGACCTCCGTGTGGTAAAAGAAATACGGGATCTTGAACTGCGGCAGCGCGACGCGCGTCTGACGATAGAAGCAGCCGTAGTCGATGGCGAGCACGCGGTCAAAGGTCTCGCGGACTTTTGCGGGGCTCGCGAGGCTCTTGTCGAGCGGGCGCAAGACGTTCTGCGCGTGGAACACCGGGACGAACGAGGACAGGCGGCCGTAAGTGTTCCGGTTGACCAGTTTGAACATATGTTGGATCTCAAACTGCACCATCGCGCGGCGGTCGGTCTGCAGCTCCTTTTCCTCGTCTGCGGAGATGGTTTTGTTGCGCTTCTCCTCGCGGAGGTGCGACTCCCAGTCGTTGTCGAACTCATCCTTGGACGGGACCGCCGTTCCGCGGTAAATCCGTGCGAGCCATTCGTAGGCGGAGAGAATCCGGCCCTCGGGATCCTCCTCCCAGTCTAACGCGATGCGGGCGAGCAGGTCTGTATTGCTGCGGCCGGCGAGCGTCTCGTCGACGAAGCCAAACAGAAAGAACATCCGCACCTCGAGCGGGACGGTCTCCGCGTCCATGCTGCGCCAAAACGCCGATTCGTAGATGGCGTAGAAGGTATCGGTGATGCGTCGGCGGAGCAGCCGCATCGCGTCCGATTTCGCGAAGCGGTCTTCGGCCGCCGTATAGGCCTCGATGTCCTTGCGGAACGCATCGGCGAGCTCCGGGGCGACGCCCGAGAACGCGAGGATCATGTCGAGGGCGTGCGCGATGACCGGCACATCGCCGGAACCGTTGCGCATCTGCTCTTCGACGCGCGCCTTCGCCTGATAGTACGCGGAGACGAAGGGCGAGACCGCGGTTTTCGTCTGCTCCTGGAACGCGGCATAGGCGGCGAGCTCCTGCCGGACCTTGGCTTCGAAATGCGAGGCGCGCAGAACCGTGGCAAAACAAAAGCTCAGGTCGAGCGCGTAAAAGGCTTTTTTCAGCTCGCCCTGATGGTCGCAGGCGGCGCGGCAGAGCGAGGCCTCCCAGCCGGAAGAGAGTCCCGATGGCTCTGGCGCCGAAAGGCACTCGACAACCGGGAAAGACGCGGGGGCCTTCTTGGCCTTGACGCAGAGAATCGCGTATTCCCGGTACTGTTCGGCGAGCTCCTTGCAGAGCGCGTCCGCGGCGTCGGACGCAGCGGACAGGGCATCGAGCATTGCCGCTGCGTTCCGCATGCTCGCGGCGGCGATGACCGGCGCGATGGCCGGTGTGTTCGTCACAGCCTCGAAAATATCGTCCTCCGATGCGTAGTCAAAGACAACGAGCGTGGAATCGCTGTCTGCCGTATAATCAAAGGCGTAGGTATCTCCTGGCGCATATGAGGCGCCGAGAATGGTACCGCCGCTCAGCCGGATATCCAGATCATCGCCGTCCTCCATCTGGATGGCCCCGGCGAGCAGGAGCTCCAGCGATTGCACCGGTTCGCCCTTCCGGTGCAGAACTTGTCCCTTTTGTACTGTAATCTTATCCACAGTAATCCTCCCGTGCGGCTTGTTCCCTGTACTTCCTTTCCTATTTTACTGGAAAGCGCTGCGCTTGACAAGCGGCCGGGACGTTTTTTCAGGCAGGGTAGGTACAGAGTCCCACCTATCGAGAAATTATGAAAATGCCGCTTCGCCTTCGCACGGAAATCCACGATTCCATTTCGTTTTCATGGCACACTTTCCTCCGGAAAAATTGCTTTTTCTAGAAGAAAGTGCATAGGAGGCGTCGAATAGGCATAGAGAAAGGGTTCGATACGGCGGCTTGCTTTGCAGAAAAGCGCGCTGTGCCGTTAGGAAAATACGGACAATGCGGTCACGTCGATGCAGGCGGGCTCGACGCAGGTGGCAGACGGTACGGCGGCCACCGAGGAGCAGAGTGCTTCGACCGAGGAGATCGCTTCGGCCTCGCAGTCCCTCGCTCAGATGGCGACGGATCTGCAGGAGGGCACGAGCCATTTCAAGCTCAGTTGAGTTTGCAGATATCACAAAGTCGCAGTACGAGCCAGGTTTTCGCTTGTGCTGCGGCTTTTTTTGCAAAAAAAAGAAAAACTTTTGTTTCTGCCAGCAGGAGAAATCCCTTTCGTGTGGAAGTATGTTCTTGAACAAAACGACGGGAGGGATGGACATGCCGATGATGAAACGGTCACTAATTATCCTGCTGGTGCTGCTGGCGGCGGTGGCGTTCGGAACCATTTGGGGACTTACGCGGAGCGGGGATGGCGTCGAGCTGACAGAGAGCAGCCGGGAGACGGTGCAGCCCGCGCAGGAGAGCGTGATGGTCTACGTGACGGGTGCCGTGAACAATCCAGGCCTGGTTACGCTGGGGGCGGATGCGCGCGTCGCTGATGCGGTGCGCGCCTGCGGCGGGCTTTTGCCGACCGCGGATGCTGAGCACATCAACATGGCGCAGGAGATCAAGGATGGCCAGCAGATCAAGGTGCCGGAGAAGCAGGGCTTGGCGCAGAAGGAGGGAAAGGCACAGGCGGACGGGAAGGCCGGGGCGCAGGGCGGACGCATTAACATCAACACGGCGGACGAGAAGGAACTCGACAGTCTGCCTGGCGTCGGCCCGTCGACGGCAAAGCGCATCATCGAATACCGCGAAACGGAGGGGAACTTCCAAAAGCCGGAGGACATCAAGAAGGTCAAGGGCATCGGGGACGGCAAGTACAACAAGCTAAAGGATAAGATCTGCGTATGAGCGGCGAGGAGAACCGTTCCTGGGCGAGATGGGGCCAGGACACGTACCTGCTTTTCCTGCTTTTCGCGCTCTGCGCCGGCATTGCGGCCGGATATGTCCTGCCGTTCCTCCCCTTTGGCGGACAGGTGCTTTGCGTCGCCCTGCTCGCCGTGATTGCCGCGGTCGGCGTTTTCCGCGGCCGTGCCTGGACGGGGATTCTCCTTCTCCTGCTCGCGTTCGCCGTCGGCATTTTCCGCATGCAGGCGGTCTGGCAACTGCCGGAAACGGATATCTCGCATTTCGCGAAACAGGAAGTGCGTGTCAAAGGGACACTGACGGAGGAACCCCGCCGGACCCTCGATGCACGCGGACAAGAACGCGTACGCTACACGGTCGAGGCCCAAAAGGTGCGAACTGGCGGCGTGGAGCAGAAGGCAGGCGGCGGCCTCTACGTCTACGCCGCTGCGCCAAAGGACGGCGCCCTGCCGCAGATCGGCGATACGGTAACCGCGCGCGGGAAAATCCGCACGCCACACGGGTATCTCAATCCTGGTCAGATCGATACGGAGCTGTTGCTGCGCGCGGACGGCATCACGGCGTCGCTCGCCGCGGGGAAAGCCGGGGCGACGTTCGAACAGAACACAAATCCGACGGCTTACCAGCGTCTGCAGCGCGTACTGTCTCAGGTGCGGCAGCATTATCGGGACCGTATGGGCGAGGTCATGCCCAAGGAGGACGCGGCGGTCCTGTTCGCGATGCTGTTCGGCGGCTACGACGGCATCAAACCGGAGGTCGTCGAAGACTTTACGACGACGGGGATCGTGCATATCCTGTCGGTATCCGGCTCGCATATCAGTCTGCTCGCGGCCGCGACGGCATGGCTCGCCCTGCTGCTTCATCTGCCGCGAAAGGCGACGGGGGCGCTCGCCGTGCTTTTTATCGCGCTTTACGCGATGCTCGCGGGTTGCGTGCCGCCCGTGCTACGCGCGGCTATCATGGGCTCGCTTGCGTTTCTCGCGGCGGTGCTGGGCCGCGAACGCGACGCGCGGCGCCTGTTGCTACTCTCAGGGCTTATGATGCTGCTGGTTTCGCCGCTGCTGCTCTTTCATATCAGCTTTGAGCTTTCGTTTGCCGCGACGGCAGGTTTGCTGTATCTCGCGCCCGCGTGGGGAAAAGGTATGGTGAGACGCGGGATCCCGCGCGCTCTCGCGGGGAGCCTCTCGATCACGCTCGCGGCGCAGATGGCCACGCTCCCTCTGCTCGCCTGGTACTTCCATCAGGTCTCGCTTTCGTCGCTGCTTGCGAACCTGTTTGTCGTGCCGATTCTTGAGGGCATCATCGTGGTCTGCCTCGCGGCGGGGCTGATTGCCTTCGTCCTGCCCTTTTTCGGCAAGGGAATTTTCCTGCTCAGCAGCCTGGCGTTTGGTCTTGCGGAGGAGCTGACGCATCTTTTCGCGCAGATGCCGGGGAGTCAGGTCTGGGTTCCCGTGCTGCCCCTGCCGCTTTGTGCGGTCTTTTACGCTGTGCTTGCCCTTTCGGCTCTTTCGGAAGAGGAACGCGGCCGCCTTTGGCAGCTGGCAGGAAAATGGGGTCGAAAAAAAGAAAAGTTATGGAAGGGACTCGGCGCAGGAATGGCATGCGTCACCGTGCTCTTTGCGGCGGCTAGCCTGTTTCGCCCGGCTGAGCTCACGGTACACTTCCTCGACGTCGGGCAGGGCGATGCCGCGCTGGTCGTGACGCCACACGGGCATGCGTTCCTGTTCGATACGGGCGGTGTGCGCGAGGGGCGCTTTGATGTCGGCAGCCGCGTCGATGTACCCTATCTGCTGCATTATGGCATCCGGCGGGTGGACGCCGTATTCTTGACGCATGCGCACGAGGATCATGCGGCGGGCTGCGGCGGGATTCTCGCGAAGCTGCCGGTCGGCGCGGTCTACACGGCGGGCGAGGGCGTGCAGGCGTACGCGCGCAGCATGCGCCTGGGCGACGCGAGCCCGTTCCTGCTGAAATTCCATCCGGCGCAGCAGGGACAGAAGCTGTCCGTGGACGGCGTGACCATCGAGGTACTCTACGCGCCCCAGCCCAGCGGGACGGCGAGTGGCGGCGGAAACGAGTTTTCCAATGTCTATCGTGTGAGCTATGGGGCGGCGTCGTTCCTGTTCACGGGGGACCTCGTGGCGGGGCAGGAGCAACGCCTGCTCGAGGAGAGCATTTCCCCGAAAGCGACGGTCCTGAAAGTCGGCCATCACGGGTCGGATACCTCCTCGTCGGCTGCCTTCCTGAGGGCCGTATCGCCGCAGGCGGCGGTGATCTGCGTCGGCCGGGATAATTCGTTCGGGCACCCGAAGCCGGTGATCCTCGAGCGTTTGCGCGAGGCGCATATCCCGTACTATCGGACGGATGAGGATGGCGCTGTCGTATTTCACACGGATGGAAAAAGGCTCTGGCAGGAGACTTATACGGGGAGAGAAGCGGAAGAATGAGCAAAAGAAACGATGCCGGGAATCCGGCCATGCAGCTAAATCGCAGACAGCAAAGCGTCGTGGATACGCTTGACGAGAACATCCTGCTACTGGCAGCGGCGGGGACGGGGAAGACGAATGCCATGGCGTGCCGCATCGCGCATATCCTGTCTCGCGCTCTCGCGGAGCCGGAGGAGATCCTATGCCTGACCTTTACGAACAAGGCATGCCGGGAGATGCGCAGCCGTCTCGAATCCATCGTCGGTGACGCGGCGGACCGCGTGATCACGCGGACGTTTCACGGCCTCTGCTACGATATTGTCAAGGCGGAGACAAAAAAGCATTCGGATCTTTTTGCGGACTTCACGATATTTGATGAAGTGGACTGCCGCAGTATTCTGCGGGAAATTTTTCAGCAGCGCGGGGAGACCTGGCCGGTCCAGGCGGTACAAAATCTGATCGGCATGATGAAGCTGGCGCGCGGGGAAGCGCTGCTGTCTGGCGACAGGCCGTCTGATTATGCGGAAATCCTGCACGAGCTCCTGGAGGAGCGGCCGCAGGAGTTGCAGAAGCGGTGCCTCGATGGAACATGGCGCTACAACGAGGCTATGTATCAAGGGTGGCGGAAATACGGCGCGCAGATCGCAGCGCTCTACGATCAGCGGCTGCACGATGTGCACGGGCTGGATTTTGACGACCTGCTCGTCGAGGCGGGGCGGCTGCTCTCGCGGCCGGAAATCGCGGCGTACTGGGCGCAGCGGTTCCGCTTCATTCACATCGATGAGGTCCAGGATACGAGCGCCTTTGAGTACGCGGTGCTCGAGAAGCTTTTTGGTGCGAGCCGTCTGATGCTCGCCGGCGATTTCTTCCAGACCATTTACGCGTGGCGCGGATCCCGCCCGGAAATCGTGCTCGGCGCGTATCGGGAAAAGTATCACCCGACAACTATCGTGTTCCGTGAGAATTATCGATCGACCCAGATCCTGCTCGACGCGTCGTTTGGCTGCCTGCAGAGCCTTTTCCCCGAACGCGTCGCGGCGGTCTACCCGGATGGGCTCGAGGCGGAAAGCGAGGAGGCCGGCGTGCCGATCCTGCTAAAGGGCGCGCTCGATTTCGCCGAGGAAGCGCAGTGGATTTACGATACGATCGCGCAGCTCCCGGCGAAGGATTATGCGAAAATCTGCATCCTGACGCGGAATAACCGTTACAACAAGGCGCTTTCCCAGCAGTTCCGCTACCTCGGCCGGGACGTGCCGGCCGAGGAGCGCATCCCGTTCATGCTGATCGACGACCAAAAGTTTTTCCGGCGGCAGGAGATCAAGGATGCGCTCGCCTTCTTGCGCTTGCTCGTAAGTCCGCATGACGTGACGAGCTTCATGCGGATCCTGCACCGGTTTGGCGGTGGGATCGGCCCTGCGCTGATTCACCGCATTTCTTCGCCGCCTTACCGCGAGGCGGGCATCCGGCTGACAGACTATCTGGACCCCGTGGCGCGGCAGACCGGGGATCCCTATTCGGCGCTGCTCGAGGCGCTCCGGGCGGAACAGGTCGTCGTCTTCGATGTCGAGGCGACGGGCGTTGATCCGACACGCGATGAGATCATCCAGATCGCAGGCATCCGCCTTGACGCAGAGGGGCACGTAAAAAAGACCTTCAAGCGGCTGCTGCATCCGGCGCGTCCGGTCGGTGATTCCGTGAAGGTACACAAGCTCACGGACGCGTTTCTCGCGGAGCATGGCGAGAAACCGGAGAAAGTCTTGAAGGATTTTTGCGCTTTCGTTCGCGGCAGCATGGTTGTCGGGCACAACGTCACCTACGATATCGGCATTTTGCAGAGCCAGCTCGCGCGGCTCGGTCTGCCGCCGGCCGATTTCCTCGGTTTCTACGATACGCTCGATATCTTCCGGCGGTTCTATCCGAATCTGCCCAACCACCGTCTCGAGACCATCGGCGCTTACTGCCAGGTCAAGCACGCGTCGAGCCACGACGCGATGGACGATATCCTCGCGACGGCGGAGATCCTGCTCTATGCCGTGAAGCGGAATATCGCGCCGCGGGCGGCCGATCGCCGACAGTTTATGCAAGAGGATCTGCCAAAATTCGCGGGACTCGCGGCGATGATGGATGGGTTTCGCGAGCAGGCGGGGATTGTGCGCCCGTGGCAGCTGCTCGGGCAGATTGTCGTCGAGGCCGGTATCGACGCGTATTACCGGAAACGACATGAGGAAGAACGGATTGAGAATCTGCGCGAACTGTTTCGCCAGGCAAGGGATACCGACGACCCGGCCATCCGGCCGCTCGATGCGGTCTTCAGGTTTCTGCGCTATACAACGCTTTCGAGTACGGAGCTCGACGCGCTGACGAAAAAGACGCAGATCCCGATTATCACGGTGCATCAGGCCAAGGGCACGGAATTTGATTATGTGTTCCTCGCGGGGCTGCAGGAGGGGACCTTTCCGGGTTTCCAAGCCATGCAGTCGGGCTGCCTCGACGAGGAAAAGCGCCTGTTCTACGTCGCGGTCACACGGGCGCGCAAACGGCTTTTTCTGTCGTGGAGCCAGCGTGTAAACAGCCACTACCAGCATATGAGCCCATTTATCCACGCGATACCGGCACGCTATCTGCGCAATGTCTGAGAATATGGTATACTAAAAAAGGCCCCGTCAAGTTTCCACGCGTGACGGCGCCTTTTGCAGGAAGGGAAGATCCTGCAGATGATGTTATGCGGGCATCGGGAATATGCCCCCTATACACAGTATAAGGAAAAATATATTTTATGTCAAGACAGAAATGGGACAGAAGACATATAAAATTTATGGGAGAGGTGTAAGCTTGTTATTTTCTCCTTTTATGGCAGAGCTCCGAAAGGGAAAGGCAGAGGGGTGCCATGTGTTCCTGATGGCCGGTGAGGAATCGTATTTCATCGACAAGGCGCGCGAATGGATTCTCTCCATGCTGTTTCCCGACGCGGCGGGGAGGCAGGACGGGCTCGAAAAGCTGCAGGGGGCGGTCGATACCGATAAGGTCATCCGTCTGCTTGAGAACGCGCCGTTTCTGACGGACAAGAACGTGGTATTCTGGCAGGATCCGCCTTTCCTGGCGGTGAAAAAAACCGACGG
This sequence comes from Selenomonadaceae bacterium, assembly GCA_022773425.1. Classification (GTDB taxonomy): domain Bacteria; phylum Bacillota; class Negativicutes; order Selenomonadales; family Selenomonadaceae; genus UBA2897. The sequence continues at coordinate 19,887 of JALFBM010000027.1, forward strand.
GGAAAAGCCGGAAAAAAAGACGAAGGACAAAAAACAGGCGCGGTGGCTCGATTATCTGCAGAACCTGCCTCCGTACAGTTATCTGATCCTTCAGGCGGCGCATAAGCCGGATAAACGAAAAAAAATCTATAAGACCCTCGAGCAGTATGGCATGGTGCTCGAGGCGGAACCCATCCGCGCATGGAATATCGGCGAATGGCTGCAGGGCAAGCTCCAGTCGATGCACCGCGATATGGACCGCGGTGCGCGCGCGTATTTCGCCCGTGCGGTCAGCGTCATGGACAAAATTGACCTGACCTACCTCGATACGGAGCTCAGCAAGCTCCCGCTTTACAGCGACAGGCAGCGGTATACGCAGCAGGATCTTGAGACGGTATTCTCGAGTCTCCCGGAGGTCTCTTCGTTTGCGCTGCTCGACGCGGTCAGTGAGCGGAACGGGCGGCGCGCGTTGATGCTGCTGCGGCGTCAGTTCGAGGACGGCACGTATTTCACGCGGATCCTCGCGCTGCTCGTCCGTCACGTGCGCCAGCTCTGGCAGGCAAAGGTTCTCATGGGGCAGGGCATTCGCGGCAGGGAGCTCGCGAAGCCGATGAGCCTGAACCCCTATATTGCGGAAAAAGTCGGCCAGGCCGCGGCGGCTTTTCCAGAATCCGTGCTTGAGCGTGGCATGCTCGAGCTCATCGATGCGGACTACCTGTTGAAAACGGGACAGGCCGGTAATGAGAGGCTGGAACATGCCATCATCACGCTATGCGGCGGGGCATGAAGACACGGAAACATCCAGCAAAACAGAGGGCTCAAATATAGAAACAAAGAGAGAAACGAAAAAATAGAGAGGTTTTAGGACCAGGGTTGACATACACCTGCTAAATTGCTATAATAGACACTGTTAATACGAGTCTTCAAGACAATCGCGGCTGGTTTATACCAGATGAGGAAAGTCCGGGCTCCACAGGGCAGTGTGCTGGATAACGTCCAGCGGGGGCAACCCCAGGGAAAGTGCCATAGAGATTTAGACCGCCCGCTTCTGCGGGTAAGGGTGGAAAGGTGCGGTAAGAGCGCACCAGCGGTCAGGTGACTGGCCGGCTAGGTAAACCCCACATGGAGCAAGACCAAATAGGGAAGGGATGATGCGGCCCGCGGATCCTTCCGGGTTGCGTCGCTTGAGCCTGCAGGCAACTGCAGCGCCTAGATAAATGATTGTCGCCGCGCAAGCGGAACAGAACTCGGCTTATTGATCGCTTGTATTGACCTTTGATTTGCATATGGCTTGGCTGATGGAAAACCGTCAGCCAGTTTTTATTTCCGGGTTAAATCTGAAAGTTATCTGAAAGAATCCAGAAATGGATGGAACAATCCGGGGATCTTGCCTTACTTCGAAGTACGACGACATACGTCGTATGATAAATAAAACGTATTGGGTTTCAAAGATACAGCCGAATCTAACCCAGGAGCGGGGGAACCATGGAAAACGCGCAGCCGTTTTCTTTTTGGGGTGAACGCGTGGATCTAGCCCGGCGGGACCGGTGCGATGAAATCTGCGAGGGTGGTCTTCTCTACCCTAACCCGGCAGCTAACCTCGTAGGCGATTTAAGAGAGGAGTTGGCTTTTTGAGTAAAGCAGCACGTATCTTCACATTGACGGTGGCTCTGGTCTTATGCCTTTCGAGCATGGCAGGGGCATCGGCCTTCCGCGTTGGCGATCAGGGTACGGATGTAGCAGAAATCCAGGGACAGCTTCATAGCCTCGGCTACGATGTCAAGGCTGATGGGGATTACGGTCCGGCAACAGCCGAGGCAGTCAAGGCGTTCCAGCTATCCCGTGGCCTTTCCGCTGATGGTCTGGTGGGGTCAGCAACCTATTCTGCACTGCTCGGCAAAACGATGCCGGAGGTGGTGCACAGCACGAACGCGGTTTCGAATGCGGTGGTTTCCGAGTCGATGAACTATCTCGGCGTGCCGTACGTCTTTGGCGGTACGACGCCGAGCGGCTTTGACTGCTCGGGCTATGTGCGCTATGTCTTCGCGCAGGCGGGCATTTACCTGCCGCGCACGGCAGACGCACAGTATGAGTGCGGCTATGCGGTCTCGACCGCAGAGCTCCAGCCGGGCGACCTGGTGTTCTTCTCCACGTACGAGCCGGGCGCGTCGCATGTCGGCATCTATCTCGGTGACGGCAACTTCATCAACGCGTCCTCGAGCCGCGGCGTTTCCGTCGCTTCGCTCTACAGCTCTTACTGGGGTTCCTGCTATATCGGTGCCCGCCGCGTCATGTAACAACGAGACGATTTTTTGGGAGAGGCAGAACCTCTCCTCTTTTTTTCTATGCTTTGCTGCAGGCAGGGGGATTGAGCATGGGCGATTTGTTTTTGTGGCTGCTCATCGCAATGATGTTGGCCTATACGTTTTGGGATGAACTCTTTACGGACTAAATCTTTTTTCGAAAAGGATTTTACCAGGGAGATATCGAATAGAGAAGTATAGCAGAAGAATCGGTTCGTTTAGAGGGGGAGACAACGATGACAAAGGTCAGGATCATGAATATGATGTTCTACGGTTTCCACGGCGTCTATGAATACGAGCGGGAACAGGGACAGAAATTCTATGTGGATATCGAGGTCGAGACGAAGGACGATACCGTCGCAAAGACCGACGACATGAAGGACGGCGTCGATCCGGCGGCTGTCTACGAGTTCGTCAAGGAGGCCATGGAGAAAAAACGGTATCAGAATCTCACGGCACTTGCGGCGCATATCGGTGACGACCTGCTCGGGAAATATCCGCATTTCCGCGCGGTGACGGCGCGCATCCGCAAACCGTCCGTACCGATTTCCGGCCCGCTCGATTACGTCGAGGCCGAGGTCACGCGCGAGGCAAAATAATCGGAGGTTTTTGGGTGCTGCGCGGCGCGCGGCACTCTTTTTCTATTTTATAGTTGCATTTCGTAACAATTTTCTGTAAGATTGTATATCGTATAGGGGTATTCTATCTTTATGGGTGGAAGCTGGGGATAAGTGTGAGTGAGGAAACGAAGGAACGATATCTTCTCGCGGCCTTATCGGAGGTCCCCGGGTTCGGGAGCCGACGGCTCCGTCGGCTGCTCGAGGCGTTCCCGGCAGCGGAGCTTTGGCGGATTCCTGTGGAGGAAATGCGCGAGGTCGAGCCATCGGCGGCGCTGCGCGGCCGACTTGCCGCGTTCCGCGCCGAGCATCCGGATGAGCCGGAAAGGCTGCGGGAGCGTTGCGAGAAAGCGGGCGCGGCGGTCTGCACGATCCATTCTGCGGTGTATCCCGATGCCTTGCGCGAGATTTTCGATCCGCCGATTGTGCTTTACTACCGCGGTACCATGATCCCCGACGCACGTCGTGTCGCCATGGTCGGGTCCCGCCGCTGCAGCAGCTACGGCGAGGGCATCGCTCAGCATTTTGCACGGGATTTCGTTGCGGCTGGCCTGACCGTCGTCAGCGGTGCCGCGCGCGGCATCGATACGAACGCGCACAAGGGCGCGCTAAGGGGCGGCGGCCGCACGGCCGCCGTGCTCGGCTGCGGGATCGACATCGCCTATCCGCGGGAGAACCGGCGCCTGCTCGAGGAAATCGCGGAACACGGCGTGGTGATCAGCGAGTACGGGCCGGGCGTGCAGCCTCTGCCCGCGTTTTTCCCAGCGCGCAATCGCATCATCAGCGGCCTTTCGGAGGGAACGCTGGTCGTCGAGGCGGCGCGTCGCAGCGGGTCATTGATCACGGCGGAGCTCGCGCTTTCGGAGGGGCGGAACGTCTACGCGGTGCCGGGCAGCATCTGGTCGGCATCCTCCGCTGGCTGCCATCATCTGATTCAGCAAGGGGCAAAGCTCGTGACTGCGCCGCCGGATGTCCTCGAGGACTATGGCGTCGAGGCTGTGCCATCGCGGGAAAAACGCCTTTCGTTGAGCCCCGAGGAGAGAAAAATCTGGCAGGTGCTTTCCTTTGACCATTATCTGACCCCGGACGAAATCGTCCTGAGCCTGCCGGACGGCGATATCGCGAATCTTCCCCTGCTGCTCCTGCAAATGGAGCTTAAGGGATTGATCCTACAGAACGATTTGCACGCCTATCGGCGCGCGGAGAGGGAGTGAACTTTTGGCGGCTACAGCAGAAAAGAAAAAAACGGCTTCGTCCAAAATGAAAACGAAGAAGAAAAGAACGGCGCCGAAGAAAATCCTCGTCATCGTGGAGTCTCCGGCGAAGGCCAAAACCATAGAGAAGTATCTGGGACGCCGGTACATGGTTCGCGCGTCGATGGGACATCTGCGCGACCTGCCGAAAAGTCAGTTCGGCATCGACGTGGAGCACGATTTCGCGCCGAAATATATCAATATCCGCGGCAAGGGCGATCTGATCAAAGCGCTCAAGAAGGATGCGAAGCACGCGAGCAAAATCTATCTCGCAAGCGATCCCGATCGCGAGGGAGAAGCTATCGCGTGGCATCTGGCGTATATCCTCGGTTTGGATCCGTCCGATGACTGCCGCATCGTGTTCAACGAGATTACGAAGCCGGCCATCCAGGAGGCGGTCAAGCATCCGCGCAAAATCAATCTCGACCAGGTAGACGCGCAGCAGGCGCGCCGCATGCTCGACCGCATCGTCGGCTACAAGCTCTCGCCGCTGCTCTGGCGGAAAATCCGCAAGGGCCTTTCGGCCGGTCGCGTGCAGTCGGTGACGGTCAAGCTGATCTGCGACCGGGAGAAAGAGATCCAGGCTTTCCAGTCGGAAGAATACTGGACGGTCGGCATGAAGCTCCGCAAGGAGAAATCCGCTATGTTTGACGCGGAGCTCACGCAGATCGACGGGGAAAAGCTAAGCCTCAGGAACAAGGAGGAAACGGAGAAGGTCGTCGCGGATCTCAAGGAACAGGCGCTGACGGTAAAAGCCGTGAAGCGCAGCGAGCGCAAGCGCCGCGCGCCGGCTCCTTTTACGACGAGCTCGCTGCAGCAGGACGCCGCGCGCAAGCTCGGTTTTGTCTCCCGGCGCACGATGCGCATTGCGCAGCAGCTCTACGAAGGCATCGAGCTCGGTCATCACGGGGCCACCGGTCTGATTACCTATATGCGTACGGACTCGACGCGTATCTCGGAGTTGGCGCAGGGCGAGGCGAGAACGTTCCTGGAGAGCAGTCTCGGTGCGGCTTATGTGCCGGAAAAACCAAACGTCTACGCGGCCGGCAAAAAGGCGCAGGACGCCCATGAGGCCATCCGCCCGACGAATATTGAGCTGACTCCGGCGAGCCTCGAGAAATATCTCGACAAGGACCAGATGAAGCTCTACACGCTGATCTGGCAGCGCTTCGCGGCGAGTCAGATGACGCCTGCCATCTACGACACGATGAGCGTGACGATTCAAGCGGGCACGCGCTATACGATCCGCACGAATGGTTCGAAGCTGAAATTCCCGGGCTTTACGGCGGTTTACGCGGGCGCGGACAGCAAGAAGAAGGAAAAGGATATCGTACTGCCGGATATGGAAGCCGGCGACAGCCTGCATCTCGCCAAGACCTTGCCGGAACAGCATTTCACGGAGCCGCCTCCGCGCTACAACGACGCTTCGCTCGTCAAGACACTCGAGGAGAAGGAAATCGGCCGTCCGAGCACCTACGCACCGATCATCGACACGATCCAGGCGCGCGGCTATGTACAGCGCATCGACAAGCATTTCCAGCCGACGGAGCTCGGCTTCGTCGTCATCGATATGCTGGAGAAGTACTTCAAGGATATCGTCAACGTGAAGTTCACGGCGAATCTCGAGAACGAGCTCGATGAAATCGCGGAGGGAAAGGTGGAGAAAAACGACCTGCTGCGCGAGTTCTACGGACCGTTCGAGCAAACGGTTGAGAAGGCGGACGAAGCCATCGGCAAGGTCGAGATGCCGGTCGAGGTATCGAACGTGCGCTGCGAGAAATGCGGCCGCATGATGGTCGTGAAGCAGGGCCGCTACGGCAAGTTCCTCGCCTGCCCAGGTTTCCCGGAGTGCCGGAATACAAAACCGCTGCTCGTCGATACCGGCGTTAAATGTCCGAAATGCGGCGGCGCGATCGTCGAGCGCAAAACGCGCCGCGGCCGGAAATTCTATGGCTGCGAGAACTACCCGGACTGCGACTACACGACCTGGGACGCACCGCAGAAAGAGACGTGCAAGGTGTGCGGATCGTTCCTGCTGCTGCACCGGTTTAAAAATGGGCGCACGATGCTCTACTGCAGCAACGACGCCTGCCCGTCGCGCATCGACCACCCCATCAACCAGGAGCTTGAGAGGATCCGCGCGCGCATGGAAGCGAAGAAAAAGCGCGATGCGGAAAAAGCGGCGGAAGAGGCGCAGAAAAAAGAAGAAAAGGAACAGAAGGCATGAAAAAGGTTCTTGTCATCGGCGCCGGCCTCGCCGGCTCCGAGGCCGCCTGGCAGGCGGCGCAGCGCGGTGCGGAGGTCACGCTTTTTGAGATGCGTCCGGCGCATCAGACACCGGCGCATAAGACGGGCGGCTTTGCCGAGCTCGTCTGCAGCAATTCCCTGCGCGGCGCAGGCCTTGAGAACGCCGTCGGCGTACTCAAGGAGGAGATGCGCCGCATGGGTTCCATCGTCATGGAAGCGGCCGACGCGACGCGCGTGCCGGCGGGCGGCGCCCTCGCGGTCGACCGCCACGGCTTCAGCGACTACATCACGGAAAAGGTCATGAACCATCCGCACATTCATGTCGTCTGTGAAGAGGTGCAGGAAATCCCGCTTTCCGAGGATGCTGTGACCATCGTGGCGAGCGGCCCGCTGACGGCGGGGCGCCTCGCTGACGCCATCGGCGATCTCGTCGGGCATGACAGCCTGTCGTTTTTTGATGCGGCAGCGCCGATCGTGAGTCTCGAGTCCATCGACATGCGCGTGGCGTGGCGTGCCTCACGCTATGGAAAGGGGACGGCGGACTATCTGAACTGTCCTATGACGGAACCGGAGTACCGCGCGTTCTGGCAGGAGCTCGTGCACGCTGAGGAGGCTCCGGTGCACGGATTCGAGAAGAAGAAGGTCTTCGACGGCTGCATGCCGGTCGAGGTCATGGCCGCGCGCGGCGAGGATACGCTGCTGTATGGACCGCTGAAACCGGTTGGGCTCGAGGATCCGCGTACGGGGAAACGGCCGTTCGCGGTCGTGCAGCTCCGGCAGGACAATGCGGCGGCGACGCTGTACAATATCGTCGGGTTCCAGACACATCTCAAGTGGCCGGAACAGCGCCGCGTCTTCGGCATGATCCCGGGACTCGAGCATGCCGAATTCGTCCGCTACGGCGTCATGCACCGCAATACGTTCCTGAATTCGCCGAAGCATATGCGGCAGACCATGCAGTTCCGTGGCCTGGACAACCTGTTCTTCGCCGGCCAGATGACGGGCGTTGAGGGCTATATCGAATCCGCTTCGTCGGGGCTCGTGGCCGGCGTCAACGCCGCACGGCTCGCGCGTGGCTGGCAGCCGCTCGTATTCCCGGAAAAGACCTGTCACGGCGCGCTCGCACACTATATCGTCACGAGCGAAGCGAAGCATTTTCAGCCGATGAATGTGAATTTCGGCATTCTGCCGGAACTCGGCGAGCGGATCCGCGATAAGAAGGAAAAGAAGCTTTGCCTGGCGCGCCGCGCGCTGGATGCGCTTCAGGCATTTTTACCGGAACTGGATCAGGAAGAAACGGGAGTGGAATAACATGGCTTACAGTTTTCACGCGACGACCATCTGCGCCGTTCGCAAGAATGGAAGGACGGCAATCGCCGGCGATGGACAGGTCACGTTCGGTGAGCATACGATCATGAAGGCGAACGCGCGCAAGGTGCGGCGCCTCTATCACGGCAAGGTCTTGTCCGGTTTTGCGGGATCGGTAGCCGACGCCTTTACGCTGTTTGAGAAATTCGAGGCAAAGCTCGAGTCCTATCACGGCAATCTTGAGCGTGCAGCCGTTGAGCTCGCGAAGGAATGGCGCACGGACAAGGTCCTCCACAAGCTTGAGGCCTTGCTGCTCGTCGCGGATACTGAGCACATCCTGATGATATCGGGCGGCGGCGAGGTCATCGAGCCGGACGGAGATTGTGCGGCCATCGGCTCGGGCGGCTTTTATGCCCTGTCTGCGGCGCGCGCGCTCGTCCGTCACACGGAGATGAGCGCGGCGGAAATCGCGAAGGAATCGCTGTCGATTGCCTCAGATATCTGTGTTTATACGAACCACAATATCATCGTAGAGGAGCTGGAGAACTGATGGAGAAGCAGAGCATGCTCGGCGTAAACGAACAGACGCCAAGGCAGATCGTAGAGGAACTGAATCGGTACATCGTCGGGCAGGACGAGGCGAAGCGCTCGGTTGCCATTGCGCTGCGCAACCGCTGGCGCAGCCGCCAGCTGAGCTCGGCTATGCAGGACGAGGTCGTCCCGAAGAACATCTTGATGATCGGTTCAACAGGCGTCGGTAAAACCGAGATCGCGCGCCGTCTCGCAAAGCTCGTCAAGGCTCCTTTCGTCAAGGTTGAGGCGACGAAGTTCACGGAAGTCGGCTACGTCGGCCGCGATGTCGAGACCATCGTGCGCGATCTCGCGGAGGTGGCGGTCCGCATGGTGCGCAAGGACCGTATGGACGCGGTACAGGAAAAGGCGAAAAAGCTTGCGGAGGAACGCATCCTCGATGTTTTCGTGCCGCAGCCGAAGAAGACGCAGAATCCGCTCGGCCGCCTGTTCGGCGGCGACGACGAGGAAGAGAAGGACGAGGACGGGCAGGAACCGAAGAAGTATCAGGCGGGCCGCGAATGGGTCCGCAAGCGCCTCGAAAAGGGCGAACTTGAAACGGAAATGATCGAGGTCGAGGTCGAAGAGGACGCGAAGCCGATGGTCGGTATGTTCGCGGGCTCGAGCCTCGAGAACATGGGGGATAACCTGCAGGACATGCTCGGCAGCATGATGCCGAAGCGGCACAAGAAGCGCAAGGTCTCTGTCGAGGAGGCGCGCCGCATCTTCACGCAGCAGGAGGCCGAGAAGCTCATCGATATGGACGCCGTCGCGGAGGAGGCCTGCAAGACGGCCGAGCGGTCGGGCATCGTTTTCCTCGATGAGATCGACAAGGTCGCGGTTCGCGGTGATGCGGGCGGCCAGGATGTTTCCCGCGGGGGCGTGCAGCGCGATATCCTGCCGATCGTCGAGGGCACGACGGTTATGACGAAGTACGGGCCGATCAAGACGGATCATGTGCTGTTCATCGCGGCCGGGGCGTTCCATCTCGCGAAGCCCTCGGACCTCATCCCGGAGCTGCAGGGCCGCTTCCCGATCCGCGTGGAACTGCAGTCGCTGCGCAAGGAAGACTTCGAAAAGATCCTGACCGAGCCGCAGAATGCGCTGATCAAACAGTACCAGGCGCTGCTCGAAACCGAGGGACTCGAGCTCGAATTCCGGCCGGATGCCATCAGCCGCATTGCGCAGCTCGCCTGCGACGTTAATGAGCAGGCCGAGGATATCGGCGCGCGCCGCCTGCACACGCTTCTCGAGAAGCTGCTGGAGGATGTGAGCTTCGATGCGCCGGAGCTCGAGGAGAAGCACATCGTCATCGATGAGGCTTATGTGGATAACAAACTCAAGGATATTGTCGTGAACCCGGATTTAAGTCAATTCATTCTTTAACTTTGCGCGGAAATATGGTAAACTGTAGCCATAGTTTGAAAATTTTGTCAGTTTTTGAGATCAGAAAGAAGGATACGCGAGATGGCATCGCTGCTGGAAAAAACGCGCAAACTGGATAAATTGCTGCAGAGCTCTGAGGTCGTCGAGTACGATGGGATTTCCCGCGTGCTCAGCAACGTCCTGGACGCGAACGTCTATATCACGGATAACAAGGGTAAGATTTACGGCTACGCATTCGTCGATGATTTCGAGTGCAGCCTGATGATCGACAAAGTCATCAATCAGGGGGAATTCCCAAAAAAATATGTAAACTGGCTCATGCGCATCGACGAGACGCGCGCGAATCTCCGCTCCAAGACAGGGATGTGCGCGTACGACGAAGCGAAGGAATGCAAATTCCATGGCAAGAACACGACCATCGTTCCAATTTACGGTGTTGGCAACCGGATCGGCACCCTGATCGTCGCGAAGTACAATGGGGAGTTTACCGAGGATGACCTGTTGCTCGCGGAGTACAGTGCGACGGTCGTCGGCATGGAGATGTTCCGCGCTATCGCGGAGAAAAAGCGCGAGGAGACGCACAAGCGCGCGGTCGTTCACACAGCAATGTACCGCCTGTCTCCATCGGAAAAAGAGGCGGCGGTCGCCATCTTCACGGAGTTCGATCCGGAGGAAGGCCAGCTCATCGCCTCGAAGGTCGCGGACGAGGCGCGCATCACGCGCTCGGTCATTGTGAACGTCCTGCGCAAGCTCGAATCCGCCGGTATCATCCATACGGATTCCATGGGCATGAAGGGCACGCGGATCCGGATTCTCAATGACAAGCTCTTTGAGGGCATTCAGGAGCTGCGCCGCGAAGTTTGAAATCGTAGGACGAAAGAGCTAAAAAATAGAAAAGCATACGACAGACTTGAGGCCTGCCGCGTGCTTTTTTTTTGGATACCTTCTAAATTTCCGGAAAAAGTGATAGAATGAAAAGGAATTGTATGATAGACGTAGAAGTATCTCTAATAGGCGGCGAATATATACGGCCGCTTTTCCATAGAGAACAGGAGGCTTAAGATGTTCCTCGACCAGATTATGAACGCGCCTTCGATGGATTATTTATCGAGAGGATTGATGGCCGCGAATCTGCGGCATGAGGTCATCAGCAACAATATCGCGAACGTCAATACGCCGAACTTCAAGCGCAGCCAGGTAAATTTTGAGGACCTGCTCGCGAAGGAAATGCATCTTGACGATGCTCCGAACCAATTGAAGCTCGTGCGCACGCACGACAAGCATCTTCCGATCGGGTTGCCGGGCAAGGCGAGCCCGGTCATCGAGGAGGATGATTCGACGACCATGCGCGTGGACGGTAACAACGTCGATATCGATATCGAGATGGCCGGCCTCGCGAAGAATCAGCTGTATTATAATTCCATGGCGACGGAGCTCGGAAACTATATCTCGAGGCTGCGCAGCTCCATTACGAGCCAGAGCTGATCGGACGGTCGGATACGTCCGGCAGGCTTTAGGACAACCAGGAGGAAAAAAGATGAGTATGTTTATGGGAATCGATGCGGCGGCCTCCGGTCTCACGGCAGAGCGTCTGCGCATGGATGTCATCAGCAACAATATCGCGAACGCGAACACGACGCGGACGCGGGAGGGCGGCGCCTATCACCGCCGCTATGTCATTTTCGAGCCGCGCGAAAACGACGAGAGCTCGTTCACGAGCTTTCTGCAGAAGTCGATGCATAAGACGGCGGCGGGCAACGGTGTCCGCGCCGTCGGCATTGCCGCGGACAATGAGCAGGGCCCGCTGGTCTACGACCCGGGGCACCCGGACGCGAACGCGCAGGGCTACGTCGAGCGGCCAAATGTCAACATCGTGTCGGAAATGGTCGATATGATCACGGCCTCGCGCGCCTATGAGGCGAACACGACAACCATCGATGCTGCAAAATCGATGGTTACGAAAGCACTGGATATCGGGAAATAACGGGCCGACTGCCTGACAGCGGTCAGCAGAAAGGATAAAGCGAATGGATATTACGCCCCTGCAGATGACGCCGGTGCAAATGCATGCGGAGAGCCATCTCGGTGAAACGCAGCCAAAGGAAGAAGTCAAGAGCTTCGGCGATTATCTCGTCGACGCGCTGAAGAAAACCAATGACCTTCAGCTCAACGCGGATCGTGAGAACGCGCTGCTCGCTGCCAGACAAATTGACGATGTCTCGGAAGTCGTCCTTGCGAGCCAGAAGGCGGATCTCGCGCTGCAGCTGACCCTACAGCTCCGGAACCGCGCAGTTTCCGCTTATCAGGAAATCATGCGGATGCAGGTATAAGCATGGCAGCCACCGCACCGGATGTTATGCGAAAAGGGAAGAAACGGGCAGAGAAGAGGGGCCGGACGGCCGCATAAAGCCCGCACTTCCAAGAGAGCTCAGGGTTTGAAGGGATTGAGATCATGGGAGACTTAAAAGAGCGGTTCAAGCAGCTAAGCGACCGTTTCACAAAACGGCAGCGCTATATCATGCTTGGCGTCGCTTTGGCACTCCTGCTCGCTATATTGGGCGTTTGTTTTTGGTATGGCAGTAAGCCGGATATGGTTCCGCTCTTTACGAATATGGAGCAGAAGGACGCCGGTGAGGTAGCCGCGAAACTGAAAGAGGACAAGGTCGAGTACAAGGTCGAGGAAACAAAACAGGGCACGACGATTCTCGTCCCGTCGAAGAATGTGCACGACGAGCGGCTGAAGCTCGCTGTGGACGGGCTGCCGCGCGGGCAGAAAGGCTTTGAGATCTTTGACGACAGCAAGCTCGGTGTCACGGAGTTCCAGAACAAGGTGAACTACCTGCAGGCCCTGCAGGGCGAGCTCACGCGCACCATCGAGCAGCTGGACGCCGTCGAGAAATGCCGCGTGCATATCGTCCTGCCGGAGGACAGCCTCTACAAGAAGAACGAAAAGCCGGCGACGGCGTCGATCATGCTGCGCCTGAAGCCCAATCAGGAGCTCACCAAAAAGGAAATCAAAGGCATCACGAACCTCGTTGCGCACAGCATCCAGGGCTTGCAGCCAGAGAACATCACCATCGTCGATGAGAGCGGCAAGCTGCTCAATGATCCGGACGACCAGGACGAGCAGAGCGTCACCGCGAAGACAATGACGCAGCTCGACATGACGAAAAAAGTCCAGGACAACATCCAGAAGAATATCCAGTCCCTGCTCGATCAGTCGCTCGGGCGCGGCAAGGCGGTGGCGCGCGTCAGCGTGGAACTTGATTTCGACGACAAGACGACGGACCGCCAGACGTTCTCGCCGGTCGTCGATGACTCGGGGATTATCCGCAGCCAGCAGGACAGCGACGAGACCTATAACGGCACGTCGACGAATCCTGGCGGGCCGGCCGGCGTGCAGTCGAATGTCCCGGGCTACGTTGCGCAGCAGGGCAACGCCAACGCGAACTATGAGAAGAAAGAGTCGACGAAGAACTACGAGATCAACGAAGAGAAGCAGAAGATCGTCGCTTCCCCTGGATCGATCCGCCGCCTGAACGTCGCGGTACTCGTCAACGACAGTGTGACCGCCGCGCAGCAGGACAGCATTATGAATGCGGTTTCCAGCGCGGCCGGCATCAACCAGGACCGCGGTGACACGATCTCGGTCGAGCCGTTGCCGTTCAGCTCGGCGGATGCGGATGCGCAGGCCGCTGAGGAACAGGCCGCCAAGGACCGCGCGAACCGCAACGTCTACATGATCCTCGCCGGATTCCTGCTCGTGCTCGCGCTGCTGACGGGCGCCTACGCGATCCACCGCCGCAAAAAGCAGCAGGAGCCCGAGGCCCTGGAAGAGGAGAAAAGGCAGCAGGAAGAGGAGCGCCGCGAGCGCGACGAGGCAAGAAGGAAAGCTATGGCAGAAGCAGGAGAGACCGAGGACGAGGGGGAACTCTCGGAAGAGGAGCAGCAGCATCTCAACGAGAAGCAGACCATCCAGGAACTCATCGACAAAAAACCTGCGGAGATGGCGATGCTCATCAAGACCTGGCTATCGGAGGAAGAGTAAGCTATGGCAGATATGTACGGACAAAGCGAACAGGAGCTCTCCAACGAGGAGAAAGCCGCGGTATTGTTTATCGCGCTGGGACCGGAGTATTCCGCAAAGCTCTTTCAGCATCTTGACGACGACGAAATCGAGAAGATCACGCTCGGCATCGCGAACCATAAGCAGGTGAGCGCGGAGCAGAAGCAGGCCGTCATCAGCGAATTCTACCAGATGGCGATGGCGAAGGACTACATTTCGACTGGTGGCCTTGAGTACGCGCAGGGCGTACTCGAAAAGGCGCTCGGTGCCGAAAAGGCCAACGAGATCATCAGCCGCCTCACGACGAGCTTGCAGGTCCGCCCGTTCGACTTCCTGCGCAAGACGGATCCGTCGCAGCTGCTGAACTTTATCCAGAACGAACATCCGCAGACCATCGCGCTGATCATGGCGTATCTCGAGCCGGATCAGGCCGCGACGGTCCTGTCCGCGCTGTCTCCGGACGCGCAGGCCGATGTCGCGAAGCGCATCGCACAGATGGACCGTACGTCGCCGGAGATCATCCGCGAGGTCGAGCGCGTGCTCGAGCGCAAGCTCTCGTCCCTCGTCACGCAGGATTTTACGTCGGCAGGCGGCATTCAGTCCATCGTCGACGTGCTCAACAACGTCGACCGCACGACGGAGAAATCCATTCTCGAACAGCTCGAGGTCGACTCGCCGGAGCTCGCCGAGGAAATCAAGAAGCGCATGTTCGTGTTCGAGGACATCGTGCAGCTCGACGACCGCTCGCTGCAGCTCGTGCTGCGCGGCGTCGATACGAAAGATCTTTCTCTCGCACTCAAGGCGACGCCGAAGGAAGTGGCCGACAAGGTCTACAAGAATATGTCGAAGCGTGCGGGCGATATGCTGCGCGAGGAAATCGAGTTCATGGGCCCGGTCAAGATCCGCGACGTCGAGGAGGCACAGCAGAAGATCGTCGGTATCATCCGCAACCTCGAGGACAAGGGCGAGATTGTGGTCGCACATGGCAAGGGGGACGAGATGATTGTCTAAGGTCATCAAGGCGCCGGTTTTCGAGGATGACCCGCGTTCCATCGAGACGCCGAAGGTTTCTCCGGAACCGGAGGCCGCCGTCGCTGCCAGCGGTGGGAACGACGGTTTCAACGATGAGACACGCGCGACGATGCTGCAGGAGATTGCGGCGAAAGAGGACCGCGCGAATCAGCTGTTGCGCGACGCACAGGTGCAGGCGGATATCCTGCGGCAGAATGCGCAGACCGATTACGACAAGCGCATGAACGAGGCGCAGACGGAGATCGACGCGAAACGCGAGGAGGCTCGCCAGCAGGGACATGACGAAGGGTTTGCCGAGGGAAAGGCCGAGGGAACCGAGCAGGCAAAAAAAGACATGGCCGAGGCCATAAGCGCGGCCAACGCCAAGGCGGAAAAGACGCTGCAGGACGCGAAGGAAGCCGCGCAGGATTACGTGCAGCACGCGGAGGAGCAGATTGCAACCCTGGCGATGGCGGCCGTCGAGAAAATCCTGCCGCAACATTTCATCGATGTACCGCAGGTCGTGTTGCCGGTCGTCCGCGATGCCATCGCGCAGGTCAAGGACCAGAAGGAGATCGTCGTGCACGTCCCGCCGGAGGCCTACGATATGGTGCTGATGGCGCGCGATGAGTTCCGCAGCATGTTGCCGGGCGGTGACACGAGCCTTGAAATCCGGTCCGACGAGGCGTTGAAGCCCGGCGACTGCATGGTCGAGACGCCGAACGGCAGCGTGGACGCGCGGCTTTCCACGCAGCTCGCGGCCGTCAGGCAGGCAGTACAGGATGTCATGGCATAGAGGAATGGCGGAATATGCAGATCGATGTTCAAAAGTTTAAGGACGCCATTGCGTCCTGTCACACGATGAAGCTCACTGGCAAGGTCACACAGGTCATCGGACTCGTCATCGAGTCGCAGGGGCCGACGGTCAGCGTCGGGGAGCTCTGCTACGTGCGTTCGCATTTCCCCCACGTGCCGCCGCTCCCGGCAGAGGTTGTCGGATTCCGCGAGGGCTATGTCATGCTGATGCCGATCGGTGACATGCGGGGCATTGGCCCTGGCTGTGAGGTCGTCTCTGCACAGAAGACGCTTCGCGTCAAGGTCGGCCGCGAGTTGCTCGGGCGGGTCCTCGACGGTCTCGGCAACCCCATGGACGGCAAAGGGCCCATTCTGTCGGAAAAAGAATATCCGCTGCAGGCGGCGCCGCCGGATCCGCTGAAACGGCCGCGCATCCACAACAGCCTCTACGTCGGCGTCCGAGCCATCGACGGTCTGATCACCATGGGCGAGGGACAGCGCATCGGCATCATGGCTGGTTCCGGTGTCGGGAAATCCACGCTGCTCTCGATGATCGCGCGGAACACCGAGGCGGACATCAGCGTCATCGCACTGGTCGGCGAGCGCGGCCGTGAGGTTCGCGATTTCATCGAGCGCGACCTCGGCGAGGAGGGCATGAAGCGTTCCGTCGTCGTTGTCGCGACGTCGGATCAGCCGGCCCTCGTCCGCATCAAAGGGGCGATGACCGCAACGGCGATTGCGGAGTATTTTCGCGACCAGGGACACAAGGTTATCTTGATGATGGATTCGGTCACGCGTTTTGCGATGGCGCAGCGCGAGGTCGGCCTGACCATCGGGGAGCCGCCGGCGACGCGCGGCTATACGCCGTCGGTCTTCGCGATGCTGCCGAAATTGCTCGAGCGCGCGGGCACGAGCGACAAGGGCTCGATCACCGGGATCTACACGGTGCTCGTCGACGGCGACGATATGAACGAGCCGATCGCCGATGCGGTTCGCTCGATTCTCGACGGACATATCGTGCTGTCGCGCGATATCGCGGCGCAGAATCATTTCCCGGCCATCGACATCATGACGAGCGTCAGCCGTGTCATGGGCGATGTCGTTTCGAAGGAACACCTGAAGGCGGCACAGCGCATGCGCCAGCTCATGGCGGTTTATCGCGACGCGGAGGACCTCATCCACATCGGCGCGTACGTCAAGGGCTCGAGTGCGAAAATCGATGCGTCCATCGAAAAGATCGACGCCATCAACGATTTCCTTTGCCAGGGGATCTTTGAAGTGGATACCTATGAAGATACGGAGAAGAAGCTCGAAAGCATCACGGGATGAGATAGATGAAGAAATTCAAGTTTCAGCTCGAAACCCTGCTGAAAGTTACGCGCATGAAGAAGGAGAACGCGGAGGCCGCCTATGCGGAAGCCACGAGGAAGCTCGAGGATCAGCGTGCACATCTGCAGCTTCTGCTCGATGAGATGCAGCAGGGGCAGCGCGACTACGAGAAGATTTCCCGCGAGGGAACGCGCATCAAGGTCGGCCGCATTATGCAGTTCAACAGTTTCTTTGCGTGGAAGCGCGAGCAGATCGAGATGCAGAACAACCTGATCCTGCAGAGCCGCGCCGAAAAACAGAAAAAACTCAAAGAGCTCATGGAGGTCATGCGCTACTTGAAAAGCATCGAGCAGCTCAAGGACCGGAAATGGCAGGAATACAAAGACGAAATGATGCATGAGGAGCAGAAGGTGCTCGATGAGCTCGGGCAACAGCTCGTCATGCGCAGAAAGGAAGCGGCTTCATGATCAACTTGAACGGGGTTCATGAGATTCAGGCGCGCATCGCGGCCATTCAGCAGAAATTCGGCATCCCCGGCGGCGTGCCGGGAATGGATTTCGGCAGTACGCTGCAGAAAGAAATCGATAAGGGCAGCGGCGGGACACAGGGCGTGCCTGCGCGCCATCCGTCCGCGCAGGCACGTCCTGCACAGGATAGCGCAGCGCCGTCGATGGCTGCACCGGCCATCGACGCGGATCTGCCGCCGGCGAATCCGACGCTCTCGAACCTGATTCAGGAGGCTGCGCAGAAATATCAGGTGGATCCCAAGCTCGTTTCGGCGATCGCCGAGGTGGAATCCGGAGGAAATCCGTCCGCCATATCGCCAGCCGGAGCCATCGGCGTCATGCAGCTGATGCCCGGAACAGCAGAGGGCCTTGGCGTCAATCCCTACGACGAGCGTCAGAACATCGAGGGCGGGGCGAAATACCTCCGGCAGATGCTCGACGCATTCGGTGGTGATGTGCGCAAGGCCGTCGCCGCGTACAACGCGGGCCCGCAGGCCGTCAAGGAGTACGGCGGCGTGCCGCCGTATCGTGAGACGCAGAACTATGTGAACAAGGTGCTCGATCTCTATCGATAAGAGAAGCTAGCAGAAGGCAGGGGAAGACATGGCCGGAAAGAAAGAGAAAGTCAAGAAGTTTTTTAAGGGATTTATCGTCCTTTTACTGCTTCTGGCTTTGATTATCGGTGGGTTTGCGCTTGGCATCTATCTGCGCATTTTCAATACGCAAGACGCGAACGAGAAATTCGGGCTATACAATCTGCCGGTGATCGGCCGCTATTTTGTGAAGCCTGCGCCGAAAGAATCCCCGATCGAGGAGGATACATCGTCCGGTGAAAATCCGGCGGCACAGGAAGACCAGCAGAAACAGAAGCAGAAGAAAATTTCACAAAAGGATATCGAAAAGCAGCAGAAGGAACGCGAAGCCGCCGAACGCAAGCGCGTGTCGAAACTTGCCCGTCTCTACAACAACATGAAGCCGCAGGACGCCGCGAGTGCGATGGATACGCTTGACGATGACCTCTGCGTCGCTATCTTGCAGCGCATGGATGAAGGGCAGGCGGCAAAGATTCTGTCGGCGTTCCAGCCATCGAAGGCGGGACGGCTGACGCAACTCATGTATGAGGGCACGAAGAAGCAGATGATGCCGACGAGCGGCGCGGATGGTCAGCAGCCGGGCAGCGGTGCGGATGGCCAAAACGGCTAAAAAGGGATGGTTCTGGTGGATTTCCCCCTATCGTTGGATTTAAGTTCTTGAAACGATCCAACGATATATTTTTTGTGAGAAAGAACTCACCCGTGAAGGGAAGTGAATCTATGGCAGATACGAATATCGCGAGTCTGCTGAGCGTGCAGGCTTCGACGTCGTCGTCTGCACCGGCATCCAGGACGGCGGGTGTGGATCCTGCCGGGAGCAAGGCTGCTCCTGACGATACGCATACCTTTGGTCAGGCCTTGCATCGCGTTTCGGCGCGGGAGGATTCCAGCAGCCAGGGCACTCAGAATGGCGCGGCGGCAAAGGATTCTCTGCAGGGCAGCGCGGATGGCAGGGATGTGCAGGACGCGCAGGGAAAACAGAATAGCGGAAAGGCAGACGCAAAGAGCAGGGATGCGGCGCAAAGCCATGCCAAGAATGTGGCAGAGAAAACGGCGGATACGCCAGCGCTAACACAGGATGCGGAGGATGACGGCAAGGCGGTAAAGGCCGACGCGCAGCCGACACAGATGGTGAACCTGCTTTTTTCTGTGCTCGAAATGCAGGAGCAGCCGTCTGAGGTGCCGGATGAGGCCAGTGGCTTGACGGACGCAGTCATGCCGACGAGCACGGCGGTTTGTGCAACGGATACGAGGTATGCTGCAAATCCGGTGAATTCCGCGAATCCGGCGCTGCAGACGATTCTCCCGCAAGCGGAGGACGTGTCGGCCAAGGGGCAGGATATGCTGAAGGTCTTGTCCGGTCAAGGATGGCAGACCACCGAAGCCAGGGCATCGCAGCATGCACAGGCCGTCGCGGAAACGGCTCTTGCGGAAGCGGCTTCCGTTCAGGAAGCCGTGCATGCCATGCTCCAGGAAAGCGGAACCTCCGCCGATCTGACGGCTGCGCTGCAGGGCTTGAGCAGTCCGGCGATCCTACAGGCAAAGCGAGGTAGCGCTGCAGAGCCTGATTCGGCGTTGTCGAAACTGGTCAGCTTGACGCGGCAGACGGTCGCGGAAACAGCTTCTGTTGATATGGACACCGCCGAAGCGATAGCTCAGCAAAATGCGGCTGCCACTACGACGGATGTTTTAACCGGCGAAGCGCCAAAGCCTGCGCCCACGTTACAGCAGCCTTCCGCGCAGGTCGAAGCGCTTTCCCCCATGACGGGGCGCGTAGAGGTGGTAACGGAAGGAGCGCCGCAGGAACTGCAGACACAGTCCCGTCTGGTCCATCTGACCAGCCCGGCCGATGCCGCGCAGGCCACCAGTGGGGCAGATACCGATGCCGTGCAGACCGCAGCGCTTTCCCCCATGACGGGGCGCGTAGAGGTGGTAACGGAGGGAGCGCCGCAGGAACTGCAGACACCGTCCCGTCTGGTCCATCTGACCAGCCCGGCCGATGCCGCGCAAGCCACCAGTGGGGCAGATGCCGATGCCGTGCAGACCGCACTGCAACAGGCGGTGCGGTCTTTCAAGGACGCACCGTTCGGAGACAGTTCGTCGAACGGGCAGGATACGACCGGTTCACAGGAAACGGGAAAGGCCGAGACCGTGTCTCAGACCGGCTCCGGCAGCCCGACGGCCTCTGTCAGCGCGTTCCAGCAGGCGGTGCATCAGAGCATCCACGGCGCGCAGGACACCACGCAGACACCGCAGACGGCGCAGCAGGACTACCACATCCAGCAGCAGATCGTCGATCAGGCGCGGCTTATCCGCCGTGGCGAGGATACGCAGATGGTCATCCGGTTGAAGCCAGAGCATCTCGGCAACCTGATGCTGAAGGTTTCCGTTTCGGCGGATGGCAGCGTCACTGCGTCGTTCCACAGCGATAATGCGCAGGTTCGCACGATCATCGAGAATTCCCTTAGCCAGCTTCGGACGGAGCTCAATCAACAGGGCATCAAGGTCGATCAGGTCGAAGTCTATGCGGGCCTCGCAGACGGCGGCTTGCCGCAGCAGAGCGGTCAACACCAGAGCGGTCAGCGGCAGGGCGGCCGGCATGCGATGCGCAGCACGCGGGAGGGTGTCGAAGCCCTGGAGGACGAACAGAATCTTCAGGCGGTGCTCGCCCAGCAGAGCGGCGAGAATTCGGCAGCTGGCATCGACTACCGCGTATGATTCTATTTCATAGAAAAAGTTTGGAGGGATAAGCATGTCGGATTCGACCTCGCTGAATACGATTACCGTGGACGGCGTGACGAAGACGGTCTCCCAGTACAACGCGGAGAAGGCTGGCGCTTCGTCGACGTCCTCGTCGAGCGCGTCGAACAGCGCGCTCGGCAAAGACGCGTTTCTCGAGTTGCTGGTGACGCAGATGAAATACCAGGATCCGCTGGATCCGCAGGACAACAGTGAATACCTTTCGCAGCTCGCGCAGTTCTCCGCGCTCGAGCAGATGACGAACGTCGCGGAGGGGCTCACGAACGTTTCGAGTACCGTCTCGGGGATTTCGTCCATCCTGACCGCGAGCAAGGCGAGCGGGCTGATCGGTCAGACGGTCAGCTGGGAACAGGACAAGACGACGATGACCGGTACGGTCGAGGGCGTCAAGATGAAAGATGATGCGGCGAGCCTCGTCGTCAAGGCGACCGATGGCAAGACCTATACGGTTTCGGCCAGCGACCTGACCGTTATCGGAAAATTGGAGTAAAACCAAGAGATTAAGACAAAGAGGAGGCAGGGGAAATGGCAGATTCACGTATTTTCTTTTCGTCATAGCCGTTCCTGCCTATCGATAAACACAGAAATGTCACGGGGCCTTCAACAGGGCCCCGTGCGGATTTCCGGGATTTTGCACAGATTTACGAGGCGGCTTCCAGTCGAACTCCAAGATGATCACGGTCGGCGACGAGATGCTCCAGACGCTGATCAATATGAAACAGTAATTTTTGAAGAA
Organism: Selenomonadaceae bacterium; assembly: GCA_022773425.1. Classification (GTDB taxonomy): domain Bacteria; phylum Bacillota; class Negativicutes; order Selenomonadales; family Selenomonadaceae; genus UBA2897. Next base: position 41,346 of record JALFBM010000027.1, read on the forward strand.
AACCCCTTGGAAGGGATTCGGGCAGAGGTACCGTTATGGCATTTCTGCCCAATTTTTTTTGAAAAAGCGGGAATTTCCGGGAAAAGAAAAAGGAAAATCCGGTACGCGTGACGAAAACAAATAGAATAGAGACTGGAATATCCAGGGAAAATACAGGACTTAGGGAAGATGGGAGATCGAAACGGATGATAAAACTGACCAGGTTCAATTCGCAGACGAACCAAAAGGGAGAGTTTGTCCTAAACGCCGAAATCATAGAGACGATCGAGGAAACGCCGGATACTGTCATTACGCTGACCAACGGCAAAAAGCTGATTGTCGAGGAATCGATGGATGAGATCGTACGCCGTGTCATGAAATATCGGCGGGCCTTAAAACAATTTTAGGACAATTTCAGTATAGACTTTTTTCTATCGCTTGATATAATGGAAGGGTAGCGATCTAGGAAGAATCAACGGTTCAGTCATTCCTATAAGAAGGGAGAAGCGTATGGCTGCGGAAGAGAAAAAAACAGAGGAAGCCCCCGTCGAGACGGAAACACCGAAAAGGAAGTCTCCGATCCTTCTGGTGGTTGTCCTGGTCATCATCGGCCTGGTTTTGGCCGGCGGCATCTCGTTCTTTGTTACGACCAAGATGATGGCCAATACGAGCACGGCGGCGAATGCCAGCGAGCATCATGACCCCGGCACGTTCGTCAAGCTCGGCGACGAGAAGGAGGGCATCCTCGTGAACGTCGGCGGTCCGAAAGCGGGCAAGTTCCTGAAATGCGGCATCGTCCTCGAGATGAATCCGTCGAGGAAAGATAACGTCGAGGAAGGGAAGCTCAAGCCGATGGCGGAAACCAAGATCCTCGACTCGACGATGCAGATTTTACGTTCCGCATCGCTTGATGAGTTCGATGCCAACAAACAGGATGACCTGAAGAAGAAAATCAAAGACGAGCTCAACGACAAACTCGGTCAAGGTTCCGTCTATGATGTGTATTTCACCAGCTTCCTGCTGCAATGAGGGAAAAGATAAGCGTTCAGGCAGGAAGGAGGACGAAGTTTGGCAGATGATGTCCTGTCTCAATCCGAGATAGATAAGCTGCTGTCCGCCCTGTCGGATGGCTCTGTATCCGCTGAGGAAGTTAAGGCAGACGAAGAACAGAAGAAAATCAAGACCTACGATTTTCGTCGTCCAGATAAATTTTCGAAAGATCAAATCCGCACCCTGTTCATGCTCCACGAGAGCTTTTCCAGGCTGCTGAATACGTATCTTTCCACGCATTTGCGGACGATGGTCAAAGTAGAGGTCGCTTCCGTGGAGCAGCTGACCTATCAGGAGTTTGTCCAGTCACTGGCGAATCCATCGGTCATCAGCATCCTGGCGGTGCCGCCCCTGAAGGGCAACATCATCATGGAAATCAACACGGAGATCGCGTTTGCGTTCATCGACCGCGTGTTCGGCGGCGAGGGGAATACCTCGCTAAAGCCGCGGGTGCTGACGGAAATCGAGGAAACGGTCATGCGGCGTTTTATCGATGTCGCGGACAATCTGCTGCGCGAGGCGTGGTCGACCGTCATCGACATCCATCCAACCCTTGAGGCGACGGAATCGAACCCGCAGTTCACGCAGATTGTTCCGCCGAGCGATATGGTCGTCATCGTGACGATCCAGATGAAGGTCGGCGAGGTCGAGGGCATGATGAATATCTGTGTACCGTATCTGGTGCTGGAGCCCATCATGTCCAAGCTGACGACGACGTTTTGGGTGGCTTCGTCGGTCACAAAGGACGACGATCCGAAACAGGTCAAGATCCTGCAAAAGAAGATCGAGCGTACGAAGGTGCCGTTTGTCGTCGAGCTCGGGCGCGTGAATCTGACGATTCGCGAGTTCTTGACACTGGGCTTTGGCGACGTCTTACAACTGGATACTGGTGTGAAGGATGAGCTGCGCTGCCTGGTCGGCAAGCGGCCGAAGTTCTACGCGCGGCCTGGCACTTCAGGAAAGAAGATGGCGGTTCAGATTACGAAGATCATGAATCAGGATGAGGAAGAGGAATCAGAAGAAGGAGATGAAGGAACGGATGAGTGACGATGCAATCTCGCAAGAGGAAATTGATGCCCTGCTGAATGGCGGAATCCCGTCGGCAGATGGCGGAGACGCACCCGCGGGAGGTTCGGACTCAGGCAAGGCGGCGGATAAAGCGCCTGCAGATGCAGGAGCGGCTACTCCTGCTGGGACGGATTCATCTCAGTTCGATGATGTACTCTCCGATATGGAGAAGGACGCTCTCGGCGAAATCGGCAACATTTCGATGGGAAGTGCGGCGACGACGCTGTCCGTACTGCTCGGCCATAAGGTAAACATCACGACCCCGTCCGTGGCGGTCTCGACGATGGGCATCATCAAGGAAAACTACCCGATGCCGTATCTGATCGTCGAGGTCGGTTACACGACGGGCATCGATGGCAACAACGTCCTCGCGATCCAGGCACAAGATGCGGCCATCATTGCGGACCTCATGATGGGTGGCGATGGGACGACGCCGGACAGCGAACTCAATGAAATCCATATGAGTGCGGTCGGCGAGGCCATGAACCAGATGATGGGGACGGTCGCCACGTCGCTGTCGACGATGTTCAACAAAAAAATCGATATCTCGCCTCCGACGACGAACCTGATCGACCTCAGCACGGAGGATAAGGTCACGGATATCGTTGGCGACAACAACGAGCCGGTCGCGCGCATTTCCTTCCGCATGGAGGTCGATGGCCTCATCGACAGCGAAATCATGCAGATCCTGCCGATCCACGTCGCAAAGGAAATGGTGCAGTCCCTGATGAACCCAGGGGCGGATGAGGAGGATCCTGCGTCGCAGCCGGCGGCCCCTGCGGCACCAACGCCGAGTCCCGCACCGACGCCGAGTCCTGCACCGCAGCCGGCACCGGCACCGCAGCCAGCTTCCACACCGACGCCAGCACCCGCACCGCAGCCGGCACCCGCACCGCAGCCAGCCGCTGCACCGGCACCGGGCTTTGGCTACGCGGCGGCGCCTCCGGCACAACCGCATGTCGCCACGAACGTCCCCGTGCAGCAGGCGCAGTTCACGCCGCTCAATACACAGCCGGTGCAGGTGAACGACGCGAACATCGGGTTGATCCTCGACGTACCGTTGGAGGTCACGGTCGAGCTCGGCCGCACGCGAAAATCCATCAAGGAAATCCTCGAGCTAACCAACGGTTCGATTATCGAGCTCAACAAGCTCGCCGGTGAGCCGGTCGATATCCAGGTCAATGGCAAATTCCTGGCAAAGGGTGAAGTCGTTGTCATCGATGAGAATTTCGGCGTGCGCATCACCGAGATTGTGAGCCCGGAGGAAAGAGCAAGCAAGCTCCAGTGATCCGGGGATTGACTTGTTTAATCGGTGATTTTCCGATATAATAGCTTCAGGGGAAATCAAAAGGAATATCAGGGGCAAGGCATACGCCGATGCTCATTCAAAGATGAGGAGAGATGAAACATGGCAGTACGGGTATTAGTCGTAGATGACGCAGCGTTCATGCGGATGATGGTTAAAGATATCCTGACAAAGAACGGTTACGAGGTCGTCGGAGAAGCAGAAAATGGCATGAAGGCCCTGGAAAAATACCAGGAACTCAAGCCGGATCTGGTCACGATGGATATCACGATGCCGGAGATGGATGGCATTTCCGCCGTCAAAGAAATCAAAAAGGTCGATCCGAACGCGAAGATCGTTATGTGCAGCGCCATGGGCCAGCAGGCCATGGTCATCGAGGCCATCCAGGCCGGCGCGCGTGACTTTATCGTCAAGCCGTTCCAGGCGGACCGCGTTTTGGAGGCTGTGCGCAAAGCAGTAGGCTGATGACAGGAAAAAAGCAAAAGATTGTATTGGTGGGACTGGCAGGGTTGGCGGCAATTTTGTTGCTGACCATGGATCCCGCATCAGCTGCTGAGGAAGCGACTTCAGGCGGATACCTATCCGGCTATGAAAACACGGATCCCCGGCCTACGACGGTATCCTTGTGGTCGACTGCGGCCTATTTGCTCAGTTTATTCGCCATTTTTGCCTTTGTGGTGGGGATGGCCTATTTTGTTGCAAAGTATTTAGGCGGGCATTTTGCCAGGCAGCAGGCGGGAAACGGGGGAAGGCTTCTTTCGCACCTGCCGCTTGGGCCGAACCGGTCGGTCTGCGTCGTGGAGATGGCGGGCCGTTGTCTGTTGCTCGGTGTGACCGAACATCAGATTACGCTGCTCGCAGAGATCACCGACCCCGGGGAAATCGAACGCCTCGAACACGACGCGGAGCATCACCCGGTGCAGCCGGATATGTTCGCAAAACAGTTCGGGACGCTCGGGGATTTCGTACAGAAAATTCCGCCGATGTTCCGGAAGTAAGGTCAGAATGAAAAGGGGTTGTAGGCGTTTGAGACGCCCAAATGTTTTACTTTTACTGGGCGGCGTGCTGGTGCTTTTGGCCTGGTGGGCCGGGAGCGCGGATGCAGCACCGGTGATTCCTTCTGTGAACGTCGACGTCGGAACGGCGGCCAAACCGCAGGACGTCGCCGCGACCTTGCAGGTCGCGGCCGTCCTGACCATCGTTTCGCTTGCGCCGGGCATTTTGATGATGACGACGTCTTTCGTACGCATTGTCGTCGTGCTCGGTTTCCTGCGGAACGCGCTGTCGACGCAGAACGTCCCGCCAAACCAGGTCGTTATCGCGTTGTCCCTGTTCCTGACGTTCTACATCATGGCGCCGTATTGGGGGCAGGCGAACGAGCAGGGCATACAGCCCTACTTGAACGGGCAGATTACCCAGGAGCAGGCCATCGACAACACGGTGGAACCGATCCGCGAATTCATGTTTAAGCAGACGCGGGAATCGGATCTCGCGCTCTTCGTCAATCTATCCAATGCCGAACGGCCGGATGGTCCGGAGGACGTTTCGACGGTTACGCTGATTCCGGCGTTTATTATCAGCGAGCTCAAGACGGCATTTCAGATCGGCTTCATGATCTACATCCCGTTTATCGTCATCGATATGATCGTCGCGAGTACGCTGATGTCGATGGGCATGATGATGCTACCGCCGGTTATGATCTCGTTGCCGTTTAAGATCCTGTTGTTCGTCATGGTCGATGGCTGGCATTTGCTGATCAAGTCGCTGATCGTCAGCTTCAAATAACCTTGTGCGTTGCTTTCATCGGGAAAGGGGAGAGGAGAAGATGTCCGGAGATCTGGTTATCCAGCTGGGGCAGCAGGCGCTCTGGATCGTCATGATCGTCTCCGCACCGATGCTTGGGCTCGGGCTCATCGTCGGCCTCGCGGTCAGCGTGTTCCAGGCGACGACGTCTATCCAGGAGCAGACGCTCGCGTTCATCCCAAAGATCATCGCGGTGTTTGTCGCCATTCTGCTGTTCGGCCCGTGGATGCTCCGCATTATGGTCGAGTATTTGACGAATCTTTTGGTGAATTTGCCGAGTTACATCAGCTAAAGGGAGAATTCTATGGATTATTTTACCCTTATGCAGGATCACGCAGCGGTTTTTCTGCTGATGCTGACCCGTGTCAGCGGTATTTTCATCATTTCTCCTTTCTTCGGCAGTATCAATGTTCCCGTGTATATCCGCGCGGCGGCATCGTTTGTCTTCACGGTTGTGCTGTTTCCCGTCGTGGACGGTCTCGGGACCGTGCAGACGCCGCCATCGGTGCTTGCCTATTCCGTTGCTGTACTTGAGGAACTTTTTATCGGCTGGCTCATCGGCTTTGTCGCCTATGTGGCCTTCTCTGCGATCCAAATGGCCGGCAAGATCATGGATATGCAGGTGGGCTTTGCCATTGTCAATGTGATGGATCCAACTTCCGGTCAGCAGATGCCGCTTATCGGGAGTTTTCTTTATAATTTAGGGATTATCATTTTTCTCGCGACGAACGGGCATCATATGATCATTGCGTCGCTGGTCGAGAGTTTTCGCGCCGTGCCGATTCTGACGATGCAGCCGAGTTTGTCTCTGCCGGTTATCCTGACGGATTTTGTGGCTGGGACGTTCGTGACGGGCATGAAAATCGCCATGCCGGTCACGTTCGCGATCCTGCTGACGAATGTCGGCCTCGGGATTCTCGCGCGCACGATGCCGCAGATGAACATCTTTGTCGTCGGCATCCCGCTGCAGCTCATCATCGGCGTCGGCGTGCTCTCGATGCTCCTGCCGTTCTACGTTCTGTTTCTGGATGTGTTGTTCAATGAAATGTATGGGAATATCAGCATTGCCCTGCGCGCACTCCAGTAGCGGGGCATGGGAGGAGACGGCCCCGTTTGTCCTGGATCTGCAGCTCTTTGCGGACGGGGACAAGACCGAGGAGCCGACGAGCAAACGGCGGAGCGACGCGAAGAAAAAGGGCCAGGTCGGCCGGAGTACGGAGCTCAGCACGGCATTCGTGCTGCTGATCGGCTTCTTTACCATCAAGATGCTCGCGCAGTCCATTTATCACGAGCTGAACGCGTATATGACCTATATATTCGGGCATCTCGATCAGACGCTCGACGCCGAGAATCTCGTCAATTTGTTTGCCGAGGCATCGATTGTCTTCGCGAAAACCGCGCTGCCGATCATGCTCGCTGTCATGCTGATCGGTCTCGGCATCAATTTTTTTCAGGTCGGGCTCAACTTCAATACGGAGAAAATCCAGCCGAAGCTCAGCAACCTGAACCCCATCAACGGCGTTGGCCGCATGTTTTCCAAGCGTTCGCTCGTCGAGCTCGTGAAATCCCTGCTGAAGATCCTCGTCATCGGGGCATTCCTCTACATGGTGCTCAAGGATCAGATCCTCGCAATGCCGCAGTTCATCTACTACGACCTCGACACGAGCCTCGGGCAGATGGTCAACATCGTGCTGAAGATGGCGTTTCAGATCTGCGGCGTCATCATGATCATCGGTGTCCTCGACTATGGCTACCAGAAATGGCAGACGACACAGGATCTGAAGATGACGAAGCAAGAAGTCAAGGACGAGTTCAAGCAGACCGAGGGGGATCCGCAGATCAAGGGCAAGATCCGGCAGAAACAGCGCCAGATGGCTATGTCCCGCATGATGAAGGAAGTCCCGAAGGCGGACGTCATTGTCACGAATCCGACGCATTTTGCGGTCGCGCTCGAGTATCACAAGGGCATGTCAGCGCCGAAAGTCCTCGCGAAAGGCCAGGATCTCGTCGCACAGAAGATCAAGGCCATCGGCCGTGAGCACCACGTGCCGCTGGTCGAGAATGTGCCGCTGGCGCGCGCACTTTACCGGACCACCGAAATCGGCGATTTCATCCCGCCGGAGCTTTACCAGTCCGTCGCGGAGGTCCTCGCATATATCTATCGTCTGAAGCATCACCAGACGGCGTGATCCGTCGGATATCATTGCGTTTAACAAGAAGGAGAAATGCGTATGGCTGCAACCGGAGCCGCTTCCCTGAAGTCGGGTGGCAACTTCATCCAACGATACAGCGATGTCCTCATCGCGGTAGCCATCGTTACGATCGTCGTCATGATGATCATTCCGCTGCCGACGTTCCTGCTCGATCTGCTGATCTGCCTGAACATCACCATCGCGCTGCTCGTCGTCATGGCGGTCATCTACAACGTCGAGGCCCTCGACCTCTCGATTTTTCCATCGCTGCTGCTGATTACGACACTCTTCCGGCTGGCGCTGAACATCTCGTCGACGCGCTTGATCTTGCTCGACGGCTTTGCCGGCGAGGTCATCACGGCGTTTGGTAACTTTGTCGTCGGCGGCAACGCGGTCGTCGGCTTCATCGTGTTCATCATCCTTGTCATCATCAACTTCCTCGTCATCACGAAGGGCTCGGAACGCGTGGCAGAAGTTTCCGCTCGTTTCACCCTCGACGCGATGCCGGGCAAGCAGATGTCCATCGACGCGGATCTGAATCAGGGTGCTATCACCGACGCGGAGGCGCGCCGCCGCCGCGAAAAGATTCAACGCGAAGCGGACTTCTTCGGCGCAATGGATGGTGCTTCGAAGTTCGTCAAGGGCGATGCCGTGGCGGCCATCATCATCATGTTTATCAACATTTCCGCGGGCTTCGTCATCGGCATGCTGCAGCGAGGACTCGACGCACAGGCGGCGCTGCAGCAGTACACCCTGCTGACCGTCGGCGAAGGCCTCGTTTCGCAGATCCCGGCCCTGCTGATCTCGACGGCTACGGGCCTCATCGTCACGCGCGCCGGCGCGGAGGGCAACCTCGGACGCGACCTCGTCGACCAGCTGTTCCGCAACGACCGCATTTTCTTCATCCTGTCCGGGGTATTGGTGTTCTTTGCCGTCGTGCCGGGCCTGCCAGGCATCCCGTTTGCGACCCTTTCGCTCCTCTGTGCGTTCATCGGCTATCAGCTCAAACGCGGGACGGAGAAAGTGCTGCCGACCGAGGAAAAGAAGAAGGAGACGCAGAAGGCGGTCGCGCGCCGCGAGGCCGCGAAACCGGAAAACATCGTCTCGCTGCTGCATGTCGATCCGATGGAACTCGAAATCGGCTACAGTCTGATCCCGCTCGTCGATACGGGACAGGGCGGCGACCTGCTCGACCGCATCGTCATGATCCGGCGGCAGTGCGCGCTGGAGCTCGGCCTCGTCGTGCCGACCATCCGCATCCGCGATAACATCCAGATCAAGCCGAACGCCTATATCATCAAGCTCAAGGGCATTGAGATCGCGAAAGGCGAGCTCATGCTCGATCATTACCTCGCGATGAACTCCGGTACGGTGTTCGAAGAGGTGCCGGGTATCGAAACGACGGAGCCGGCTTTCGGGCTGCCGGCGCTTTGGATCCCGGAGAACGAGCGTGAGCAGGCGGAACTCAACGGTTACACGGTCGTCGATGCCGTATCCGTGCTTGCAACGCATCTCACGGAGGTCATCAAGCAGCACGCCGACGAGATCCTCGGCCGTCAGGAGACGCAGAACCTCATCGACAATCTCAAAAAGACCAACGAGGCACTGGTCAGCGAGGTCGTCCCGAATCTCATGAGCGTCGGCGAGGTGCAGAAGGTCCTGCAGGGTCTTCTGCACGAGCGCGTTTCCATCCGCGATATGGAGACGATTCTCGAGGTGCTTTCCGACTATGCGCGCGCGACAAAGGACCCGGAGGTTCTCACGGAGTACGTGCGGCACGCGATGGCGCGCCAGATCACGCAGCAAAACGTACAGAACGGCGTGTTGCCATGCGTAACACTCGATCCGGCGCTCGAGAATCGTATTGCAGGCGGCATCCAGCGCACGGATCACGGCTCCTATGTGAGCCTTGACCCGGATTCGATGCAAAAGCTCATCGACGCGCTGAACAAAGAACTCGAGAAGCTCACCAATATGGGCTATCAGCCTATCGTTCTGACGAGCCCGGCCGTCCGGCCGTACTTCCGCAAGCTTGTCGAGCGCTCCGTGCCGGGCATCATCGTGCTCTCACATGCGGAGATCGAGCAGTCCGTAGAAATTCAGATTCTTGGGGTGGTGAAGATCTAAGTGCAGATCAAGGTATTCAAGGCTCCTACGATGAAAGAATGTATGGAGCAGGTGAAACGAGAACTAGGCAGGGATGCCGTGATTCTCCATACGAAGAAATACAAGGACGGCGGATTTTTCGGCTACGGCGGCTCTGAGGTTGTCGAAGTCACGGCGGCCATCGAGGATCAGCCGGAGAATCAGCGCGAGACGACGAAAAAAACGGCGCCGAAGCCCGTGATGCCGGCAAACGTTCTCGGCCAGTATAAGACAGCGGGTACGCAGGCCGGCGTGGATATCGCCGCCAAGGAGACGATGCCCGAAAGTCAGGCGGCCTATATGCCGCCGCGCAAGCCCGCTGCCGCAGTGGCGCCGGTGCAGGCCGCCATGCCACAGGGAAGTTCGGCAGCACAGGCTGGCCGGCCCGAAGACCAGCAGAAAATCGAGCAGCTCGAGACCGAGCTCGCCCAGATGAAATCCATGCTCGCGCAGGTGATGAGCAAGAACGAGACGCCGGGCAAGGTGACGCTCCAGGAAACGCTGCAGCGTCAGGGCGTTGCGGAGCATATCCTGAAGGATTTTGCGGCGCAGGCCTCAGCCGGCGATACGCTCGTCGATGAGATGGATCCAGAGGCGCAGAAAATCCTGGCCGGATTCCTGGAGCGGAATGTGCCATTCCAGCAGGGCCTCCGGCAGGATGGGGAAAAGCCGCATATCGCCGCGCTGATCGGCCCGACCGGCGTCGGCAAGACGACGACGCTCGCGAAGATCGCGGCGCGGCTCGTGCTCGAGAAAAACGTTCGGGCTGCGCTGATTACGGCGGACACCTACCGGATCTCCGCGGTCGAACAGCTCAAGACGTATTCCGATATCATCGGGCTGCCGCTGGAGATCGTCTACACGCCGGACGAACTGCGCGTCGCCATGCACAAGCATCGCGACAAGGATCTGATTCTGATCGATACGGCCGGGCGCAGCCAGCATAACGCATACCAGATGAAGGAGCTGCAGGATTTTCTGAAGGTCTCGCCGCGCATCGAGAAACATCTCGTCATGAGCGCGACGACGAAGGATCTCGACGCGGCCGATATCCTGCAGAAATTCTCCGTCTGCAAACCGGATGGGCTTATCTTTACCAAGACGGACGAAACGCGCAGCCTCGGGCTCATTGTGAATCTGCTCTATCAGCACAAGGATATCCGGCTTTCTTTCTTGACGAATGGACAGAGCGTACCGGATGATATCCGCGCGGCGGATGCCGGGGCGCTCGCGGAACTTCTACTCGGAGTTTGAGGCCTATGGCGGATCAAGCGGCAAGGCTGCGGCAGATCGTCGGCAGCCGGAAAGAACAGAAGCAAGAGGAAACGCAGCGCGAAACGGGCGGAGCGGATCTGCCCCGCGTCATCGCGGTCACGAGCGGAAAGGGAGGCGTCGGCAAGACCAATCTTGCCGTGAACCTGTCCATTGCACTCGGCATGATGGGGAAGCGCGTGCTGCTTATCGACGCGGACCTCGGTATGGCGAATGTCGACGTCGTTCTCGGCAGCCATGCGCGGAAGCATCTCCTGAATCTCATCGAGGAGGATGTGACCCTCGACGATGTCCTCGTGCATGGCCCCTATGGGCTCAACTACATCCCCGGCGGTTCGGGCATCGAGAAAGCGCGGACCTTCAGCGATTGGGAGCAGTTCTGTCTCCTGCAGAAGCTCGCGGCCTGCGGCGATATCGCGGATATCATCCTGATCGATACCGGCGCGGGGCTCGGCAAAAACGTCATGGATTTCGTGCTGGCGGCGGATGAAGTGCTGCTCGTCACGACACCGGAGCCGACCGCACTGACCGACGCCTACGCGATGATGAAGGCCTACAGCCTCTACGCCAAGGAAAAGAACTTGAAGCTCATCGTGAACCGCGTCTACGAGCCGGCCGAGAGCCGCGATGTCGTCGCGAAGCTCGAGCAGACTTCGGCGCGCTTTCTGCACATGCGCGTCTCGTGTCTCGGCTATCTCTACGAGGACCGCGCGGTGCAGCTGGCCGTGCGGCACCAGGTTCCCTTCCTGATCGACGCGCCGGATTCCGTGGCGGCACGCTGCATCAAAGGGCTTACGGACAGCCTGCTCTACGGGACGCAGATGAAGGTGAGCCGCGGCTGGAAGGGATTTTTGCAACAAATTTTTCACTTTCCACGTTAAACATGGAGGAACTTTACGATGGCAGGCGAAATAATAAAAGCAGAGAAAGTCTTAAAGATAGGTCAGCGTCTGGAATTTTATTTGGAAGGCAGCGAAGAAGGGTATAAGAGCCGGATCGAGGATATCCAGAAGGACCGCCTGATCGTGGCCATGCCGTTTGACAAGAAACGCGTGCCGATCATCCCGGTCCGCGGGGATTCCATCTACGGGCTTGCCAGTGGTGAACAGTGCCGCTACCGCTTTCTGACGATGTTTCAGGGGGCGGCGCTTGATGGTCAGCTCCCGACCTGGACCATCGTGAAGCCGGAGACGGTCGAGCGGCATCAGAACCGTGAGTTCGTGCGCGTTCGCGTGAGCCTGCATCTCCGCGTTCATCTGATCGACGAGGAAGGCCGTATCGAGAAGCCATTCGAGACGGATTCCATCGACCTCAGTGGCAACGGCATCGGCTTCGTGGTGCGTCATCCGGTCAAGGTGAATTCGCAGGCCACGATCGAGCTCAGCGAGATCCCGAATGTCGGTACGCTCAATATCCTATGCCGCATTGTCCGCGCCGCGCGTGTCGAGCGCGACGACGGGACGAGCATTTGGCGGATCGGCGCGGCGTTTCAGAATGTGCCGCGGAACGTGACCAATAAGATTGTTCGCTTTATTTTTACAATACAGCGGCAGAGCATTGCCAGGGGCATCTCCATCGTAGATTGACCGCCGGACGGCGGTATCGGCTTCTGACTGTCCTGTGGTAGCGAGGTGATGGGAATGATTCGTATCTTGATCGCGGATGACTCCGCCTTCATGCGGAAGGTGCTTTCGGACCTGTTCCGAAAGCAGCCGGATTTTGAGGTCGTCGGGACCGCGAGAAACGGGCAGGAGGCGATAAAGCTTGTCAAGCAGGAGAAACCGGATCTGCTGACGCTTGACGTCAATATGCCGGTCATGGATGGGCTTAATGCACTCGCCGTCATCATGGAGGAAAGCCCGATACCGGTCGTGATGCTCAGCAGCCTGACGCAGGAGGGTACGGAAGCTACGGTGCGTGCGCTGAGCCTCGGCGCGGTGGACTTCATCAGCAAGGCTGGCGGCTCGATTTCGAGAATCGATACGATAGAGCCTGAGATCCTGCAGAAATGCCGAAACGCGGTAAAAGCCCATGTGCAGAAGCCGAAGAAGCAGGAGTCTCCGCCAAAGCCCGCCGTGCCCGTTATGCGACGCGTTGCGTTCCCAGGATTGAAAAGGGAGCCGCCACGGCAGAAATCGCCAAGCCACGCGAAGCTGGCTTTGGCCCGGACACCGAATCCGCTGCTCCAGCGCCGAAAGCCGGAATTTCAGCCAAAGCCGTTGGTCATCGAGAGAGGCAGCGGGCAGAAGCTCGTCGCTATCGGGACTTCGACGGGTGGGCCGCAGGCTCTGCAGAACGTCATTACGCGGCTGCCGGCGGACCTCCCCTGCGGAGTCGTCGTCGTGCAGCATATGCCGCCGCATTTTACGAAAGCGCTGGCAGATCGCCTGAACACGATCTCGGCCATCTCGGTCAAGGAGGCGGAAGACGGGGAGGTCATCCGGCCCGGCCAGGTCTACATCGCGCCGGGAGGTTTCCACCTCCGCGTGAGGCCGGACGGTACTGACCGGCGCATCGCGCTCGGCACTGATCCGCCGGTCGGCAATCACCGGCCCTGCGTCAACGTGATGTTCGATTCTGTCGCGCCGTTCGGACAGAAGGTCACGGCGGTCATCATGACCGGTATGGGCTCTGACGGCTGCGAGGGAATGAAGAAGATAAAAGCCGCCGGCGGTTATAGCATCGCGCAGGATGAAGACAGCTGCGTGGTCTACGGCATGCCGCGCGCGGTCGTGGAGGCAGGCCTTGCCGACGAGGTGAAGCCAGTGGAGCAGATTGCCAGCGCCATCGTATCGGCTGTGAAGCGCTAATTTTTAGGGGGAATACAAATGGACACGAATCAGTATATGGATATGTTCCTGGACGAGTCCCATGAACACCTGCAATCCTTGAACGACGGGCTTCTCAGCCTCGAGGACAACATGGAGGACACCTCGGTCGTCAACGAGATCTTCCGCAATGCGCATACCCTGAAGGGCATGTCGGCAACCATGGGCTACAACAAGATTGCTGAGCTCACGCATGAGATGGAGGATGTGCTCGACCTCATCCGCAACGATAAGCTGCGGCTTGATGAGAACATCATTGACATTCTGTTCAAATGCGTCGATTCGCTCGAGCAGATGATCGATAACGTCGGCAACGGCGATCCGGAGGATCTCGTCGACGTTTCGGATCTTGTCAAACAGCTCAGCAAAATCTCGAAGGGCGATGTGCCGGAGGCCAAGGGAGCCGCAGCGCCGGCCGCGGCACCGGAAAAAGCAGCGGAACCGGCGGCGCCGTCCATCGAGCTGACGGACGTCGACCGCGACGTCATCAAGCAGGCGAAGGAGAAGGGCCTGCTCGCGATTCACGTCAAGGTCACGCTCGCCGAAACCTGCCTGCTGAAATCCGCGCGCTCTTACATGGTTATGAACACGCTCGATGAGCTCGGCGATGTCATCAAATCCGTACCGTCGGCCGAAGATCTTGAGCAGGAGAAATTCGACCGCTCGTTCGATGTCATCATCATTACGGCGTCGGAGCCCAAACAGGTAGAAGAAGCCATCAACTCGATCTCGGAGATCGCTGAGATCCAGACGAATGTTATTGATCCGGACGCGCAGGCTGAACCGAAAGCAGCGGAAAAGGCGCCGGAGAAGAAGGCGGAGGCTGCAAAGGCCACGCCGGCAAAGAAGGCCGCTCCAGCCAAGAAGGCACCGGCTAAAAAACCGGCCGCGCACAAGAAGCCGCATCAGAGCCAGTCGGTTCGCGTCGATATTGACAAGCTCGACAGCCTCATGAACCTCATGGGCGAGCTCGTCATCAACAAGGTTCGTCTCGAACAGATCGGGCAGACGCACCGCATTGCAGAGCTCACGGAGACGCTCGAGCAGATGGACCGTGTTACGACAGACCTCCAGAACATCGTCATGAAGGTCCGCATGGTTCCGGTAAGCTCGGTGTTCAACCGCTTCCCACGCATGGTTCGCGATATCGCAAAGGAACTGAATAAGGAAATCAACCTGACCATCGAAGGCGAGGAGACCGAGCTCGACCGCACGGTCATCGATGAGATCGGCGACCCGATCATGCATCTGCTGCGCAACTCCTGTGACCACGGCGTCGAGGAACCAGATGTCCGCGAGGCGAAGGGCAAGCCGCGTACCGGTGAGGTCGGACTCATCGCCCGTCATGAGGGCAACAACGTCGTCATCATGGTCACCGATGACGGCGCGGGCATCGATGCTGACAAGATCCGCTCGAAGGCGGTCGAAAAAGGCATGATCAGCCAGGAGGAAGCCGACAAGATGGACGACGCGGAAGCGGTCCGTTTGATTTTCCTGCCGGGCTTCTCGACGGCAGATCATATCTCCGATATCTCCGGCCGCGGCGTCGGTATGGACGTCGTGCGCAGCAAGATCGAGGCGCTGTCCGGCCATGTCGATGTCGAGACGAAGATCGACGAGGGTTCCGTATTTAAGATCAAGCTGCCGCTGACCCTCGCGATCATCCAGGCGATGATGGTCCAGGTACAGGAGGAGATGTACGCGATTCCTCTCGGCTCCATCGACAGCACGATCAACATCCAGCCGACGGATATCCAGACCATCCAGAACAAGGAGGTCATCGTCCTGCGCGGCGAGATCATCCCGATCATCCGCATGGAGCAGGTGTTGCAGGTACCACACGTCAAGGACGCCGAGGATATGTTCGTCGTCGTCGTGCATACCGGTGAAGCCAAGGCCGGCATTGTGGTCGACAATCTGATCGGTCAGCAAGAAATCGTCATCAAGGCGCTTGGCAGCCTGTTCTCGGGACTCAAGATGTTCACCGGCGCGACGGTCCTCGGCGATGGCCGCATCGCCCTGATCCTTGACGTCGCAGCGATGATGCAGTAAGAGGAGGTACAGCGACATGGCTAACGAAGAAATCAAACAGAATGATAATGGCGAAGGGATTCAGGTCGTCGCCTTCAAACTCCTGAACGAAGAATATGGGATCAGCATCCTCAATGTACAGGAAATCCGCAATCTGACGGATATCACGCGCGTCCCATTTGCCGCCGACTATATCAAGGGCGTCATCAACCTGCGCGGATCCGTGCTCCCGGTCATCGACCTCAAGAAGCGGCTCGGCCTCGCCGACGCGCCGTATACAGACAATACGCGCATTGTGACAGTCAACGTCGGCGAAGTGCATGTCGGTATGCTCGTTGACGCTGTGACCGAGGTCCTGACCATCCACAGCAAGCCGATTGACCCGAAGAAAGCCATCAACGGCAAGGAAATCACCAAGTACCTGAGCGGGATCGGCAATGTGGACGGCAGACTCATCATCATGCTCAATCTTGAAGAAATCGTCGGATTGGAGAAAAAAGACGAGAAATAATCAGTGCTTCCATCGAGCGGCCTGTCCGATGGACGCAGGATGAGGTGTTACGATATGTCAGATGAATTGAACCTTACGCCGAGTCAGCTCGACGCGCTTCGGGAGATCGGCAATGTCGGAGCGGGCAACTCTGCGACCGCTTTGTCACAGATCATCAACCGGCGCATCGATATGAATGTGCCGAAGGTTGCGCTGGTGCCGCTCGATGCGGTGCCAGATATGGTCGGCGGGCCGGACGCCATCGTCGTCGGCGTGTTCCTGCGCGTCTACGGCAAGGCGCCGGGCAATATCCTGTTTCTGCTCCCGCAGAAAAGTGCGTTCTACCTCGTAGATACGCTGATGGGCCGGAAGCATGGGCAGACGCAGAAATTGGATTTCATGGATGAATCAGCGTTGATGGAAATCGGCAACATTCTTTCCGGTGCGTATCTCAATGCGTTCTATACGTTTACCAACCTTTCCATGCTTCCGTCCATCCCCGCACTCGCGATGGATATGGCAGGCGCCATTTTAAATGTCGTGCTCGTACAGCTCGGCCAAATGGGCGACCAGGCACTGGTAATCGAGACGGAGTTCTTGTCGGAGGATGACGGCATCAGCGGACATTTCTTCCTGGTGCCGGATCCGGGATCGTTGCAGACCATCATATCTGCGGTAGGAGTTGAGTGATATGCCAGAACTGATCAAAGTCGGCATGGCGGACTATAAGGTCGGGAAAGCGCCGGATACCATCATCAGCTATGGCCTTGGATCCTGCATCGGCATTTCGCTTTACGACCCGCAGGCAAAGGTCGGCGGGCTCCTGCATATCATGCTGCCGGACAGTAAGCAGGCGCGGGCGAGCGATAACCCGGCGAAGTTTGCCGATACCGGGATGCCGTTGTTGCTGCGGGATGTGCTCGCCCTCGGCGCCGTGCGCAGCCGCCTTGTCGCGAAGATGGCGGGAGGCGCGCAGATGTTCGCCTTTGCCAATGCGACGGACATCATGCGCGTTGGCGCGCGCAACGCCGAGGCCGTGAAGAGCATCCTCAATGAGATGAATATTCGCCTTTTGGCAGAGGATGTCGGCGGGACTTATGGACGTACCGTCTCCATCAACCTCGAGAACGGTTCCTATAAGGTTAAGACCATCAACAAGGGTGAGAAAGAGATCTGAACAGGTGATGGATTTTGGTTAAATTTCAGATGTCTCTGCTCATCGCCATCCTTGCGGCGCTCGCCATTTGCATCGCGGGCGTGTTGCGGGATATCCGCGGGACAACCGTGCTTTTCCGCATGGCCGTCGGTGCATGTGGCTCCGGTCTCTTCGTTTATCTCGTGACTTTTATCTTAGAGGCGAAGGGCTGGGTGTTTTTCGACAAGAGCCTCGACGAGGCATTGGATGAGGCTGTCGAGGAAAAAGGGGACGCGGAGAAAATGGCAGAGGCCGCACCGCAGCCAAAAGCGCCGCAAGCGGAGGAGCAGAACGATGAACAGCCGGAGGGCGGCGGAGAAGAAGGGGGCTTCCAGCCGCTGGCTTCCGAGAATTTGCGCCATGTGGACACAGAGAAGAGTCAGTAAAGGCGAAAGGGGGTCGATGGCATGGATGCGGAGAGCAGAAAGAAAATCGACGTCGAATCGCTATGGCGGCGTTATCAGAAGGAACGGAATACGGAGCTGCGCAACGCGCTCGCGGAATACTATCTGCCGCTCGTCAAGATGACGGCCGGGCGCATTGCCATCAGCCTGCCGGCACATGTTGATCGGGAGGACCTGCTTTCGAGCGGATTCTTCGGCCTGCTCGACGCGATCGAGCGCTACGATCTGACGCGCAAGAATAAGTTCGAGACGTATGCGGGCGTCCGCGTGCGTGGCGCCATGCTCGATTACCTGCGTTCGAAGGACTGGGTGCCGGTCACGACGCGTCAGAAGATCCGGAAGTACGAGAAAGCGGTCAGTGACCTCGAAGGCGAGCTCGGCCGTCCGGCGACGGACGAGGAACTCGGGGCGCGTCTCGGTGTGGACGAAAAAGAGCTGCGCAAGATCGAAAAGCAGGTCAGCGTTGCGACCGTCATCCCGCTCGAGGATTATCTGCGGGTCGATGCCCCGGTTTCCGGGGAGGCAGGTCCGTCGGAGCAGGCGGAGAAGCAGGAACAGAAGGAAGAACTCGCGCGGGCCATCGACCAGCTTCCAGAAAAAGAGAAAATCGTCGTGACGCTGTATTACTATGAGGAAATGACGCTGAAGGAAATCAGCCTGGTCCTGCATCTGACAGAGGCACGCATTTCTCAGTTGCACACGAAGGCGGTCTTCCGCCTGCGCGGCTTTATGGCGCAGGGAAATGACGAACAGGGCGCGGAAGCGGGGAAAAGGGCCAGAAAAGGATGAATCTATAGGGATAATGGGAGGCGGACAATCATGGAGGATCGCGCAGCACATCCGACGGTGGGGAGCAAAGCCGATGGGTATCGGTTTGAATTCCGCGAGGATGGTGTCTATCTGACTGTCTATCCTTCCGAGGATGAGGTCCAGTTTGAGATGTCCGACCTGCAGCAGATTCTGCAGGATTACGCGGTGAAGGACTACGATGTCGCGGAGCTCGCGGCGGCTGTGCGTGCCGCGGCGGGAAAGCCGGTAAAGATCGGCAGCCAGTACCGCATTCCAAGCGACGATGCGGATCCAGAGGAGGAAACGGAACCGCAGACCGCGGCTATCTTGATCGAGGTCAGCCGCGACAAAATGGAAGTCCGGGTCGCTTTTGACATGAGCGAGGGCGGCGCGCTGCCGAGCGTCGAACAGGTTCGCCAGGCGCTGGCCGAGAAAGAGATCGTCTTCGGCATCGATGAGGAGGCCATCGCGGAAGGCATCCAGTCCTCTGCACCGTTCATCGCGGCCAGGGGCCGCGCGCCAGTCGATGGCGAGAACGCGCGAATCGTTCGGTATTTCGATCTCAGCGTTAAGGGGAAACCGGCGCTGCAGGAGAACGGAAGCCGCGTGGACTACAAGAACATGAATTTGTTCATCCTCGCGAAGAAGGGCGATCTGCTTGCCGAGCGCATCCCGCAGACCGAGGGCAGGAAGGGCATGAATGTCTACGGCGTCACGGTGGCCGCGCGCAATGGTCGGCCGGTACCCATGCCGATCGGCAAGAATGTCCATGTCGAGGAAGAAGACAAAATCATCGCGGACATGGATGGGCAGATCACGGATACCGGCAAGAAAGTTGGTATCGACCCGCATCTCGTCATTCAAAGCGATGTCGGTGTCGGCACCGGGAACATCGACTTCGTCGGCAGCGTGGAGATTCAGGGCGGCGTTGCCGACGGCTTCAGCGTCAAGGCGACCGGCGACATTGAGATCAAAGGGCTCGTCAACGGCAAGGTGGAGGGGCAGAACGTCTACATCACGGGCGGCATCAGCGGGACGGACCGCGGTTCGGTCAAGGCGCGTGAGGATATCCGCGCGGCTTTTGTCGAGAATGCGGAGGTCGAGGCCGGACGGGATGTCTACATTTCCGATGTCATCCTCCATTCGGAGGTACAGGCGGGAAAGCACGTCTACGTCGAGGAAGGGCGCGGACAGATCACCGGCGGCGCGGTTGCCGCGGGGGAGGAAGTCCGCGCGAAAAAGATCGGCAACCCCGCTTTCGTCGTTACGCGCATATCTGTCGGCGTCAATCCGCGCGTCGAGCGCCAGTACCGGCAGCTCTGCCGCGAGTACAAGCAAAACAAGGAGCGTTTGAAGCAGATCACGCAAATGCTCAATACGCTGCAGAAAATCGACACCTCCAAGCTGCCGCCAGAGCGTGTCAGCCAGATTGCGCAGCTCACGCGTTCGCAGTTCCCGCTCGCGGGCAAGCTCAAGCGCGATAAAGTCCTGATTCAAAATCTCGAGGCGGAGCTCGCCAATATGAAACACGGAAAGGTGCGGGTTTCGGATACCATGTATCCAGGAACGCGTCTATCCATCAATTCGGTGCTCGAGAACGTGCAGTCGGAGGTCCAGCACTCGACCGTGCAGGTTCGCGACGATGATATCGATATCGGTCCATACTGATTCCGCTGCGGGAGTCTCATCCCGCACAGAGAAAACCGTTTTCCTATGTTTTCTAAGGAGAGAAGGTAAAGCCTATGGATGTTACACCGATGAGCCTGCAGATGGTAGTCCCGCGCGCGGCGGATGCCGGTCAGGTCCAGCATAACCTGAATCAGGCGGCGGCGCTGCAGCAGGATTTTGAGGCCGTCCGGCAGAAAGCGGACGATAAGCTGAAGCAGTCGCAGGTCCGCGAAAAGGACAACGTCGAGGATGGGCGCGTAAAGGACGATCCAAACCGCAAGAAAGGGCAGGGCGGCTATGCCGGGGATGGCGGTCGCCACCGCGGCGGGGAAGACGAGCAGGCGGCAGAGCCGCGCTACGCAGTCGATCCGACACGTGGGCATCATTTAGACATCAGCTTATGACCGGTATCCGGTCGGATGGGGAGTAAAGAACGAATGGTTACGGAAGTCATGGGGTTCCTGATCCTATTCGGGGCCCTTCTTTTTTTTACGGCGCGCTATATCGCGCGGAAGCGGACGCAGCCCGCGCGCGAAAGGCAGGAGATCACGCAGTCGACCGCGCATTTGCGCGAGGAGCTCGAGCAGTCTGCCAACGCGATCATCGGGCGGCTCGGCGGCCATGTCGATCACCTCGAGGCATTGCTAAAGGACGCCGATGCGAAAACCGCGGTGCTTGACGCACGCCTGGCGGAATGCCGCAAGCTCGAGGCGGAACTCGAGCTGCGTTCGGCCGAACTCGCCCAGCGGGCGCAGCAGACGCTCGCGGCAGCGAAGCAGCAGGAAATGGCGGCCCGTTCTACGCTGGAGCCCGAGCGCGTGGACGCGAGGGACTTCGCTGCCGTGCTCGAGGATTCGATGCAGAGGGATGCGAAGAACCGGCAAAATGTCAGCTATGACCAGGCGGTCAGCCTCGCGGCGGCCATGCGGGAACCTCAAGGGCCTGCTGCTGGAGCTGCGGCACGCGAATTCGCTACGCCAGAGCAGCCGTATACTGCGGCGGAGCGCGAAATGGAACCGGAGCCGCAGCAGGAAAACCTCGCGGCCAAGGCGCGGGCCATGCTGCTCGGCGGCTTCACGGTAGAGGAGGCCGCGCGGGAGACGGGGCTCGGCAAGGGCGCGGTCCAACTCATCCAGGAAATGACACAGCGAGAGATCGAAAAAAATGGATAAGGCCTTCAAGGGGCAGCAGAGCGATGGCGTTCCCATCCACTGGCTGTTCTTTTTTTTTGAGAAAAATTCTCTTTTGTCTATTGACATATACCCCCGAGGGGTATATAATACGGATGAAAAGGGGGAAGATCGATGGCGAAAGACGTGATGGAAGATCGGGCAGAGGGCGGCTGTGCCTGCGGGCATGGCATCCATTCGCATAAATACCGCGAGAAGGACGGCGAGGAGTACAAATGCCTCGTGCGCCGGCTGAACCGTATCGAGGGGCAGATCCGCGGTATCCACAAGATGGTGGATGAGGACCGGTACTGTGTGGATATCCTGACGCAGGTCAGCGCCGTGCAGTCCGCGCTGAACGCGTTCACAAAGGAACTGCTGAACCAGCACATCCGCGGCTGCGTCGTTCGGGACATCCGCGCGGGTAACGACGACGTTGTCGACGAGCTTTGCGCGCTTTTGCAGAAGGTCATGAAGTGACCCCTTTTCCCATGGTCATTCGTGGAACCGGTTGGCAACATCGGTTCACGCTTCCGAGGAGGCGGAAAATCCAAGATGAAAAAAGAACGTTTTGATGTGACCGGCATGAGCTGTGCTGCGTGTTCCGCACGCGTCGAGAAAGCCGTGTCGAAGGTTGAGGGCACGAAGGACGTCAGCGTCAATCTGCTGACGAATTCGATGCAGCTCGAATACGATGAGAGTCGGACGAGCCCGGCCGCCATCATTCAAGCCGTGGTCGACGCCGGCTACGGCGCGAGCGTAAAGGACGGGCAGGCGGCTTCTGCACAACCTGTGGAGGATCCGGTAAAGAAGAATATCGAGGAAATCCGCCACCGCCTGATTGGCTCGGTGATTCTCGTGATTCCCGCGCTGTACCTTTCGCTGTATGGCCTGCTAAGCCGTGTGTTCGGCCTGCCCGTTCCGGATTGGATCTATGCACTGTTCTCCGGGCCTGAGAATGCCGTGACCTACGCTTTGACGCTCGCGGTGTTCGTCCTGCCGATCTTGTATCTGAACCGGCGCTATTATATCGTCGGGTTTCGGAATCTGTTCCGGGGTGCGCCGAACATGGACAGTCTCGTCGGCATGGGCTCGATGTCAGCTTTCTTGTTCGGTGTCTTCGCTCTGTTCCGCATGAGCTGGGGCATGGGGCATGGTGACTGGACGCTGGTGTCAGAATACAGCACGAATCTGTATTTTGACTCCGCCGGCATGATCGTCACCTTGATCACCGTCGGCAAATACCTCGAGGCCCGCGCCAAGGGCAAGACGAGCACGGCACTTAAACAACTCATGAACCTCGCGCCGAAACAGGCGCTTGTCGTGCGCGGCGGAGTGGAGACCCTCATCCCCATCGAGCAACTTCAGCAGGGGGATGAAGTCATTGTAAAGCCCGGTGAACGCATCCCGGCCGACGGCACCGTCCTCTCTGGGCAGACGAGCATCGACGAATCCGCGATCACGGGTGAGCCGATGCCGGTCGAGAAGCAGGCGGGCGATACGGTGACGTCCGCGACGATGAACCGACAGGGCACGATCCGCTTCCGCGCGGACCGCGTCGGTGTGGACTCGACCATCCAGCAGATCATCCGGCTCGTTGACGAGGCCTCTGGTTCGAAGGCGCCGATTGCGCGCATGGCAGACAAGATCGCTGGCGTCTTCGTGCCGGTCGTCATCGCGATTGCCGTGGCAGCGGGGCTGTTCTGGTATTTCGCGATGGGCGCGAGCTTTGAGTTCGCCTTCTCGATTGCGGTTTGCGTGCTCGTCATCGCCTGCCCGTGCTCACTTGGGCTCGCGACGCCGGTTGCCATCATGGTAGGCACCGGCAAGGGCGCGGAAAATGGCATCCTCATCAAGTCCGGCGAGGCACTCGAAACCGCACAGGCGGTCGATACGGTCGTCATGGACAAGACCGGCACAATCACCGAGGGGCACCCGGACGTAACGTCCATTTTCCCGATGGGCGGAAAGAGCGAGGCGGAGCTATTGGCCATCGCCGCTGGGCTCGAAGCTGGCAGCGAGCACCCGCTCGCCGAGGCTGTTACGCGCTATGCCAAGGCGCACGGCGTGACGGCAAAGCCGATGGAGGAATTCGCTGCGCTTTTCGGACGCGGCGTCACCGCGAAGGCGGACGGCCATCGTTATGCGGCGGGCAATGCGCAGCTGATGGAGGAGCAGCACGTCGACCTCACGGCTGCTTCCGGTCATCTGGAGGCACTATCCATCCGCGGGGCGACGCCGCTGGTCTTTGCGGAGGACGGACAGGTCATCGGGATCCTCGGCGCTTCGGATGAGCCGAAGCCGACGAGCCGCGAGGCCATTTCGAAATTCCAGGCACTTGGCCTGCGCGTTGTCATGCTGACGGGCGATAATGCACGCACGGCGAACGCCATGAAAGAACGCATGGGCATCGACGCGTTCATCGCCGGTGTCCTGCCAGGCCGCAAGGCCGAGGAAATCCAAAAGCTGCAGGCGGGCGGCCACAAGGTTGCGATGATCGGCGACGGCGTCAACGACGCGCCGGCGCTCGCGCGCGCCGACCTCGGCATAGCGATTGGGGCGGGCACTGATGTCGCGCTTGAGAGTGCGGACGCCGTACTCATGCGCAGTGATCTGCTGGATGCGGTCAGTGCGATCCGCCTTTCAAAGGCCGTCATGAAGAACATCAAGGAGAATTTGTTCTGGGCGCTCTTTTACAACGTCCTCTGCATTCCCGTCGCCTGCGGAATTCTTTATCCGACGTTCGGTATCAAACTTTCGCCGGTGTTCGGTGCGGCCGCGATGAGCATGTCGAGCGTCTGCGTCGTACTCAACGCCCTGCGCCTGCGCTTCTTCCGCCCTGACCGCGGGGAAGAACGCGTGCGGACGGTAGAACCGAAGGAAAACGAAGCGTCCTCTAGGGAGGCTGCGGGCAGGTGTGAACGAAATGCCACAGAAGGAAGAGAAAAACAGGAGGAGAATCACATGGAAACGACATTGAAGATCAAAGGTATGATGTGCGAGCATTGCAAGGCACATGTCACAAAGGCGCTTTCCGGTATGGACGGCGTGACGGACGTAGCTGTTGACCTCGAGGGCGGTAAGGCAGAGGTTAAAGCGAGCCGCGCCATCCCGCAGGCAGAATTCGCAAAAGTCATTGAGGACGCCGGCTACGAGCTCGTTGGCTGAGTGGTTTGCCGGACGGCACTAGAGGCTGGAGCACAAGCAATCTTGTGCTCCAGCCTCTTTATCCTTTCCTTGTTTATTGGAAAAAATCATAAGATATGGTACAATAATCGTTAGTAATTTGTCTTGCTTGTGCGTGCAGATGCCAAGGCAAGGGAAAAGTTGGGGGGAGAGCATGCGGGAAAAGCTCTGGAGAGCTGGGCGGAGGCTCAAAGTATCGATCCATAGGCACAGGTATTCCTCGTTCCGCTCGACGGTACTGTCCGTTTATATTCCTCTCATCATCGCGTTCATTCTCGTCACGGGGACCATTTCCTATACGCTTGCCGTGCGTCAGGTCGAGGAGAGCACGCGCAGCGAGGCGGCGAACCTCGTGCACCAAACAAGGCTCTACACGGACAGCCGCTTTCAGGCCATTCTCGAGCAGATTACGGCGCTCACCGACGATCCGGTGATCTTGCAGCTGCTGAGCAAGAAGGCTGACGAGATCACGCCGCAGGACTATCTCGCCGTGCAGTCCCATGTGGATACCATCCGCCTTTACAACAGCTCCATCATCGATACCGTTTACATTGACCTGAACCACGGGAATTTTCATTTTTATCGCGGGGACGATGACTACGCGGATCTGTTGCACGCGTACGAACAGTACCAAAATACGATGACGGATGACGACGAAGACCACCCGGAGATCGTATGGAAAATTGTCGGTCTGAAAGACGGGGACGAGGCGCCCAGCCTGCAGACCGTGG
The DNA here is from genome assembly GCA_022773425.1 of Selenomonadaceae bacterium. Taxonomy (GTDB): domain Bacteria; phylum Bacillota; class Negativicutes; order Selenomonadales; family Selenomonadaceae; genus UBA2897. The sequence continues at coordinate 66,652 of JALFBM010000027.1, forward strand.
ATGTCGTGCGGCGCATTGGGCGGCGCGATTCCGAGAAAAAGGGCATCCTGGTATTCCGCCTGCGCGAGGAGTTCTTCTCTGGCATCATGGACCGGCCGCTGCTCGGCGGCCGGGGATATCTTGCCATGGTCGGACCGGAGGGCAGCTCGAACACGGGCAGTGATGTGCCGCAAAAGATGCGGCTGGATGAGGAGGTCCGCAAGGCTATCTACGATTCGAAGGTGCCGGACGGCTATATCGAGTTCAAGAGCCCGGACGGGGAATGGATGGTTGCGGTCTACGATACGCTTGCGACCAACGGCTGGAAGCTGGCAGCGGTCTTCCGCCGCGACGCCCTGCTCGACAAGGTCGTCTACATCAAATACACGACGATTGTCGCCATCCTGATCCTGATGATTCTCGCCATTTTTGTCACGAATCAGCTTTCGAGCCGCATCATGCGGCCGCTTAGCGACCTTGTCGACCGCATGAAGAAAATGCGGCACAGCGTGATCACGGCGCCGAGCGTCAAGAGCTTGCCCGCGCGGGTGGTCGACGATCAGCCGGCCAACGAGGTCGAGATCCTCGGACACGGAGTTGACGATCTCATGGGCCATGTCCGCGACCTCATGGCACAGGTTAAAAAGGATCAGGAACTGCAGCGGGAGCTCGAGCTCGCGGTCGTGCAGATGCAGGTCCATCCACATTTCCTCTACAACACGCTTTTCGCGATCAAGGGCCTCTGCGACATGGGCATGAACGAGGAAGCAAGCAAGATGATCATGGCGCTCGCGAACTTCTTCCGCATCGGCCTGTCGCATGGTCGCGAGATCATCCCGGTCTCGCAGGAGGTTGATCATGCGCGGAACTATCTGTATATCCAGGAAATGCGCTACGGCGATGTTTTCGCCTACCATTTTTCGATTTCGCCGGATATCGACGATTACAGCATCATCAAGCTGACCTTGCAGCCGCTCGTCGAGAACGCGATCTATCATGGCGTCAAGGAAAAGCGCGGCAAAGGGAATATCACCGTGACGGGCTGGTTGGAGGAAGGCATGCTGCATTTCACCGTTGAGGACGATGGCATGGGCATGACCGAGGAGCGGCTGCAGGAGCTCCGCCGCGGCCTCGCGGAGTCGCGCCTCGGCAAGAAGCACGTCGGATTTGGGGTGTTCAGCGTATTCGAGCGGCTCAGACTTCATTATGGGGAGGAAGCCGGGCTCGAAATCACGAGCGAAAAGGGGAAAGGCACATGCGTTCACGTCATGCTGCCGGCACAGAAGCTGGGGGATACAGAAGATGCATAAAATATTGATTGTCGATGATGACAGGATTATCCGAAAGGGCCTCATACAGACCATACCGTGGGCAAAGAACGGCTTTCGTGTGACGGGGGAGGCTGGCGACGGGGAGGAGGCACTTGCGATGATCCGCAAGGACCCCCCGCAGGTCGTCGTCTCGGATATCCGCATGCCGTTCATGGATGGGCTCGAGCTCGCCAAGCACACGAAAGAGACGTATCCGGATATCAAGTTCATCTTTTTGACGGGGTACGAGGATTTTAGCTACGCGAAACGAGCCATCGACCTGCAGGCCGTCGACTATCTACTGAAACCGGTTGAGCGCGACATACTGCTCGAGAAGGCCAAACAAGCGGCCGCGGACTGGGATAAGGAGCAGGGATCGAAAAAAAAGCTCCGCGAGGCAAAGCCGTACCTGCGTTCCGTTCTGTTTCAGAAAATCCTCGCAGGTCAGGAATCCGAGGAGATGATTTTGGCTTCGGCCGAAGAGATGGGGCATGTCCCTGCACCATCAGTATTTTCTCGCGATGATCCTGCAGATCGACGACTACACGCAGGAAGATATCCATCCGCGCGCCGAGCATAAGCAGCTGCGGAAAATCATCGCCGCGCATGCCGAGAAGATCCTCTGTCAGCGCGACTACGGCGGTGTCATTGCGCTGGAGCACGACACGATGGTCATAATATTTGCCGCGGATATTCCGGACGATATGAGGAAGCGCGCCAAGGCAGTCGCCGAGGCCGTCTGCGAGTGGTCGCGCGTCGAAATCAAGACGACGTTGACCATCGCGCTTGGCACACCGAAGAAAGGCCTGCTGAAGCTCGCGGAATCCTTCGACGAGGCACATTCCGTGCTCGCGTTCCGCCATGTCATCGGCAAGGATACCGTTATCACGCCAGATGATCTCGACAAGCTCGTCAGCCAGGTACAGGAAACGCCCGACGAGAAAGATGAGAATCTCGTCGAGAAGGTCCGTCTCGGCCTCGTCGACGACGCGCAGCAGGTGCTTTCCGAGATGGAGCAGGCGCTGCGCGGCAGCGTGCAGAGTCTCGGCACCGTGCGCATGCAGTCCGTCGATCTCATGCTCGCGCTGTTCAAGGGCGCGGAGGAATGGGCGCCGGAGTGGAGCCGCCAGCACGTGGCGAAGAAGACCGAATACTACAGCCGCATCAATGAGATGCAGACCGTCTCTGAGATTGTCGATCTGCTGCGCGGGCTTGTCAATTCGCTCGCGCATTACATGACCGATGAGAATACGCGCGAGCGCACCGATGTCATCGACGATGTGACGGATTACATCCAGAAGCATTACGCCGAGCACGGCCTGTCCCTGCAAGATATCGGCCGTTACGTGCACATGAACCCGATTTATCTCTCCGTGCTGTTCAAGAAGAAGAAAAAGATCACGTTCACCGGCTTTCTGTTGCAGATCCGCATGACGAAGGCGATGGAAATGTTGCGCTCGACCGATCTCAAGACGTATGAGGTCGCGGAAAAAACCGGTTACAACAGCCCGGAGTATTTCGGGGCATGCTTCAAGAAATACACCGGCTGTTCGCCATTGGAGTTCCGGAACAGGAGTTGACCGTTCATGCTGAAGAAAGCCATGTTCGCCGCGATGGCACTCACGCTTGCACTCACGGCCGGCTGTTCGTTTTTGGGCAGCGATACGCAGCCGCTGTCTGCGGTCAACAAGCCGGACGTGCCGGATGCGGAGCGGACGACCATCGTGTTCTGGAACGAGAACGCGGCGGCAGACCGCACGGAATACTATCGGGAGCTGATCGATTGGTTCGAGAAAGAGAACCCGGACATCCATGTCGAGTATGTCGGCCTGCCGAAAAAGGCGGCGCGTCTAAAGATCAATACGGCGATTGCGACCAACGAGATGCCTGACGTCTGCGGCCTGCAGTCCGCCTGGATCGCGGAATTTTGCGCGAAGGGCGTGCTGCTCGACCTCGATCCCTATTTCGACCGCTGTCCGTATAAGGATGACCTGCTGCCAGGCGTCTTGCAGGCGAACCGTGACCTGACCGAGGATGGCGGGCTGTATCAGCTGCCGGATACGATGGGGATGGAACTGCTTTGGTATCGTTCGGACTGGTATCGTGAGCAGGGCATTGACCCTCCGCAGACCTGGGACGAATTTTTCGCGGATACCGCGGTGATGAACCATCCGGAACAGGGGCGGTATGGCTTCTCCATCCGCGGCGGCGACGGCGCGGGTATTCAGCTGCTGCGCGCGATGTTCGCCTATTCCGGCGATACGTCGTTTTTCGCATCGGACGGGCACTGCGTGATTGACGACCCGGTATACGTGGACTTTGTCCGCCGCTATCTTGGTCTCTATCGGAAAGATACGGCGACCGGCGACATCACGAACGGCTATCAGGAGATGGTTGCGGCGTTCGACTTCGGTCAGGCCGCGCTGATCCAGCACAATATTGGCTCTTATGGCAGCCATGCGAAGAATTTGCCATCCCATGCCTACGCGGCGGCCATCCTGCCGCGTTCCCGGAAGGGTACCATCGTGCAGGAGGCGAACAATGTCGACGGATACAGCATTTTCCGCAGCTCACAGCACAAGGAAGCGGCGTGGCGCTTCGTGCAGTTCCTGTGCTCGCCGGAGGTACAGAGCTGGTGGAATGAGCGGATCGGGCAGATCCCGGTCAGTCAGTCCGCTCTCCAGGACGACTGGGTCAGCAACCGCCAGCACATACAGGCTGCACGCGAGGCCCTGGACAGCCCCGATTTCCGCCTGTACGAGCCGCCGATGTACCTGCCGGACTACCGGCGGATTGTCGATGGTGCAGACGCTTACATCGAGCAGGTCATGATGGGGAAGATGAGCGTCGAGGACTTCCTGCGCACCTGGGGGGGCCAATTCGAGCGCGAGGAGCAGAAATACCGGCTGAACCTGCAATAGAAAAGTACGGAAACTAAGGAGAAGGGCTTGAAGCGGAGGCCCTTTTCCTTTATAATAGATACGTTAATACTTTGCCAAGATAAAGGATCCTGCCCAAGGGAGGTTCCTTTGCCAAAAAGGAGAATTGGATTTCATGGACCATCTCGCGAATACGGTCTTGCAGATGCTCGAGGGCTCTGAGCTCACGCTCGAGATTTTCTGCATAACTCTCGTCTTGTCGCTGCCGCTCGGCATGCTCGCAGCGCTCGGCCGCCTGTCAAAGCTGCGTCTGCTCTCGCGCGTCGTAGAACTCTACATTTGGGTCATGCGTGGCACGCCGCTGATGCTGCAGCTGCTTTTCGTGTACTTTGCCCTGCCGATGGTCGGCATCAAGCTGCCGGATATCGCGGCCGCTCTGCTCGCGTTCACGCTGAACTACGCGGCGTACTTCGCGGAAATTTTCCGCGCGGGTATCCAGTCCGTGCCGAAAGGCCAGTACGAAGCGGCTAAGACGCTCGGCATGAGCTATGCCCAGACCATGCGCCGCATCATCCTGCCGCAGGTCATCCGCATGGTCCTGCCGCCGATCAGCAATGAGACCATCAATCTCGTCAAGGATACGTCACTGATCTACATCCTCGCGATGAACGACCTGCTGCGCGTCGCACGCACCATCGTGCAGCGAGAGTTCGATATGACGCCGTTCGTGATCGCTGGCGTGTTCTACCTCGCGATGACGGCGGTGCTGACCTGGGGCTTTAAGAGACTGGAGGCGCATTATGGCCGCTACACAAAATAAGGGACAGGAGCCTTTGATGCTCCGCATGGTCGATATCCATAAATCGTTCGATGGCCTCGAGGTCCTGAAGGGCATCGATCTCGAGCTCCACCAGGGCGAGGTGCTCGCTATCATCGGCCCGTCCGGGTCCGGCAAGAGCACCCTGCTCCGCTGCATCAACCGCCTCGAGGAAATCGACGCGGGCTCCATCGAGATCAAGGGTGAATTCCTCGCCGAGACGGAGGACGGCCGCGCGAAATATGCGAGCGATGCAAGATGCCGTGAGATCCTCGCGTGCACGGGCATGGTGTTCCAGCAGTTCAACCTGTTCCCGCACATGACCGTGCTTGAGAATCTGCTCGAGGCGCCGATGCAGGTCAAGAAGCTGCCGCGCGAGAAAATCGAGCCGTATGCGCGCGGCCTGCTCGCAAAGGTCGGCCTCTCTGCGCGTGCGGATTATTATCCGGCGCAGCTTTCCGGCGGGCAGCAGCAGCGCGTGGCCATCGCGCGGGCGCTCTGCATGAAGCCCGACATCATGCTGTTCGACGAGCCGACCTCGGCTCTCGACCCGGAACTGACCGGCGAGGTCTTAAAGACCATGCGCGAACTCGCCGAGGAACACATGACGATGATCGTCGTCACGCATGAGATGGCGTTCGCGCGTGAGGCCGCGAGCCACGCCATTTTCATGGCGGATGGGAGCATTGTCGAGGAGGGCGAGCCGGAGGAGCTCTTTGGGCACCCGAAGGAGGAGCGCACGCAGGCCTTCCTGCGCAATATGCTTTAACACGCAGCCTTCCCAGCGGAAGGCTTTTTTCTTGCATTTTTTTTGCAAAGCATCCATAATAGAAAGGTGACATGGGAACTTGGGAGGTCGAACTATGAGGCGTTTCATCGAATGGACAATCGGCTTTATTCTGTTGCTCTGTGCCGTTATGCCGTTGGCATCGGCCGCTGCCGCAGCGTCGGATTTCGGCGAGCGCGCGCGGGATATGGCGGAAATCACGAACGTGCGCGTGAGCAACGGCGAAAAGAAGATCCGCATCGTTGTTGACGCGTCAAAACCTGTGACCTTTAAGCAGATGGCACTTTCCAACCCCGACCGCGTGGTTGTCGATATCCCGGACGCATGGATACCGCCCAAGGTTAAGCGCGATACCAAAATAGACAGCCGCTTTGTCGGTGCTATCCGCGTCGCGCAGTTCAATGCGACGACCGTGCGCGTCGTCGTCGAGAACAAGGTTGGCCGGAACAATTACAAGGTTTTTCGCCTGACAGGCGGCACGGAGCCGGGGCGCGTTGTGCTCGATTTCGGCGATATCGGGCCGAGCACGCAGCAGGCGACGATCGCGCTGCCCGATGTCAAGAAGCCCGCTAAGACCGGCGCGCAGACCGCGCCCCCCGTCGTGAAGCCGTCTCAGCCGGCACCGTCCACCGGGAAGAAGCCGGCTGCTGCAAAAAACGAGACAAGGCACCCGTCCGCGGCGAAGCCGGACCAGGATACCACGAAGCCTGCCAAATCGCAGGAAACGCAAAGTCGGCATCCGGCCGAGAAGCCGGATCCGGCGATCAGCCAACCGACGCATGAGGCGGCATCGAACCCGACCGACGAGGAAATCGACCGCATCACGGGGCTCAAGGGCCGCGTGATTGTCCTTGATCCGGGGCACGGCGGCAACGATTCCGGAGCCATCGGACCGACCGGCGTCATGGAAAAGACCGTGACGCTCCGTATCGGCAGCGAAGTCGCGCGCCTGCTGCAGAATCAGGGCGCGACCGTCTACATGACGCGTACGACCGATACCGAGGTCTCGCCAAAGGGCGCGAACGCCTCCGATATCGAGGAACTGCAGGCGCGCTGCGATATCGCGAACAAGAACAAGGCCGATATCTTCGTGTCCATCCACATGGATTCCTTCTCTGACGGTGCTGCACGCGGGACGACGGGCTATTACTATTCTCTCGGCTCGAAGCAGTCGCGGGACCTCGCCGACAAGATCCGCAGCAACGTCATCGACGAACTCGGCACGCAGAGCCGCGGCACGCAGAGCTGCAATTTCTACGTCGTCAAGCACACCGATATGCCGGCGACTCTCGTCGAGGTCGCGTTCATCTCGAATCCGACCGAGGAAAAACTTCTCGACAGCGAGGAGGGCGTCAAGAAAGCCGCCCAGGGCATCGCTGACGGCATCGCCGATTTCTTCGGCTGAAATAGGATATAGGAAAGGGGCCGCCGCACGAAACAATTTTTTCGTGCGGCGGCCCCTTCTTCATCCCGGCTTTTACTTCTTGAAGTTCTTGAAATAGTTCTGCGAAAGCGGAATCAGTGCGCTCTGTAGCTGGTGCAGGAACGCCGGTTTGTCGATGCCCTCATAGTACGCGGAGAACGCCTTGCCGCCCGTTTTCCACGCGGCCACGTAGCCGTCTTTCGAAGCGGCACGGTCCGTGGATGTCACCTTTGCGATGCGGACCCGTACGTCATTGATCGTCTCCTTCGTCCAGGCAGCACCATGGATGCCGCTGGTATTCGGCACCGGCTCGCTGACCTGTTTCCCTTTCGTCAGCAGCTGCGGCTTCTTCTCCGCGGGCTTCGCCATGCCCTTAGCGCTCCGGTCGAGCTTCTCCGTGCGGAGCGTCAGCTTGCCCGCGAGATTGCCGTCCTGCTGATAGCGCAGGTCAATCATCTTTCCGTCGATCACATAGACGCTCTCGAGATGATAGCCGCTGATCTCCGGCAGATACAGAGCCCGGAACCCCGCGGCCTTCTCCGCGCCGAGCACTGAGTCATACGACACCATCGGATTCGGGATCGTCTCCTTCTCCGCCGCCGATGCCCCCGACGGCACAAACGCCGCCGCAAGCGCCACACACGCCGCACCGATAATCCATTGTTTCTTCATGAAAATTACCTCCTGACCTTTCGGTCGCCGTTCAGATTTCGACTTTAGTTTACTCTGTCAACATTACAGCCTGTAACTGTATAGCCTAATGCATGCTGAAAAACGTACGCTTAATAACATCCTGTCTTTCTATGAATTTATATGGATGAAACTAAAATAAATTTCGGAAATTATTTTTAAAAGCAGGGAAAGTCCGCGGGGGGGAGAATAATGTATATGATTAAAATCTCTATATAAAATAGGGATAGATTCAAAAATAGCGCAAGGGGGGACGTCTAGAAAGAATGAGGAATCGGAATACATGGATGTGCAGCAGGGAGGCATAGAAATGAAAGGAAAAGGAAGTAGGCAGAAACGGCTGGCGCATACCATTGCTCTTGGCATGGTTGCAGGTACAGCTGGTGTCTTGCCGTTTGCCGGCAGTGCGGAAGCGACGACGCTGACAGAGTATAGGTCGATGCTGGCAACATCTGGTGATACTTATATTGCAGATGACGCAGCACAGCAATTGCAACATGTGAAATTGGCAAGCGATTCGAAAATCAAAGAGGTGCGCGCGGTTAATCAAGGCGGCGCCGCCATTGATGTGCAGGATGGCGCAAAGGACAATAACGGCGCGGCAATCCTTGCCACGGATCTCCGGGAGCAGCCGGATGGAAGCTATAAGCACACCGACGAGGGAGGTTATGTGGATCTTGCTTTCGGTGTCAATTGGGCGAAAGCAGAATCCTACGCGGATGTACCGGAAAGCGACGCAGAGGCAGATCTCACGAATACGAAATTCTTTGCGGATGCAGGGGATATCGTACTGGACAATGGAACAATCCGTGCGAAGGCCAGCAATATTTACGGCGGAACTGTCGTCGGGAAAACGGAAAACAGCAGTACGGGGCATCTGAATATCGGATTGGATCCGGAAGATGATACAGCCGCATTTCAGACACACCCGACGCTGAAGCTTGAGGGTAACACAAAATTCAATGTGGACGGATGGAAGAACCTCGCTGGGGAAACGGTTAAGGGGAAAAATTTCATCCACATCAATCGGAACGGTACCTTGGAGGCCGAATCGGCACAGCTCTTCAATCAGGGACTTGGTGAGAAGGGCGAAGTGACGGATCCAAAAGGACTCCGCAGCGATGCGAGCGATGCAGTCTGGTTCAACGATGGAACCGTGCTGCTCGATGACCCGCTCTACAATACAGCCTACGCTGATGCGGCGCAGGCTGCGATTTCGGCAGATGATAGCGGAAGCACTATCTTGGAGGTAAAAAACCGGACGGGAAAAACTTCGACAGCGGCCAGTACCTCGAAGATGGCAGACGCGAAGCCGGTTACCACCCAGAATGGCGCGACCATCATACTCGAAGATGATACGCCGACAACCCAATTGGTGCAGAATCTGAATAGCAGCTCGAATGTGAAAGAAATACGGGCAGTACACAATACTTGGGCCATTGTGAATCTGGCGGATGGTATGGCCGATAATGGGACACTGCTGCAGACGACAAACCTTCACCAGAAAGCCGACGGTACGTTTGAGTCTGAGGACGATGATGGCGGTGAAATAGAGCTTGGGTTCGGCATCAAGCGGGACATGAATACCGGCGAACTCATCGCTGTGCCGGAATCGACGGCTGTGGCCGATATGCGGAACACGACGTTCAAAGCAGCGGAAGGCGGATTCCATCAGCTCAGTGGTACCGTCATCACAAAGGCGAGCCAGATTTTCGGAACATACGATATCGGCGCGGGCTTTGAGTCGGATGACGAAGGCTACAAAAATGTCAAGGCTAAGGCTACGCTGAAACTTGTCGGCAATACACCATTCAACGTGAACGGATGGAAAACACTCGACGGGTCAGAGTCTACCAAGATAAAAATCGGTCTGACGAAGAAGGGGATTCTTGAGGCTGAATCGGCACAGCTGTTCCAGAAAGGGCTCAGTGGGACCGGTGATGTCCAAGACCCGGGAGGTCTGCGTAAAGACGCCGACACAGCCATCGATTTTGCTGGAGTCGATTCCGACGGGAACCGTTCTACGGAAAACGGCGCTGTAGTCCTCGACGATGATTACTACAATGCGGATTATCTGGATAAGGCACAGGCCTATATTCAGGCAGCCGATGGCGGGAACAAGACGACTGTAGAGATGAAGAGCGGTGCGACAAAAGTCGAGGCGCGTCGTGCGCTTTCCAGCGTGCCGGACAACGCCGCATTCACGGCGGTGGACGCAGGTACGTCTGATGTTGTCTTGGCCAATGCATCGCAGGCAGCGAACTATAAGACGGTCGACGCGACGCTGAATAAATTCAATGCAACGCATCTGAATCTCGATGCCAATAGTGATGGCAAGACGGCAAGCTCTCTGGTCGCTGATGGCGTAGCGGTGCATCTCGGCAGCAGCACGGATGGGCAGGAACTTCTGACCGTCAACGATAAAGTGCCAGGCCAATCCGTGAACGTGACGGTAAAGAATGGTGGCAGCCTGACGCTTGGTACCGGTGCAGCGCAGAATAATCTGGAAGCAAAGGTCACGCTCGGCACACAGGGGACAACGGATAGCGCCGCTCTTACTGTACGATCGGGCAGCAAATCCGTCCGCAGCATTACGGCAAATGAGGGAACCTCCGTGCAGGTGACTTCGGGAACTCTGCTCACGACCGATAAACTGCAGGCGGATGGCGCGACGGTAACGGTTGACGGTACACTCAAGGCAGAGAAGATTTCTAGTGCGGATAGCACGATTACCGTCGGAAATGAAAAATCTGCCGGTACGCTTACGATTTCGGATGCGGATTCAACGCTTACTGGTTCAAAGGTATTCTTGGATCCGGTCTGGAAAGATGGCGAGGCGGCAGATCTCAGCGATGCGTCGAAATTTGCGGCAACATTGAACAGCGACGGTCTGGTGGATTACACATTGGCTGTCGGTCAGAATTCCATCGCAAGCCTTGGCACGGATGAAACGGATACGGCAGAAAAGGCTTTCGCAAAGACGGGGGAGACATGGGGCAAGAACGCCACGACAGCAGCGCTGTATCTGGCACAGCCAATCAAACTGGACAGCACGTCTGGCGGCATTGTCGTCGATGGCAGCCTGACCTCTTCCCCTTCCGTTGACGCCGGGTCTGCAACTTTTGGGGCCAATTCCCTGCTTATGATTGATGCGAGCAAAATCAGCAATACGGGAAAGACCGCAGCAATCACAGCGGATGGAGGGAAACTCACTGTCGATCAGACGGCAAAGCTTTATCTGGCTAACGTGACATCGGCGGGAACAAAGTACAAGATTACGACAGGGTTTTCCGATGTCTCGGATGCGAAAGGTTGGGCGGATGTACAGAGCGAGGATTTCTCGAAAAACATCCTGCTTGATAAATTGCTGAAAGTAGACAGCGCATCGACGGATGGCGCAAATGGTATCGTTCTGAATATCACCCGTCAGAGCGCAAAGAATGCCCTGCCGGATGTTGTATTGCCGAACAGCCTGGATGGGATAACCGATTTCGATACGGCGAGCAAGAACGCGGGCATCCGCTACATGGCATCGGCGACGAATGGTCTGCTCAGCAATGAGGAAGCGGCGAACCGTGTAAATTATGCGGCACAGCCGGCAGAGATGGCTGGAGCGACGGCCATGGGCTTGCGCGATGCGCAGAATCTGGCTGATACGGCACAGGCGCATTTCTCCTTCCTCGGTGATGCGGAGAATACTCATCCGGATGATGTTTGGGTGAAATACGGTCATGTCAACACACATCTAGATGATATGCATCTTGCCGGTGGCGATGTGGATTACAAGAACCATGTCAATTCAATCACGGTCGGCTTTGATTTCAAGTCTCAGAAAAAGGAAAACGATGCAGCGTTCCGCAATGGCTTGGCATTCAGCTACAGCAAAGGCTCGACAGATGGGTTCCTTGAGAGTGACAAATACCATGTTGGCGGCGCAAGCTATTATGGGGCTTATCGGAAGGGCCAGCAGAATATCCTTGCGGACATTGGATACTACAGCGCATCGCATAAGATTGATGGGCTGTTCCATGTCGGCCCCGACCAGCATATCTTCACGATGGGTGCGGGTTATGAGCAGAAGGTACAGAGCGGCAGGACGACGGTGATTCCGCATATCGGACTGCGCTATACCTTTGTCGATACACCGGACTATGATGGAACATACGATGGCGGCAAGGCTTTCCACTATGACCCGCAGAGCAAGGGACTCGTTTCGCTCCCCGTTGGCGTCGGGTTCATCAGCGATACGCAGCATAGAGGCTGGACTTACCGGACCTATGGTGACCTTTCCTTTGTCGGCGTGCTCGGCGGCCGTTCGAATGACATGGATGTCAACATCTTCGAGCAGAAAGAAAAAGACCGCGTGAGCTATGATGTGGCTGGGAAGAATAGCTTCCTCGGACGGTTAGGTTTTACAGCATCGAATCAGAAAATGTCTTGGGGATTCGGTTACAGTTATCGCGGCAGTTCAAACGAACATTCGAATAATTGGACCGCCCAGCTGAAATGGGCTTTCTGATACGGAAAACAGGAGCCAGCGGGCTATCACTGCCTGTGGAGGGATACGGGGCGGAAGCCTCGCATCCCTCTTTTGCTTTTAGGAGGAAATATGAATCGTAATGCAAAATTGTTTTCAACATGGCTCGCCATGAAGAAAATCCAAAGTTTTAAACAGGAAACGCTCGGTGATGGCAGGGAGAGTGTCATCTTCCGGACTAATGTTACGGTCAGGGGGCAGGTGATTCCGCTTGCGGCGATCGTTGATGATTCAGCGTATACGATTATACGGGCGAATCTTGCGGCGCAGGCACTGGACGACCGCAATGCCTTTGCCGTGAGCCAGCTCATCACGAAACTGAATCAAGTGAACCGTGTATTCAAATTCTATCTTGCGCCAGATACAACCGTGTTGATGGACACCTGCGTGCCGTGCCTCACCGGCCATTTTCAGCCGGAGCTCGTTTACCAGATGATACGTATTGCAGCAAAAGAATTGGAAAACATCTATTCTGATTTTATGGGAAGAATCTGGGGATAACGATAAGTAAGATGAGTTACAAGAGCTAAGATATTTGCAGGACAATTCGCAATATAGAAAAGGAAAATTAAAATGTAAAATCCATTTCAATAATAGACAGAGTATATGCTATAATTGAAATGGAGGTGGTAGAATGATAGCGAGGGAGCAATATCTGCAGCAATTGATCCGGCGGAAGGATAAGCAGGTCATCAAGGTGGTTACCGGGATCCGCCGGTGCGGGAAGTCGACGCTTCTGAAGATGTTTCAGGACTATCTGATGGAGCAGGGCACAGATCCGCAGCAGATCATTTCGGTTAATCTGGAGCGGGGCGAGTACCGTCGGATCCGGGATGCGGAGGCACTGTATACCTATATTCATGAGCGGCTGTTGGCCGATGGGCGGCAGAACTATGTGTTCCTCGATGAGGTACAGAACGTTCCGGAATTTCAGCGGGCCGTCGACTGGCTTTATGCCGAGCCGCATGTTGACCTATATCTGACCGGCTCGAATGCCTATCTGCTTTCGAGCGACCTCGCGACACTGCTTTCCGGCAGATACATGGAAATCAAGATGCTTCCGCTGTCGTTTGCGGAATATCGGTCGGCCTTCCCGTCAGAGGAGAATCTGCCGAAACTCTACGCATCGTATCTGATGAACAGTTCGTTTCCGGGCGCGCTTGAGTTTACGGACCGCGAGGACATTCACGCCTATCTGGAAGGGATATACAATACCGTGCTGATCAAGGATGTGGCGGCGCGGCGGAAAATCGCGGATATGACGATGCTTGAGAGCGTAGTCGAGTACATGTACGACAACATCGGCAATCTATTCTCCGCTTCGAAGATAGCCGGTGCGATGACTTCCGCAGGGCGGAAGATTTCGGGTGCGACGGTTGAGTCGTATATCCAGGCGCTGACGGACAGTTTCATTCTGTACAAGGCGAACCGCTACGATATCCGCGGCAAAGAGCGGCTGAAGAACGGGGCGAAATACTACGCGGTGGATATCGGCCTGCGCTATTTCCTGCTCGGCAGCAATCTGACGGACACGGGGCATATCCTGGAAAATATCGTCTATCTGGAACTCATCCGGCGCGGCTATGAGGTTTTTGTCGGCAAGAACGGCACGGAAGAAGTCGATTTCGTGACGTACCGGGCGGGTGAGAAAGGCTACTATCAGGTATCCCTCTCCGTGCTCGACGAAAAGACGCTGGCGCGCGAACTTCGCCCGCTGCAGGATATCCGCGACAACTATCCGAAATACCTTCTTACGATGGACTATCTGCCAGACAGCTCCTTCGAGGGCATCCAGCATCGCAATGTCCTTGAGTGGCTCTGCGAGAAAATGGACTGAATCGCAAATCTGAATCGGAGTGCAAAAAGAATCAAAAAACGAAAGGGGCTATTGCACGTACCAATGATATGATTCCCTTAAAGCAGACACGGTAAATAACCAAACTGCTTTAGGGGGATTTTTCTATGGGCAAAAGGAAACATTCGGCAGATTGGATGCTTGCCAGAGTGAAAGAATACCTTTCCGGCAAAGGATCTTACCGAC
>JALFBM010000035.1 GCA_022773425.1 Selenomonadaceae bacterium
GATGGACAGTGCGAGCATGTAGAGCAGTTCGCCGAGATGATACGGCGTGAGCTCCGGCAGCGTGAAGCAAGCGTTGTAGCGCTTGTTCGATGCGAGCGCATCCGCGTTCGACTGGCGCGCCGTCTCGAGCGCCTCGCTGAGCGTAACACCGGCGACGCTCGCAAGCTTTTCTGCCTCGGGGAACACATTCGGGATGGTCAGGTCGTTCTTCCAGTTCGCGACCTTGATGAACTGCACGACCTTGTTGAGCTTGCCCTGCTGATGCTGCTGCGTCATGGAATGCATGTCGCGCGTACCGAGAGCGACAATCGGCGTGCGGCCATAGCAGACCTCTTTGCCCTCTTTGTTGAACTGCTTGCCGAGCGACTCCGCGAGCAGCTGGATGTACCATTCCGAGATGGACTCAAGATAATCACCGTACGGCATCATGACCTCGATGTCACGGCCATGTTTCTCCGATGCGGCGAACTTCAGCGCAGCGTTGAGCATGGCCGGGTTCTGCCACATGTCTTCGTTCTGGCAGATCTTATCCATGTCCTGTGCGCCCTGCAGGAAGCTCTGGATATCGTAGCCGATGCAGGCGGCGAGCGTCAGGCCGACTTCGGAGAACACGGAGAAGCGACCGCCGACACCGTCCGGCACCGCAAACTGCGGCCAGCCTTTTTCGATGGCGAGCTTCTTCAGGATGGTCTGATTCTCCATATTCGGATCCGTGACCGCTACAACCTCGAGATCGAGGTTCTTCTTTTTCAGGAGCTCATCATAAATGACCATGAAGTTCGACATCGTGTCGAGCGTGCCGCCCGATTTCGAAATGACGAGCAGCATGACCTTGAACTTCTTCTGCTTGTGGATTTCCGCGACGTCCGCCTGATACTCCAGCGAATGGATCAGGTCGCCCGTACGGCGCGAGTCAATGTTGTTTCCGCTGAAATAAACCTTTGGGAAGCCGTTGCGCTCCTCCTTCGATTTTTCATTCCAGAATTCACCGCACCAAGTGTCGAACAGTACCTTGTCGCCGAGATACGAGCCGCCGATGCCGAGCGAGACGACCGCGTCGACATTATTCTGCACATGCTCCGTGAGCTTCTGCAGACGTGCGATCGATTCCGGGCTGTTCAGATGCCCTTCCTCGACGTACGGGAGCTCCGAGAACAGAACCTTCTCCGGCTCGCCGTCCTTCGACAAATGCGCGCGGATAAAGCCCTTCTCGCGCATGACCTTCAGGGCTTCGTGAGCCTTCTTGAGATCCTCCTTATAGCAGGCAAGATCTGCATCGGTTACCTTGCCCTCGCCGTACAGGTTGTCGTAGTCAAACTCAAAGCCGGACTTCAGTTTCAAACTCATGTCTACCAACACTCCTCTTTACTTTTCCAGTTCTTCGGTTCATTATAGCACAATGTCTAGTTCCTGTGAATCCTTGTTTCCACAAAAGGGAGAATTTTCCTTATCTTGGAACAATGCTTCCTGTTTTCCTCTCTTCTGCCCGAAAATCCTGAAGCAAAATGCCACTTCGCTTTTTAAGCCAGCAGCGGCTTTACGGCCTCCGCCAGTTTATCCTTCTCTGCCTTTGCCTCCGCGAGGTTTTTGCCGAGCGTCGTGAAATACGTCTTGATCTTCGGCTCCGTACCGGACGGCCGCACGACGACCGTCGAACCATCGTCGAGCGTATAGATCAGCACGTTTGCCTTCGGCAGACCGGTCTTTTCCGGTTCCGCGTAATCCGTGACCTTCGTGACGGCCTTGCCCGCAAAGGACGACGGCGGATTCTTGCGCAGCTTCTCCATGATACCCGCCATTTTCTCCATGCCCGAGAGCCCGGGGAACGAGAACGCGTCGACCTGGTTGTAATAGCGGCCATACTGCTGGTAGATTTCCTCGAGGCGCTGCTTGATGGACGAACCGATCGAGCGGTAGTACGCCGCCATCTCGCAGATCAGCATGGACGAAACGACCGCGTCTTTGTCGCGCACATAGGTGCCGGCAAGGTAGCCGTAGCTCTCCTCGAAGCCGAAGATAAAGCGGTCCTCTTCCCCGTTTTTCTCCAGACCTGCAATCTGATCGCCGATCCACTTAAAGCCCGTCAGCACGTGCCGCAGCTCGACGCCGTAATGCGCCGCGACCTTGTCCGCGAGCGGCGTCGAGACAATCGACATGACCGCGACCGGGTGCTTTGGCATCGTGCCCTTCTCGATGCGGCCCGCGCAGATGTAGTCGAGCAGCAGTACGCCCATCTCGTTGCCCGTCACGAGCTCGTAGGAACCATCCGGACATTTCATCGCGATGCCGACGCGGTCCGCATCCGGGTCCGTCGCCAGCATCAGATCCGCGCCCGCTTTCTCCGCGAGCTGCAAGCCTTTCTCCAGTGCCGCGAAAATCTCCGGATTTGGATACGAGCAGGTCGTAAAGTAGCCGTTCGGATACTCCTGCTCCGGCACGATCGTGACATCCGTGATGCCGATGTCGCGCAGGACATGTGTGACCGGCACGAGCCCCGTGCCGTTGAGCGGCGAATAGACGAGCTTCAGGCCGGACGTCTTCGCGAGGCCCGGACGGACCTGCCGCGACTCGATGGCCTCGTAAAAAGCTTTTTTGCAATCGTCGCCAACGAACTGGATCAGGCCCTTCTCGACGCCCGCAGCAAAGCTCATGTATTTCGCGCCCGTCAGCACATCGGTTTTCTGGATGGACGCATAGACGACCGCTGCCGCATCATCGGTCATCTGGCAGCCGTCCGGGCCGTAGGCCTTGTAGCCGTTGTACTGCGCCGGATTGTGCGAGGCCGTGACCATGATGCCCGCGTTGCAGTGATAGTAACGCGTCGCGAACGAGAGCGCCGGGACCGGCATCAGCTCGTCGTAAATGCGCACGTGAATGCCGTTCGCCGCGAGGACGCCCGCCGCATCGCGCGCGAAATTCCACCCCTTGAGGCGGCTGTCGTACGAAATCGCGACCGTCTGCGTACCGCCCTGCGTCTTGACCCAGTCCGCTACGCCCTGCGTTGCCTGACGGACGACCCAGATATTCATGCGGTTTGTGCCCGCGCCGAGCACGCCGCGAAGCCCTGCCGTACCGAACTTCAGCGCGACCGCAAAACGATCCTTGATCGCCTCGTCGTCGCCCTCGATATCCCGCAGTTCCTTGTTTAGGTCAAAGTCCTTGAGATCCGTTGCTGCCCAGCGTTTATACTCTTCCAAATACATCCTTCTCATCCCTTCATTTGATGCTATGCCGCAAGAAAATGCAGCTCCCGCCGCGGAATCTGCTTGTTCCCCTCAAAAGCCTGTCTGCATTCTATGGTATTCGGTTCGACACCAGCGGGAAAAATCCTGCTTTTGCCGTTCAAATCCGGCCTTTTTTGAAATTTTCCATCATCTCGTTGGTGAGGCTCCAATCATCGGGCTGGAGTCTCACCGCATCGCGCGACACCCAGACGGCTTCCTTGAGCTCATCCTCCTGGCGGCGAATGGCCGTGCTGCCGTCGACGTCGCAGTAAAAGCCCGCGAGGATATCCTGTACACTGCCCCAGGGCTGGGATTTATAGTAGCGGATATTCTTGACGTGAAGGCCGACTTCCTCATAGACCTCGCGTGCGACGCATTCCTCGAGTGTCTCGCCGATTTCGGTGAAGCCGGCAACAAGCGCGTAATACGGCACGTCGCGGTTCGCGTACTTCGTCAGCAGGATGCGGTCTGAGGCCGGATCGAGGACGCCCGCGATGATGGCCGGTATAAGCTGCGGGTAGATCACGCGCTTGCACGCCGGGCAGATCCGCGCGCGCTCCGCGAGCGAGGCCACGGTCTCATGCCCGCAGCTGCCGCAGTAGCGATTGTGCTGATACCAAGTCGCGAGATGCGCACCCGTGTACACCGCATAGAAAAGTGCCTGCGCGCCGCGGCGCTTCGCGCGGATTTCCCGCAGCGTCAGCCAGTCAAAGCCCTCTGGCGCCTTTTCGCCGCCCGCAAGGTAGAAATCCATGGGTTCCCCGCTTGCCGGACAAAGCGAAAACAGATAGACCGGATCCTCGTTTCCGGCAAAGTCCGTGCAGGCATCCGCCGGAAGCTCTTCGAGCCGTGGGAAGGCGAGCTCCTGTCCGGCGCGCACGAGAAACGCGGGCACCTGCCGCCCCGACGCGGTCCGCTGCAGTCTCACGCACAGAATCCGATCCGCGTCCCCCGCCGTTTTGCCCGGTACCCAGACGTTCTTCAATCGCGCTGGCGCAATATCCTGAATCATCGAATCACCTCTGCCCCTATCTTAGCACAGTTTGCCGCGAGCGGCCAAATGATTTCTTTTTCTTCCTCTTATTTGCCCGTATATCGGTTTCCTGTTATAATGAAGGTCGATGAACTTACGAAAAGGGAGGCCCTAGGCTTTATGGTATTGACAAAGAAATCGGTGGAACTCCTCGCACCGGCCGGGAACTGGGATACGCTCACCGCGGCGATCGACGCGGGCGCGGATGCCGTCTACCTCGGCGGCAAGCATTTCAACATGCGCATGCATGAAGGGGATTTTAACTTCACCGACGAACAGTTAAAGGACGGCATCGCCTATGCGCACGCACACGGCGTCCGTCTCTACGTCACGCTGAACAACCTCATCAGCGAGGAGGAAATCCCCGCGCTGCGCGAGTATCTGCGCTATCTAAACGAGATCCGCCCCGATGCGATTCTCGTGCAGGACTTTGCCGTGCTCGAGCTCGTACACGAAATGGGCATCGACATCCCGCTGCACACATCCGTCATGATGAATACGCACAACGAATATGCGATAGAAAAGCTCAAGGAATACGGCATCACGCGCATCGTCGTCGGCCGCGAAATGACGCTTTCCGAACTCGCGCTGTTCCGCGCGCGCACGGGCATCGAGGTCGAGTATTTCATGCATGGTGACATGTGCATCTCCGAATCCGGCCAGTGCATCCACTCAGGCGTGCTGTTCGGGCAGAGCGGCAACCGCGGGCGCTGCCTGAAGCCCTGCCGCTGGCCGTACGAACTCGTCGATGAGGAGACGGGAGAACGGCTCGACGAAAACGGCCCGGGCCCGTACAAGCTCGCGCTCAAGGATATGTGCATGTACCGCGCGATCCCGCAGCTCATCCAGGCCGGTGTCTACTCCTTCAAGATCGAGGGCCGCATGCGGCAGGCCCCGTTCGTCGCACGGCTCGTCCGCACCTACCGCAAAGCCATCGATGCGTATATCCAGGATCCATCCGGGTACCACACCGACGAGCAGGGCTGGCAGTCCCTCTATAAAAACCGCGTGCGCGACTACACGACAACGTTCGCCTTTGGCCATCCGACCGCCAAGGACATCGGCTTCACCGGCGAGCGCGAACCACGCTTCTTCTCGCAGGCCGTACCGGAAACCGGCTTTGACGACAAAGTCCTGCAAGGCGAAGAACCGGTAAACGCGGAAAATCCATCGCACCGCGTTCTATCCGTCCGCTGCAATACGCTCGCGTCAGCAAAAGCTGCCATCTACGGCGGTGCCGATCGCGTATACGTCGGCGGCGAGGCGTTCCGCCCACTCCATCCCTGGTCGCGCGGTGAATACGAGGAGATCCTCGCCTTTGCGCACGAAAAGGGCGCAAAAGTCATCCTGAATACCCCACGCACGACCATGCGGCGCGAATGCGGAGAGCTCGAGCAGCTTTTCACGGACAGCCGAAACCTGCCTTTTGACGGCGTCATGGTCAGTAACCTCGGCTCGCTGAAGCTCGCCATCTCCCTGACCGATTTCCCGGTGCAGGCCGATACCTCATTCAACCTCTTTAACAGCCTCGCCGCAAAATTTTTGAAGGAAAACGGCGTCATCCTGGCGACGGCCTCCTACGAGCTCTCGTACGAACAGCTCAAATCCATCCTCGAGCACAGCGAGCTCCCGATAGAAGTTGTCGTGCACGGCGCCTACGAATCCATGCTCTGCGACCACAACATTCCGGGTATGAGCCTGCCGCATTTCAACGAACTCGACAATCCGGAGGCCCTGGATCGCCACTACGCACTGCGTGACAAGGCCGGCGAGAAGCACCCGATACGCATCGATCAATTTGGCCGCTGCCATATCGAGTTCGCAAAAGATCTCGCCCTCTACCCCTATCTCGACAAACTGAACGGTGTGGCCTCCTACCGCATCGAGGCGCAGGACTACACGCCGGAGCTCACGGGCCTCGTGACGGAAGTATACCGCAAAGCACTCAACAAGCTGGACGCCGGGCAGAATGCCTTCGACAAGGAGCTGGTCCGGGACCTCGAGCGTCAGAGCCCGCGCCGTTTCGGCATCGGCACCTGGCGCTTCCGCCAGTCCAAGGATTCGATTTGACGAGCGAAGGAGTGTTTCTCTCATGGCAGAAAAAAAGTATATCGGCCCGGAAGCCATCATCGAAAAAAAGAAACAATACATCATGCCCTGCCTCGCGCATTTCTATCAGCATCCGCGCGAGTTCGTCAAGGGCTCCATGCAGTACCTCTGGGACAGTGAGGGGCGCAAGTACCTCGACTGCTACGCTGGCGTTTCCGTCATCAACTGCGGCCACTGCAATCCGGAGATCAACGCAAAAGTCACCAAGCAGGTCAACACGCTGCAGCACGTCTGCAACATCTACCTGACCGAAAATTTCGTGAACCTCGCGGAAAAGCTCGCCGAGGTCACGCCGGGAAACCTGCAGAAAAGCTTCTTCTGCTCGACCGGGTCTGAGGCGACCGAGGGCGCGCTGCTGCTCGCGGAAATCTACACGGGGAACGCCGAAATCCTCGCGCTGCGGCAGGGGCTCCACGGCCGCACGAAGCTCGGCATGAGCGTCACGGGGCTGCAGATGTGGCGCACGGATCCAAACCCAGTCGGCGGCATCCATTTTGCCCCGAACCCGTACTGCTACCGCTGCCCACTCGGCAAAAAGCGCGAGACCTGCGACCTCGCCTGTGCAAACGCGGTCGAGGACATCATCAAGACCGCGACCTCCGGCCACCCGGGCGCCTATATCGCGGAGTCAATCCAGGGCAATGCCGGCATCGTCGTGCCGCCAGACGGGTACTTCCAGCGCGTCAAGGAGATCTGTGAGCAGTACGGCACCCTCTTTATCTCCGACGAGGTACAGACGGGCTTCGCGCGCACCGGCAAGATGTTCGCCATCGAAAACTGGGGCGTGACGCCGGATATTCTCGCATGTGCCAAAGCGCTCGGCAACGGCGCGCCGATTTCGGCGTTCATCGCCAGCGCGAAGGTCGCAGACGCCTATACGCGGCCCGGGGCTTCGACGCTCGGCGGCAACCCGGTTTCGAGTACGGCGGGCCTCGCGGTCCTCGAATACATTGAGCAGCATCACCTGAAAGAGAACGCGCTCGCGCGCGGCAAGCAGCTGCGTGCCGGGCTGCGCGAACTCCAGAAAAAGCACCCCGTCATCGGCGATGTGCGCGGCCTCGGCCTCATGGATGGTGCGGAATTCATCGAGAAGGACGGCTCGCCGGCCGCAGAAAAGCTCGACGACGTGCTCGAAACGATGAAGGACCGCGGGTTCATCATCGGCAAGAACGGCGCTGCCCGCAACGTCATGGCCTTCCAGCCGCCGCTCATCATCACCGAGGAAAACATCAACGATATCCTGAACGCCCTCGACGATGTGCTGACCGAAAAACAGCTTTGATGGAAAACAGCAAAAAGGACGGTGCATCCGGGAAACCTCCCCGATGCACCGTCCTTTTCTCTATCTTTTTATCGGCTTACCGATATTGTTTCTTCTGTATGGCCGGCTCGTCTGCCATCTGCCGCGCCTCTTCCTGCTCCTCCCAGATCAGGGTTGGCGCCATCGAAAAGCCGTTAAACCGTGTCTCACTGACCGACGCATACGCGCCGATATTGCCGAACAGGACGTGGTCGCCGACCATGAGCTCCGGCGCGAGAATATCGCGCGCGACGACGTCGATACCATCGCAGCTCGGGCCGACCAGGGTCGTAAGCACCTGGTTTTTGCCGCCGCGCTCGGATAGGAAGCGCATCGGATACTGCCAGTGGTCGAACAAAATCCCCGAAAGCGCGCCGTAAAGGCCATCGTCGAGCGTGACCATGCGCGTCCCGCTCGGCAGCTGGCGCACACCGATGACCGTCGTCAGCAGATTCGCCGCGGTACCCGGGATGAAGCGGCCAGGCTCGCACCAAACCGCAAGGTCCGGAAACAGCCGCGCGATCTGCCGATCGATGGCCTCGAGCATACCCGCGACATCAACCGATAGGCCCTCTGCATCCGGCACCGGGAATCCACCGCCGATGTCGAGATCCGTGAGATGCAGGCCCTCGCGTTCCGCCTGATCGAACAGCGCGCGCGCGAGCAGCAACGCCTCCCCATAAGCCGCCGCGGAAAGGGATTGGCTGCCGACGTGAAAACAGATACCGACCGGGTGCAGGCCGGCATCCCGCGCCTGCCGCAGCAGTGGCAGGGCATCCTCCGGCGCCGCGCCGAATTTCGTATTGAGGTCGACGAGCGCTTTGTTGTTCTTCACGCAAATCCGGACGAGGACATCGGCTCCCGGCACATAGTCTGCCATCTTGCCGATCTCACTGACCGCGTCGAAGGTCATGCGGTGCAGGCCGATGTTCCGGGCCATCCGCAGTCCGCGGAAATCTTTGACCGTATTCGCGTAAATCATCCGGTCGCCTGTGACACCCTCGCGCGCGAGCATTTCCATCTCGCCCGCCGACGCCACATCGAAATGCGTGCCGAGCGCCGCCATGCGGCGCAGCACCGCTGGCTCCGGATTCGCCTTGATGGCGTAGTACACACCCGCATGCGGCAGGTGCCGGCGCAGAAAACGATAGTTCTCCTCGACCCGATCCACCGAGGCGACGAGGAACGGCGTCTCCTGACGCGCAGCCAGCTGGTCCGCTTCCGCGGCACTCAGCCAAAATTCTCTTCTCATAACACAACCCATCCATTCCTTGGGAGCAAGTGCTCCCCCGACATGCGCCGGTTCCTTCTATCCGGCGCAAAACAACACGGCTTCTGTCTGTCAACGGCTTTATTGTACTCTACTTTCTGTCATAATACAATCGTTTTTTCCGATTTGTCAAACAGACAAAAAGCGAGTATAATATATTTCGTATCTCAAACTTCGCAGGTGCTGAGCACCCGTAAAGCCTTGTGAAATCTATGTTTGTAGCAAAATAAATAGCATGAACTGCACCAATTTAGTATAATTAA
>JALFBM010000043.1 GCA_022773425.1 Selenomonadaceae bacterium
CGTCATCAAGGGATACGGGCAGGAGGCGCGCGAGAATGAGCGCTTCGGCGCGGCCAATGAAGACCTCGCGGCGGCGCAGCTGCGCGTCCTCTTGCTCATCGCCTGCCTGCTGCCGCTCGTCAACATCGTCTTGAACATCGCGCTGATTGCGGTCATCTACATCGGCTCCTTCGATGTGCAGTCCGCCATGATCGGGCCGGGAACTGTCATGGCTGCGCTGACGTACGTCGTGCTGATCCTCAACGGCATCCTGATGTTTGCCATGATCCTGCAGATCTTTGCGCGCGGCATGACGTCGAAGCGGAGGCTGGAAGAAGTGCTGGAGACGAAGCCTGTCATTCGCGATGGCGCATACGGCGTGTGCTTTGCGGATGGCAAGGAGGTCAGGGCAGCCGTTGTGCTGCAACACGTCTCCTTCCGCTATCCCGGTCAGCAGGAGAATGTATTGACCGATATTTCGCTGTCTGTAGCGCGTGGCGAGACGCTGGCCATCGTCGGCTCGACGGGATCCGGCAAGAGCACGCTCATCCATCTGCTGCCGCGCTTCTACGATGTGACGGCTGGCAATGTCTTCATTGATGGCCGCGATGTCCGCACGTATGCGCTGCGCACCTTGCGCGAGAAGATGGCCGTGGTCCTGCAGAAGACGGAGCTCTTCTCGATGACGATCGGGGAGAATATCGCTTGGGGCATAGATGCAGCATCAGAGGAGGAAATCCGCAGGGCAGCGGAGATTGCGCAGGCGGTGGATTTCATCGAGCAGCAGCCGGAAGGCTATGCGACGGAGGTGACGGAGGGCGGCATGAGCCTATCGGGCGGCCAGCGCCAGCGGCTCGCGCTCGCGCGTGCGCTCATCCGCAAGCCGGAGATCCTGCTGCTCGACGACAGCACGAGCGCACTGGATCTCCGGACAGAGTCCGCCTTCTACGCAGCGCTTGACGGCTATACACAGGACCTGCACCGCGAAGGGCGTGAGCTCACGAAGATCATTGTCGCGCAGCGCGTCGCGACGGCGCGTCATGCCGACCGCATCGCCGTGCTCGACGGCGGCAGGCTGGTCGCCTGCGGCACGCATGAAGAGCTTCTCGCAACTTCTGGCATCTACCGGGAAATCTGCGCTTCACAGTTCCGGACGGGCGAGCCGGGGAAGGAGAATGTACATGGCTAAAAAAGGAGCTGCACCGCTCATCGGACCCCGCCGCCACATGCAGGCACCGGTTGAGCATGCCATGCACCGCAAGGCAACCTGCCTGCGGCTGCTGCATTACTTCCGGGCGGAACAGTGGCGTGTCGCGCTCCTGACGCTCATCGTCGCGGTCAGCGTGGCGGCCGGGGTCAGTGCACCGGTCTTCATGAGCTGGGCCATCGATGCGATCACGGCCGCCGCGTACGAGAAGGTGCCGGATATCCTGCTCTGGATGTTCGGGGCCTTTGCGCTCTACGCCGTGTTGCTCTTCTTTCAGGGGCGCCTGAGCGCAAGGCTGAGCCAGAGCATCATCCGGCGCCTGCGCAAGGACCTCTTCGAGAAGATCAACGGGCTGCCGCTCGTTTACCTTGACCGCCATCCGCACGGCGACCTCATGAGCCGCATGACGAACGATGCCGACAACATCGCGACGGTCATCTCGACGTCGCTCGGCACGATGTTTGCCGGTCTCCTGTCCATCATCGGCACGACGGCCGTCATGCTCTCCTTCAGCGTGCCGCTGACGGCACTGACCTGGCTGACAGCTGTCGTGACGGTCCTGATGACGAAGTACATCGCCGCGAAGATGGGCCGTTACTTCCGCGAGCGCCAGGAACTGCTCGGTCGGCTCAACAGCATGGTCGAGGAAGAGGTCATGGCTGTGCGCACGGTCAAGGCCTATGCGCGCGAGGCTAAGGTCACGGCAGATTTCGTGCAGACGGCAGACAGCCTGACGAAGACCGGCATCCGTGCGGAGAGCATCGGCTCCTCGATGGGGCCCGTCATGAACACGATCTCGAATTTTTCCTTTGTCATCGTATCGGTCTTTGGCGCCTATTTTGCCCTCCGAGGATGGATCACGGTCGGCGTCATCTCTGCCTTCACGATCTATTCGAAGCAGTTCTCGCGGCCCATCAACGAGATGGCACAGCTCTACGGCCAGATCGAGACGGCTCTCGCGGGCGCAGAGCGCATCTTTTCTGTGCTCGACGAGCCGGGCGAGCGGCGGCAGGGGCGCGAGGTGCCAGATGTGGTGCATGGCGATATCGAGTTTCGCCATGTGAGCTTCTCGTATGTGCCCGAGAAGCGCGTCATCGACGACTTTAGCCTCAGGATCGGGGCGGGGCGCAAGATCGCGCTCGTCGGCGCGACGGGCTCCGGCAAGACGACCATTGTCAACCTGCTGATGCGCTTCTACGAGATCGACGAGGGGCGGATCCTGCTCGACGGCCAGGATATCCGCACGTATGCACCGGTGAGCCTGCGCAAGCTCGTCGGCATCGTCTTGCAGGATACCGTGCTGTTTTCCGATACCGTCCGCTACAACATCGCTTATGCCAAGCCCGGAG
Organism: Selenomonadaceae bacterium; assembly: GCA_022773425.1. GTDB lineage: Bacteria > Bacillota > Negativicutes > Selenomonadales > Selenomonadaceae > UBA2897. The sequence goes on from JALFBM010000043.1 coordinate 2,536, forward strand.
CGACTTTGGATGAGGTGCAGAGGGCGGCGGAGTTTGCGCATGCCGATGCCTTTATCCAGCACTTGCCGCAGCAATACGACACGGTCCTTCAGGGGGCGGGAGCAGGGCTGTCTGCTGGTCAGCGCCAGCTCCTCGCCATTGCGCGCGCCTGTCTCGCCTCACCGCGCATCCTGATTTTGGATGAGGCGACCTCAAATGTCGATACGCGCACGGAGGCGAGCATCCAGGACGCCATGGCGCGCCTCATGCACGACCGCACCTGCCTGATCATCGCGCATCGCCTCTCGACCATTCGCGATGCCGATGAGATCATCGTCATGGACCAGGGCCGCATCGTCGAGCACGGACGCCACGAAGAACTCCTGCAGCAGAATGGCCGCTACCGCGCCCTCTACGAGACACAGTTCGCCGGACAGGAATCATGAGTGAATGAAGCGTTTGGGCATGGAGAACGTCATGCCATTCACTATCATCCGCTGCGTGGCAGAACGTGAATCGGAATACACAAGGAGGGCAGCACCTTCATCGGGTGCTGCCCTTCTTTGTGTATCGCATGATGCTTTGTCGGTTTTGTCCTGCTTGTTTTTTTGCAAAGGCAAAATATTTCCGAGATTTCCTTGCAAAAAGAGGAATTTTCTGCTATAAAAAGAATAGGGTAAGTGGTGAATTGTGGGGGATTGTGTCACAATTTGCCAAAAAGGTGGTGATGAAGGATGTTCATGGGCGAATACGTGCACGCGATTGATGCAAAGGGGCGCGTGATTCTCCCCGCGGATTTCCGCGCGGAACTCGGTGTATCCTTCATCTTGACCAAGGGATTGGATACCTGTCTCTTCCTGTATGCGCAGGCCGAGTGGGAGGCGCTCGCGGAGAAACTGCGAGCTTTGCCGCTCGCAAAGCCCGAGGCGCGCGCCATCGTGCGGTTCTTCTTTTCGGGAGCGCGGACACTGGAATGCGATAAGCAGGGCCGTTTCCTGATCCCCGCGAATCTGCGCGCGTACGCGAACATCGCGCTGCGGCAGGACGTCGTGCTGACCGGTACGGACAACCGCATCGAGGTATGGAGCAGGGAGCAGTGGAACCGCTACAGCGAGGAGGTCGAACCGGACGTCACGGCCATCGCGGCGTCGCTTTCGGAACTCGGTATTTAAGCCGGTTATGGGGAAGGCAGAAAGGGGGCAGTCCACCGATGGAATTTCATCACGTCAGTGTGATGCTCGAGGAAACCGTGCAGGGGCTCGTGACGAGTCCGGACGGTACGTATGTGGACTGCACCCTCGGCGGCGCGGGGCACTCGCACCGCATCACGGAGCTCCTGCATGAGGATGGACGCCTCATCGGCATCGATCAGGACGAGGAGGCCATTGCGGCAGCGCGCGAGCGCCTGAAGGACGCCCGCTGCCGGGTCGACATCGTGCACGATAATTTCCGCCATCTCGAGACGATTCTCGCGGAGGAGGACGCGGAGAAGGTGGACGGCGTGCTGTTTGACCTCGGCGTCAGCTCCCACCAGATCGATACGGCGGAGCGCGGCTTTTCCTATATGCACGATGCAAAGCTCGATATGCGCATGGATCCGGAGGCCGACCTTTCCGCCTTTGACGTCGTGAATACTTACAGCGAACAGGATCTATGCCGCATTTTCCGCGATTACGGGGAGGAGCGATGGGCAAAACGCATCGCGGCCTTCATCGTGGCGGAGCGGGCCAAAAAGCCCATCGCGACGACGGGCGAGCTCGTCGACGTCATCTGCAAGGCCGTGCCGAAAGCCGTGCGCCGCGCGGAGAACGGGCATCCGGCCAAGCGCGTGTTTCAGGCCATCCGCATTGAGGTCAACGACGAACTCGGCATTCTCGAGCAGGCATTCCGCACGGCGGTTCAGCATCTGAAGCCGGGCGGGCGCATCGCGATCCTGACGTTCCACTCGCTGGAGGATCGCATCGCGAAGCGTACCCTGCGCGAGATGGCGCGCGGCTGCATCTGTCCGCCGGAACTGCCGGTCTGCGTCTGCCACCATCACCCGGAAATCCGGCTGCTCGGCAAGGCGCGTAAAGCGTCGAAAGCAGAGCTCGCGGCGAACTCGCGCGCGAAGAGCGCGAAGCTCCGCCTCGCGGAAAAGCTGCCGCCCTATGAAGAAAAAGAAAGGGGGAAGGACTGATGCTTGCCAGACAGGAAGAACCCCTGTCCAGGGAACAGGAGGAACGGAAGCTCCTGCGGGAAAAGTCCAAAGAACCCCTTTATCGCACGGTGTTAAACACGAGGTTCCGCTCGCACTGTCGGACGCTTTTCCTCGTGGCCGCCGCGCTTGCGATGGCGGTGACCATCCAGAGCGGCATCAGCGCGAGCCGCGGCTACAAACTGATCGCCGTGCAGAAGCAGGCGGAAGACGTGGAGCGCGAGAACGCGCGGCTGCGCATCGAGATCGCGCAGATGAAATCGCCGGAGCGCATCAAGTCGATCGCGCAGGATCAGCTCGGCATGCAGGTGCCGAAAAAAACCTATTTCGCACATGACGCTGGGAATCCTTAATACAGAGTATGGGAAAGAGGCCGCAAAGGCAGGGCTCTTTCCTTATTTTGCGTTATGGGGGCTATGCTTTTTTTGCTATACGGTTTATAATAGGGAAGGTTCCGCGCGAAGCCGGGACCGCATAGAGGAGGATATTCCATGAAAACATTAGAGGATTTGGCCGCAAAGATTCCGGGCGCGGTGCTGCGCGGCGACGGCAAGACCGAGATCACGGGCATCGAGCATGACTCCCGCAAGGTACAGCAGGGCACGCTCTTCGTCTGCATCCCGGGCGTCCATGTCGACGGGCACAGCTTTATCGGGAAGGCCGTGGAATCCGGTGCGAAAGCCATCCTCACCGCGCGGAAGGGCGTCGCGGTGCCGGACGGGATTGCCGTACTCGAGGTACCGGAACTCCGGTCTGCGCTCGACGCCATGGTGCCGTATTTCTATGATTACCCGGCAGAGTCCATGCGCATCATCGGCATCACGGGGACGAACGGCAAGACGACGACGAGCTATATCACGCGCGCCATCCTGCGGAATGCCGGCTATAAAGTCGGTCTGATCGGAACCATTCAGATCCTGATCGAGGAGGAGCATTACCCCATTCACAACACGACGCCGGATGTCGTCATCCTGCAGGAGACTCTTGCGAAAATGCGCGATGCGGGCATGGATTACGTCGTCATGGAGGTCTCGAGTCATGCGCTCGACCAGAACCGCGTGGCGGGCATCGAGTTCGACACGGCCGTGTTCACGAACCTCACGCAGGATCACCTCGACTATCATAAGACGATGGAAAACTACAAGCTCGCGAAGGCGAAGCTCTTTGATGCGGTCTGCCGTCCCGGCAAGAAGCAGGGCAAGACGGCCGTCGTCAACATCGACGACGCGGCGGGGCAGACGATGCTCGATCACGCGAAATGCGCGCATCTGACTTATGCGATGGACCGCGAGGCGGACCTGCGCGCGGTCGATGTCGACGTGCGCGCGGACGGCGCGCGTTTCACCCTCGCATGCGCGTCTTTTGGCAAGATGCCGCTGCAGCTCCATATCACGGGCATCTTCAACGTTTACAATGTCATGTCGGCGGTCGGCGCAGCGCTGGCGGAGCACGTCCCCGCACAGATCATCCGAAAGACGCTCGAGGCGTTTACGGCCGTGCCGGGGCGCTTTGAACTCGTCAAAGCCGGGCAGGATTTCTCCATCATTGTCGACTACGCACATACGCCGGACGGCGTCGAGAACGTGCTTGAGACCGCGCGGAAAATCGCGAAACGCCGTATTCTCGCGGTGTTCGGCTGCGGTGGCGACCGCGACAAGACCAAGCGGCCCATCATGGGGCGGATTGCGGGCAGGCTCGCGGATATCGTGATCGCGACCTCGGACAACCCGCGCTCTGAAGATCCGGCCGTGATTCTTGACGAGGTCGAGAAGGGCGTCGAGGAGACCATCGGCAGCAAGCATCATGAGAAGATCGTCGATCGCCGCGAGGCGATTTACCGCGCGGTTGAGCTCGCGCAGAAGGACGACATCGTCGTGATCCTCGGCAAGGGACATGAGAACTATCAGATTCTCGCGGATAAAACCATTCATTTTGACGATAAAGAGGAAGCGCGGGCGGCCGTCCAGGCAAAGCTCGGCGCGGGAAAGAAGGAGGAAGCCTGATGCCAGCATTTACGGTACGTGAGATTCTCGTCGCCACCAAGGCGAAGGCGGCCAAGGCGACGCCGGCCATCACGGCCTTCACGGACGTTGTGACCGATACGCGCAAGATCCAGCCGGGTGTGCTTTTCCTCGCGCTCAAGGGCGAGCGCTTCAACGGCGAGGATTTCGCGGCGGAGGCGGTGGCCAAGGGTGCATCGGGCGTCATCGTCAGCGAGACCTGCCCCGAGAGCAAATACGCGGCCATCGAGAACGCCGACGTGTTTACGGTAAAGGACACGCTGGCGGCCTATCAGGGCATCGGGCATCTCTGGCGCGAGAAATTCGACATCCCGGTCATCGCGATCACGGGCTCGAACGGCAAGACGACGACGAAGGACCTGACGGCGGCCGTGCTCTCGGCGAAGGGCAGCGTGCTCAAGACGCAGGCGAACTTCAACAACGAAATCGGCCTGCCGCTGACCCTGCTTGGCCTTCGAAAAGAGCATTGGGCGGCGGTCGTCGAGATCGGCATGCGCGGCTTTCATCAGATCGAAGCCATGGCGCCGCTCGCGGATCCGGAGATCGGCATCGTCACGAATGTCGGCGAGACACATATGGAGCTTCTCGGCTCCCTGGAGAACATCGCCAAGGCGAAGTGCGAGCTCGTGCAGGCGATAAAGCCAGGCGGCACCGTGATCCTGAACGCGGACAATCCCTACGTCGCGGGCATGCGCGGGGCAGCGAAGCCCGGCGTCCGCGTGCTGACGTTCGGCATCGAGCAGGAGGCCGATGTGCGCGGCGGGCATCTCCACACGACGGAGGACGGCGCGCATACGGTATTCTCCGTGACGTACGGCGGGAATACGCAGAACTACACAATTGCGATGGTCGGCCGCCACAATGTCTACAACGCGCTCGCGGCGATTGCCGCAGGCTTCGCACTCGGCTTGACGCCCGATGAGATCCGCCTCGGTCTTTCGCATCTCGAGGCGACGAAAATGCGCTTTGAGGTCGAGAAGGTCAAGGACTGGCACGTCATCAACGATGCGTACAACGCGAGCCCGATGTCGATGAAGGCGGCCATCGATACGATGGCTGAACTCGTCAAAGGCCGCAAGATCGCCGTGATGGGCGATATGCTCGAGCTCGGCAAGGTTTCGAAGGACGCGCATTACAAGGTCGGCCAGGAACTTGCAGAGGCTCATTTTGACGCGGTGCTGACGCGCGGCGAGATGGCAAAGCAGATTGCGTGCGGTGCGCGCGATGGCGGTGTGCCGATCGTCTGCGTCTGCGAGAGCCACGAGGACGCGGGCGAGCGCCTGCACGAAATCCTGCAGCCGGGCGACACCATCCTGTTCAAGGGCTCGCGCGGCATGCAGATGGAGAAGATCATCGATCTGCTTTGATCCACGGAAATTCGTTCTATCAACAAATGGGAGACGTTTATCTTGCAGAATTTGCTATACGCGGCGCTCGTGGCGGCTTTTGTCGTCCTGATCACCGGACCGTTCTTTATTCCGTTCCTGCATAAGCTGAAGTTCGGGCAGAGTATCCGCGAGGAGGGGCCGAAAAGCCATCAGGCAAAAAGCGGCACGCCGACGATGGGCGGCATCATGATCGTGCTCGCCATCGTGCTCGCGACCGTGCTGTTCGCGCCGCTGAGCACCGAGATCCTGCTCGCGCTGTTCATCCTGCTCGGGCATTTTCTGCTCGGCTTCCTGGACGACTACATCAAAGTCGTGAAAAAGCGCAACCTCGGTCTGAAGGCAAGGCAAAAGCTGCTGGGGCAGCTTTTTATCGCGCTCGTCACTATCTACATCGGCACGCGGATGCTCGGTATCGACACGACCATCTGGATCCCGGTGCTCGATACGAATTGGGATATCGGCTGGGGCTATTATCTGCTCGTCGTCTTCGTGCTCGTCGGCGGGTCGAATGCGGTCAATCTGACCGACGGTCTCGACGGCCTCGCCTCCGGTACGGTCGCCATCGCGTTTTCCGCCTACGCGGTCGTCTGCCTGCTGACCGGGCATCCGGCGCTCGCCGTGTTCTGCACGGCGGTCGTCGGCGCGTGCCTCGGCTTCTTGAAGTTCAACCGCCACCCGGCACGCATCTTCATGGGAGATACGGGCTCGCTCGCGCTCGGCGGCGCGTTTGCGGCCGTCGGCATCATCACGCATACGGAAATCCTGCTGGCGGTCATCGGCTTCATCTTTGTCTGTGAGGCGCTTTCCGTCATCATCCAGGTCATTTCGTTCCAGACGACAGGGAAACGCGTATTCCGCATGAGCCCGATCCATCACCATTTTGAGCTCGGCGGCTGGTCGGAGTGGCGCGTCGTGCTGACGTTCTGGTTTGTCGGGTTCCTCGCGAGCATGGCCGGACTTTGGATGCTCACAGCGTAAACGGATTCTTTGGGGAGGCAGTTCTTTATGCGAATGAATTGGTCGGATCGGAAAATTCTCGTCGTCGGTGCCGGGATCAGCGGCTTTGCGGCGGCGGAGCTCGCGTGCAAATTCGGCGCCGATGTCGTGCTAAGTGACGCGAAACAGGAAAAGGAGATCCAGGCGGATTTTGCGCCGCTTCGCGCGCTCGGCGTTGAGCTCGTATTCGGGCCGCAGAGCGAGGCGCTCCTGAACGGGGTCGATGCGGTCATTCTGTCGCCGGCGGTTCCCGTGAAGATTCCGTTGATCCAGTCGGCGATGAAGCGCGGCATTCGCGTGCTGACGGAGGTGGAGCTCGCGCAGGAGATGGCGGAGTCGCCCATTCTCGCCGTCACAGGGACGAATGGCAAAACGACGACCACGACGCTGCTTTCGCTGCTCATGCAGACGGTCTACGGCAAGGAAAAGACGGGACTCGGCGGCAACATCGGCGTTCCTCTATCGAAAGAGGTTCTGCGCGTCGGCCCCAATGGCTGCATCGCTGCGGAGATCTCGAGCTTCCAGATGGAGGCAACGAAGCATTTTCACCCGCATATCGCCGCGGTGCTCAACGTGACGCCGGATCATATCCTCCGGCATGGCTCGATGGAGGTTTACCAGGCGATGAAGGAAAAGATTTTCGCGGAGCAGACGCCGACCGACTACCTCGTGCTGAACGCGGACGACCCGCGCACGCGGGGCATGGCTGAGCGCGCTTCTTCGCGCATCTGTTTTTTCAGCCGGCGCGAGGAGCTCGAGGAGGGCGCGTTCCTGAAGGGAGACCGGCTCGTGATCCGCTGGGATGGGCAGGACTACCCGCTCTGCACTGTAAGCGAGCTCGGCATCAAGGGGATGCACAACGTCGAGAATGCCCTCGCGGCCTCGGCAATGGCCTTCCTCGGCGGCGCGGAGACGCAGGCGATGACGAAGGTGCTGAAGTCCTTCCGCGGCGTCGAGCACCGCATCGAATTCGTGCGCACGCTCCATGACGTTGCTTATTACAACGATTCGAAAGCCACGAATACGGACTCGGCCATCAAGGCGCTGCTGACGTTTCCGGGGCATATTGTCCTGCTCGCGGGCGGCGACGATAAGATGACGGACCTCACGGATTTCATGAAGCTCGTCAAGGAGCGCGTCGACGCGCTCGTGCTGATCGGCGACGCGGCGATGCGGTTCCGCAATGCTGCCGTCGAGACCGGTTTCCCGGAGGAGCAGATCTTTGCGGCGGGCTACTCGATGCCGCGCGCGGTGGAACTTGCGTATCATCTGGCGAAGCCTGGATCGACGGTTCTGCTTTCGCCGGCGTGCGCGAGCTTCGATATGTACGAGAATATGGCGGAGCGTGGACGGGATTTCAAGCGTCTCGTAAACGCGTTGAAATGAGGGCAGTATCTTGAATATCATTGTATCCGGTGGCGGAACGGGCGGACATATCTACCCGGCCATCACGATCATACGAACCATACAGCAGCGCGTGCCGGACGCGAATTTCCTCTACGTCGGCACGTCGAAAGGTCTCGAAGCCGACATCATCCCGAAGGAGCACCTGCCGTTCGAGACGGTGAACATCCAGGGATTTGAACGCCATCTGACGCCGGACAATATCCTGCGCGCAGGCAAGGCGATGGCCGGCGTGCTGAAGGCCATGCGCATCGTGCAGCGCTTTCATCCGGACGTCGCCATCGGGACGGGCGGCTACGTCTGCGGCCCTATCCTGCTCGCGTCGAGCCTGATGCACGTGCCGACGCTGATCCAGGAGCAGAACGTCGTGCCTGGCATCACGAACAAGATCCTGTCGAGATTTGTGACGAAGATTGCGGTCGGCACACCGGAGGCCATGGCGCACTTCCCGCGCGAGAAGGTATCCTATACGGGGAACCCGATCCGCAGCGAGGTGCTGTCGGCGCGCCGGGAGGATGGAGCGCGCGCGTTCGGCTTTGACCCCGCCAAGCAGACGGTCCTGATTTCGGGCGGCAGCCGCGGGGCGCTCGCCATCAACCGCGCGGTGATCCCGGTGCTCGTCGAGGCGATGAAGCATCCGCAGGTGCAGTACCTGCATGTCACGGGCAAGGCGGAGTACGAGGACATTCTGCGGCGCGCACTTGCGGCTGGCTTTGAGCCGGACCGCGCGAAGCACATCAAGATCGTTCCGTACCTCTACAATATGCCGGAGGCCATGGCGATGACGGATTTGGCGATTTTCCGCGCCGGTGCGACGGGGCTGGCAGAGCTTACGGCGCGCGGCATTCCGGCCATCCTGATCCCGTATCCGTACGCGGCGGAGAACCATCAGGAACACAATGCACGGGCGCTCGAGGCGGCCGGCGCGGCACGCGTTATCCTGAATCAGGAGCTGACGCCGGAGTCCTTGGGTTCCGTGCTGACCGAGCTCCTGAGCGAGCCGCTGAAGCTAAGGTCCATGGCGGAGGCAAGCCACAGGCTCGGCCGGCCACAGGCTGCGGCGGACATCGCGGATATGGTCCTTTCGATTGCAAGAAAATAAGATTTTGGAATAAGGGTGAGAAAAGTGTTCAAAGAACTCAAGGGGCTTGCGGGGCTCCGGAAGATTCATTTCGTTGGTATCGGCGGCGCGGGCATGAGCCCGCTCGCGCGCATCCTCACGGAACGCGGCTATGACGTATCGGGCTCGGATCGCGGGGATTCCGAGATCATCGCCAAGCTGCGTGAGCTCGGCGCGAAAATCTACCTCGGCGGACAGCGCGCGGAGAACGTGCGCGGCGCGGACGCCATCGTCGTATCGACGGCGATCCCGTTTGACAATCCCGAGGTTCTTGCGGCGCGCGATCTCGGCATCAAAAAGCTGCACCGCTCCGATATCAACGCGGCGCTTGTCAACGAATACAAGGGTATCGCCGTCGCCGGCTCACACGGCAAGACGACGACGACCTCCATGCTCGGCGTCACGCTCCATCACGCGGGGATCTCCCCGACCATCATCGTCGGCGGCGAGGTGCCGGATCTCGGTACGAATGCCGTGCTCGGCAAAGGCGAGTACCTCGTCTCCGAGGCCGATGAGAGCGATGGCTCGTTCCTGAAGCTTCATCCGACGATTGCCGTCGTCACGAACGTCGAGGACGATCATATGGATCATTACGGCACGATGGAGAACATCGTCAAGGCGTTCACGCAGTTCATCGAGAACACAGCGGACCGCGGCGGTTATGCGGTTCTTTGCTTTGAGAACGAGAACCTCCGCCATATCGCACAGAAGACGACGCGCAAGGTCTATTCCTATGGCATCGAGCACCCGGCGGATTATAATGCCAAGAACATCGTGACGCACGAAGCGGGCATCCGCTTCGACGTGTTCCACGGTGAGGAGAAGCTCGGGCATATCGAGCTCAACATCCCGGGACGCCACAACGTTCTCGATGCGATGGCCTGCATTGTGACGGGACTCACCATCGGCATCCCCTTCGAGAAAATCGCCGAGGGCCTCGCGGCATTCCACGGTGCGAAACGCCGCTTCCAGACCATCGCGCGCAAGGGCGGCGTTTGGATTGTCGACGACTACGGCCATCACCCGACGGAAATCGCCGCAACGCTGAAGGCGGCGCGCCAGACGAATCCGCACCGCCTGATCTGCGTCTTCCAGCCGCATCGTTACAGCCGCACGCAGCTCCTGCACGAGGAGTTCGGCAAGGCGTTCACCGCGGCGGACAAACTCGTCCTGACGGATATCTATTCGGCCGGTGAGGCGCCGATCCCCGGCATCAGCGGCGAGACCATCCTGAAAGAGGTCGAAAAGCAGACCGGACAGGATGTGGACTATATCCGCGACCGCGAGAAGATCGCGGGCTATCTCAAGGACAGGCTAGAGCCGGGCGACCTCGTCATCACGATGGGCGCCGGTGATATCTACAAGACGTCGCGGGAGCTCGCCGCGCTGCTGTGAGCGAAAATGGGCACGCATGCGCGAAGAAATCCGCAAGATAAAAAGGAGAACATCATGAAGCAAGATAAGATCGTCGTCATCATGGGCGGCACCTCGACCGAGGCCGCGATTTCCCGTCAGACTGGCAGTGCCGTGCTGAAAGCCCTCCAGTCCAAGGGGTACCATGCGGTCGGGATGGAACTGCATCCGGAAACCTTCGCCGAGGAAATCCGTCAGGTGAAGCCGGCCATCGTCTTCAACGCGCTGCACGGCAAGTTCGGCGAGGACGGCATCCTGCAGGGCACGCTCGAGATGCTCGGCATCCCATACACGGGTTCCGGCGTTCTCGCTTCGGCGGTCACGATGGATAAGGCCGCTTCAAAACGCGTCTTCGAGGCGGAGGGCATTTCGACACCGAAAGCGCACACCTACCACCGCTTCGAGCTGAAGGACAGCCTCCCTGCAGAGATCGAAAAGGAATTTTCGCTGCCGGTCGTCGTCAAGGCGGCGTCACAGGGTTCCTCCATCGGTGTCTACATCGTCGATAACACCGAGGATCTCGCCAAGGCGTTGAAAGAGGCGTTCTCCTATGACGAGGAGGTGCTCGTCGAGCAGTTCATCCGCGGCAAGGAACTCACGGTTGCGGTCTGGGGCGATGAGGAGAGCAAAGAGGCCTTCCCGATCATTGAGATCACGACGGAGTCGGGACGCTATGACTACGAGAGCAAATACACGAAGGGCGCATCCCACCATATCATTCCGGCACGCGTTTCCGAAGCAAAGACGAAGGAAATCCAGGAGCTTGCCGTGAAGACTTTTACGGCCTGCGGCTGCCGCGGCGTCGCCCGCGTCGACATGATGCTCGGCGAGGACGGCACGCCCTACGTCATCGAAGTCAATTCGGTGCCGGGCATGACGGAGCTCTCGCTCGTGCCGGACGCTGGCCGCGCGATGGGCGTGGAGTTCCCGGAGCTGTGCGCGCGTATCCTGCAGATGGCCGGCTTTGAGGCATAACCCTTTTACCGTGCCGTTTCGCGCGGGAAAACCGCTGCAGAGGAGGGATGATGATGGCCGATGGAAACGAGGAGAACAGGAGGATTGAGCCAAAAGGGAGCGCCGATGCGGCGCAGACAAAGCGTAGACGCCGCAGTCCGCGCCGCCTGCTAAAGGGCCTGCTCTATCTGATTCTCTGCGGCCTCGTGCTGTCCTTTGTCATCTACTCGCCACTCTTTACGCTGCAGCACGTGGAGGTTTCCGGCAATGCGACCCTGCCGGTGAGCGAGATTGAGAACATCGCGCAACTGGAGAAAGGCATGCCGCTCCTCTCCATCCAAACGGATGAGGTGATGCGGCATCTGACCAGCGACCTGCGCATCGAGTCCGCGGAGGTCCGGCGCAGGATGCCGGATACGCTGCAGATCGCCATCACGGAGCGTCGCCCCATTGCGACTGCCGCCGGGGATTATGGCTATCTCGACCTCGACCGTCAGGGCAAGGTCCTTTCGGTCTATCGGACCCTGCACCAGCTGCCGATCCCCGTCATCACCGGAACGACCGTGCCGGGCGTCTATATCGGAGATGACAACGGCAACGAGGTCGTGACCAGGATTCTCTATTTCCTGCAGCAGCTCGATGATGCGGCCCTTTCGCAGCTCTCGGAGGTTCACGTCGAGGCAAATGGGGATATCACGATCTATACGAACAGCTCCGTGCAGATCCGCCTCGGCCCACTCGAGGACCTCGATGTTAAGGCGCAGCAGACACAGGACTTCCTCGACGCACTGCCGAGTAGCCTGCACCCGATCGAGTTTGTCGATTTCCGGTATAAGGCGCCGTTTATCCGCCTAAAGGATATGCCGGCGGACATAGAGGAGGACAAGCCGGATCGGGCACAATAAGAAAATTCACGAAACATTCGGAAAAACAAAAGAAAAGTGTGGCATTTTTGACGCAGAAATGCTAAAATTATAAAGGTATATTTATACGTTATGATTGTGTCCGCGGAAAACGCCGGTTCGTGCGAAAGCGGGAAGGGCGGAAGATAGTCTGGCACTTCAGCAATATCGATCGTCATGGGGGTCTACAGAGTGATAGAATTGGATGATAACGGGCTCGACCAGCTCGCAAAAATCAAGGTTATCGGCGTTGGCGGCGGCGGCAGTAACGCCGTCGACAGCATGATTGACTTTGGCCTTAGAGGGGTCGAATTTATCGCGGTCAACACGGATGCACAGGCTTTGTTGAAGTCCAAGGCCCCGAAGCGCATCCGCATTGGCGATAAGCTGACGCGCGGGCTCGGCGCCGGCGCGAAGCCGGAGATCGGCCAGAAGGCGGCCGAGGAGAGCCGCGACGATATCCTCGAGGCGCTGCGCGGCGCCGACATGGTCTTCGTGACCGGCGGTATGGGCGGCGGCACGGGCACCGGCGCGTCGCCGGTTGTCGCGGAGTGTGCGCGTGAAATCGGCGCGCTGACGGTCGGCGTCGTGACGAAGCCGTTCAAGTTCGAGGGGACGCGCCGCCAGCGCAACGCGGAGCTCGGCGTCACAAACCTCAAGCAGCATGTCGATACCATCATCACGATCCCGAACGACCGCCTGCTGCAGGTCGTCGGCAAGAACACGCCGATGCGCGAGGCCTTCAAGGTGGCCGATGACGTCCTGCGTCAGGGCGTACAGGGCATCTCCGACCTGATCTCACAGCCGGGGCTCATCAACCTCGACTTCGCCGATGTCAAGAGCATCATGAGCAATGCCGGCTCGGCACTGATGGGGATTGGCGAGGCCAGCGGCGAGAACGCGGCGGTGGAGGCGACGAAAGCCGCGATCGAGTCGCCGCTGCTCGAGACGAGCATCAACGGCGCGCGCGGCGTGCTGCTTAACGTGACCGGTGCAGAGGATAACCTCAGCATGGTCGAGGTCAATGAGGCCGGCAACACCATCGAGGAACTCGTCGACAGCCAGGCGAACATCATCTGGGGCACGGCAGTCGACAACACGATGGGAGACACCGTGCGCGTGACGGTCATTGCGACGGGATTTGACGAGCCGGAGACCATCGGTGTCCCGGCGCAGAACGCGAACCCTGCCGCCGCGGCACCGCAGGCCCCTGCTGCAGGCAGTTCCGCGCAGGCAGCGCCGAAGCAGCCGGAAGCACCGAAGGTCAGCGATTGGGGCCTCGATATCCCGACGTGGATGAAGGGGCACTGAGATAGATAGGATTTCCCCCTTGGGCAAGCCGTCAGTCGGTTTGTCCAAGGGGGAATTTTTTTGGGCAAAAGCGAGAATTTATCGCGAAAAAAGAAAAAAATTCATAAAATGATACGCGAGATAGCGTGTACACCAAGTTCCGCATAAAATAAGTGTTGACAAGCATTTTGCAGGGTGCTATATTATAGAGGTGCCCGCGAGAAGCGGGTGCTTTCGTGAGACAGGAGAGTGAAAGCGATGACTCTGGATTCACTGAAAGAGGCGGACACGGTGACCGGCATCAAGCAGGCTATGAAAGCGGTACGGCGCAGCAGGGCTGCAGCGGTTTTCGTAGCGGACGATGCCGATGCGCATGTGCTGGAGGATCTGCTCCGCGCGTGCGATCTTGAGGATATCCCCGTCGAGCATGTGGACTCGATGGCGGAACTCGGCAAGGCCTGCGGCATTGAGGTAAAGGCCTCGGCAGCCGCAGTGCTCCGCCAATAAATGTGTCAGAAGCGCGGAAAACCGCGTTTCCATAAATACTAAATTTTCAATAAGTAGGAAGGAGGTGCATGTATGCCTACTATCAATCAGTTGGTTCGTAAGAGCAGAAAGAGCATGAAGGAGAAATCCAAGGCACCAGCACTCAAGAATTCCCCGCAGAAGCGCGGCGTTTGCACGCGTGTGTACACGTCTACGCCGAAGAAGCCGAATTCGGCACTGCGTAAGGTTGCCCGTGTTCGTCTGACGAACGGCATCGAGGTTACCGCATACATCCCAGGCATTGGTCATAATCTTCAGGAGCACAGTGTTGTTCTGATTCGCGGTGGTCGTGTCAAGGATCTGCCAGGTGTTCGTTACCACATCATCCGTGGTTCGCTCGATACTGCCGGTGTGCAGGATCGTGGCCAGGCTCGTTCCAAGTACGGCGCAAAGAAAGCCAAGAAAAAATAAGCTTTGACAAGCGAAAAAAGATTATGACAAGGAGGTAAGACAATGCCAAGAAAAGGTTCCGTACCGAAGCGTGACGTACTGCCGGATCCGGTGTACCACAGCAAGACGGTTACGAAATTCATCAACAAGGTCATGCTCTCCGGCAAGAAGAGCGTGGCGCAGCGCGTCGTGTACGATGCGTTTGAAGAGATCCGCGCAAAGACCGGCAAGGATCCGCTCGAGGTGTTCGAGACGGCTCTGAAGAACGTTATGCCGGTGCTCGAGGTCCGTGCACGCCGCGTCGGCGGTGCGAACTACCAGGTGCCGATCGAGGTTCGTCCGGATCGCCGGATGACGCTCGGCATCCGCTGGATCGTCAACTACGCACGTCTCCGCGGTGAGAAGACCATGGATCAGCGCCTTTCGGGCGAGCTCATGGATGCCGCGAACAATACGGGCGCAGCAATCAAGAAAAAGGAAGATACGCATAAGATGGCAGAGGCTAACAAGGCATTTGCCCATTATCGCTGGTAATCTCTTCTATATATAAGGAGCGATAGTAAAGTGCCAAGAGAGTATTCCCTTGAAAAGACTCGTAATATCGGTATCATGGCACACATCGATGCCGGTAAGACGACAACCACGGAGCGTATCCTTTTTTATACGGGTGTCAACCACAAGATCGGCGAGGTTCACGATGGTGCCGCGACGATGGACTGGATGGTTCAGGAACAGGAGCGCGGCATCACGATTACGTCTGCTGCGACGACCTGCCACTGGAACGGCTATCGCATCAACATCATCGATACGCCGGGCCACGTTGACTTCACGGTAGAGGTTGAGCGCTCTCTGCGCGTCCTCGACGGCGCGGTGACGGTTCTTACCGCACGCGGCGGTGTCGAGCCTCAGACTGAGACCGTTTGGCGCCAGGCTGAGAAATACAATGTCCCGCGCATGGCTTATGTCAACAAGATGGACATTACGGGCGCTGATTTCTACAACGTCCTCAAAATGATGAAGGAACGCCTCAACGCGAACGCGGTAGCCATCCAGTTGCCGATCGGCGCAGAGGACGACTTCAAAGGCATCATCGACCTGATCAAGATGGAGGCCATCACGTACGAGGATGACCTCGGCAAGGTCGAGGATGAGTCCGCGATTCCGGACGACATGAAAGCAAAGGCGGAAGAGTATCGCGAGAAGATGCTCGAAGCTTGCGCAGAGCAGGATGACGACTTCATGGAGAAGTACCTCGGCGGCGAGGAGATCACGGAAGCCGACATCAAGCGCGTCATCCGCAAGGCAACGGTTGCCTGCAAGATGGTTCCGGTTACCTGCGGTACGTCCTACCGCAACAAGGGCGTTCAGCCGCTGCTCGACGCCATTGTCGACTACATGCCGGCTCCGACGGATATCCCGCCGATCGCTGGTGTGAACCCGGAGACGGGCGAAGAGGATCACCGTCCGTCGAGCGATGAGGAGCCGTTTGCGGCCCTCGCGTTCAAGATCATGACGGATCCGTTCGTCGGCAAGCTCGCGTTCTTCCGCGTTTACTCCGGTACGCTTGATTCCGGTTCCTACGTCTACAACTCGACGAAGGGCAAGAAAGAGCGCATCGGCCGTATCCTGCAGATGCACGCAAACCACCGCAAAGAGATCGAGAAGGTCTACAGCGGCGATATCGCTGCTGCCGTCGGCCTCAAGGACACGACGACGGGCGACACGCTCTGCGATGAAGAGCACCCGATCATCCTCGAGTCCATGGAATTCCCGGATCCGGTTATCTCCGTCGCGGTTGAGCCGGAGACGAAGAACGACCAGGAGAAGATGGGCGTTGCTCTGCAGAAACTCGCAGAGGAGGATCCGACGTTCCGCGTTCATACGGACGCAGAGACGGGCCAGACGATCATCAGCGGCATGGGCGAGCTCCATCTGCAGATCATCATCGACCGCATGCAGCGTGAGTTCCACGTCGCTTGCAAGGTCGGCGAGCCGCAGGTTGCTTACCGCGAGACGATTCGCAAGAGCGTCGAGGCGGAAGGCAAGTTCGTTCGCCAGTCCGGTGGTCACGGCCAGTACGGCCACTGCTGGCTCAAGCTCGAGCCGCAGGAAGCCGGCGAGGGCTTTGCCTTCGAGAACAAGGTCGTCGGCGGTGCGATTCCGAAGGAATTCATCAAACCGATCGAGGACGGCGTCAAGCAGGCAATGGAGAGCGGCGTAGTTGCCGGTTATCCGGTTGTCGACGTCAAAGTCACGGTTTACGACGGCTCGTTCCACGAGGTCGACTCCTCGGAGGCAGCGTTCAAGGTCGCCGGTTCCATGGCGTTCAAGAACGGCGCAGAAAAGGCAAATCCGGTTCTCCTCGAGCCGTATGTGAAAGTCGAGGTCACGGTACCAGAGGAATATATGGGCGACGTCATCGGCGACCTGAACTCCCGCCGCGGTCGTATCGAAGGTATGGAACCGCGCAACGGCGTACAGGTTATCCACGGCTTCGTTCCGCTCTCCGAGATGTTCGGCTATTCGACGGATTTGCGTTCCAAGACTCAGGGCCGCGGGAACTACAGCATGGAAGTTGCCTACTATGATGAAGTTCCTAAGAATATCGCTGATGAAATCGTCAGCAAAAACAAAGGTGAATAAAGGAGGAAACATTCACAATGGCAAAGGAAAAGTTTGAAAGAACGAAACCGCATGTTAACATCGGTACCATCGGTCACGTTGACCACGGCAAGACAACGCTGACGGCTGCAATCACGAAGGTCCTTTCGGAGACTCCGGGCTGCAAGGCTTCGTTCGAGGATTATGCGGATATCGATAAGGCTCCGGAGGAGCGCGAGCGCGGTATCACGATCAACACGGCACATGTCGAGTACGAGACGACGAAGCGTCACTACGCACACGTTGACTGCCCGGGCCATGCTGACCACGTCAAGAACATGATCACCGGCGCAGCGCAGATGGATGGCGCAATCCTCGTTGTTTCCGCTGCTGATGGCCCGATGCCGCAGACGCGTGAGCACATCCTGCTCGCTCGTCAGGTCGGTGTTCCGGCAATCGTTGTCTTCCTGAACAAGGTTGACCAGGTGGATGATCCGGAGCTCCTCGAGCTCGTCGAGATGGAAGTCCGCGAGCTCCTCTCGAGCTACGACTTCCCGGGCGACGACATTCCGGTCATCGCTGGTTCCGCTCTGAAGGCCCTCGAAGGCGACGAAGAGCAGAAGAAGAAGATCCTCGAGCTCATGGACGCTGTTGATGAGTACATCCCGACGCCGACGCGCGACACGGATAAGCCGTTCCTGATGCCGGTCGAGGATGTCTTCACGATCACGGGCCGTGGCACGGTCGCAACGGGCCGTGTTGAGCGCGGTGCACTCAACATGAACGACACGGTTGAGATCGTCGGCCTCCAGGACGAGCCGAAGCAGACGGTTGTTACGGGCATTGAGATGTTCCGCAAGACCCTCGATCAGGCGGTTGCTGGTGATAACATCGGTGCTCTGCTCCGCGGTATTGATCGCACGGAGATCGAGCGCGGCCAGGTTCTCGCAAAGCCGGGTTCCATTCATCCGCACACGAAGTTCAAGGCTCAGGTTTATGTCCTGACGAAGGATGAGGGCGGCCGTCATACGCCGTTCTTCACGAACTACCGCCCGCAGTTCTATTTCCGCACGACGGACGTCACGGGCGTCGTCGAGCTCCCAGAGGGCACGGAAATGGTTATGCCTGGCGATAACGTCGAGATGGATGTTGAGCTCATTACCCCGATCGCTATCGAGAAGGGTCTTCGCTTCGCTATCCGCGAAGGTGGCCACACGGTTGGTGCAGGCCGCGTAACGGAAATCGAAGGCTAAGCTGACAAGTAAGTAACGTAACCCCAGATACGAGCGACGCGCGCGCCGCTCGTATTTTTGGGGATACGGATAAGCAGGGGAAAGAGGTCATTTGCCCTGTTTATCCGTATCCCCAAAGGGGTATAATAACGAAAGCCCCCGGGGTTATAAAGGCGGCATTTCCGCCAAATAAAAGGTACCCCCCAATGCGATGACGTGGCAGATGGCGCGGGAACGCTCGCGGGAACTGTCACGGAGAAATGTTTGGGCCTGGAGCCTGGACGATAAGGAGGAAAAACAAGTTGTCGAAACAGCAGAAAATCAGAATTCGTTTGAAGGCTTATGATCATAAAGCCCTCGATCAGAGTGCCGTAAAGATCGTGAATACGGCAAAGAAGACCGGCGCTATGGTGTCCGGCCCGATTCCTCTTCCGACGGAAAAGGCTATCTACACGATTCTGCGTTCCCCGCACGTTAACAAGGACAGCCGTGAGCAGTTTGAAATGCGCACGCACAAGCGTCTCATCGACGTGCTCCAGCCGACGAACAAGACGGTCGATGCGCTCATGCATCTCGATCTCCCGGCTGGCGTAGACATCGAGATCAAACTTTAATCCGAGGAGGTGGAATGAATGTCCAAAGCTATTTTAGGTAGAAAACTTGGTATGACACAGATCTTCACCGAGGAGGGCAAGGTTGTCCCGGTTACGGTCGTCGAGTCTGGCAACAACGTGGTTCTGCAGAACAAGACGGTCGAGAGCGACGGCTATAACGCTGTGCAGCTCGGCTTCGGTGAAATTAAGAAGGAATACAGAGTCAACAAGCCGATGAAGGGTCACTTC
>JALFBM010000054.1 GCA_022773425.1 Selenomonadaceae bacterium
GATACCACGCTGCTTTTCAATCTCCATCCAGTCCGACACAGCATGGCGCTGCGTCTTTCTCGACTTGATGGAGCCCGCGAGATGAATGGCCCCGCCGTAGAGCAGCAGTTTCTCCGTGAGCGTCGTCTTACCGGCATCCGGATGGGAGATGATCGCAAACGTGCGGCGTTTCTTGATTTCTCGGTCGAGTTCTTCGCGTAAAGCTGACAAAATATATTTCCTCCCAAATCTATCGGAATCTATCGAAAGCAAAGTCTAAAAACACGATTTTATCTATTTTAGCATAGCGGCTGCCCTTTCCGCAATCCCCGCCTACGCGCTCAGCCGGGCGGCGAGCAGCAGGCCGAGCCCGGCGGCGGCGAGTCCCAGGAGCACGTTGCCGCCGATGTTCGCGAACGCGTAGAACGTGCTGCCGCCGCGAAGGAGCGTCAACGTCTCCATGCTAAACGAGGAAAACGTCGTAAGCCCGCCGAGGAATCCGACCGTCAGAAAAAGGCGCGCGGATTCCGAGATCCCGCTGCCCATGCGTTCGGTCAGCAAAAGCAGCATGCCGAGGATCAAGCCCATCAGGAACGAGCCGGCCGTATTGACAACGAGCGTCCCCCACGGGAAAAAAGTGCCCAGCCGCGCGCCGACATGCGTCGTCACAAAATACCGGCAGACCGCGCCGAGGCCGCCGCCCGCAAAAACCAATCCGATCGATTCCAGCATGATGTTTCCTCTCTCTCCAACAAAAAAGCCGATGCCCTGCCGGGCAGGAACATCAGCAGGATGCGTCAAGCGGGCGGCCGTCGAGAGCCTTCTCGACCAGCTCGTCGCCGACGTAGCGGAGCTTCAGCGAAAAGACGCTCTGTCGCTCCTCGAGCAGGCGAAAGAAAATCTTGTCGCCCTCCCATATGGGCAGCTTGCTGACCTCGTCCTTCGGCACCCATTCGAACGTGCCCTCGCGGCAGCCGTCGCGGCCGACGAACGCGCCGTGGAATGCGTGCGCCGTATAGAGGAACATGTACTCCGTCTGCCACCGGTCCGACTGGAACGTGATGATCCCACGCAGACGAAAGGCGTCGAGCACGAGCCCGGTTTCCTCCCGGACCTCGCGCAGCAGACACTCCTCCGGCGTCTCATCGGGCTCGAAATGCCCGCCGACACCGACCCATTTGTCGTGGTTGATATCGTGCTGCTTTTTCACGCGGTGCATCATGAGGTAGTTCCCGTCCTGCTCGATGTAGCAGAGCGTCGTCAGATTGGTCTTTTTCCGCCCCTTCGGCTTTGCCTCCGTCATAGCTGGAGCTCCAGGCCGACCGGACAGTGGTCACTGCCGAAAATCTCGTTGTGAATGGAGGCTGCTGCGATGTTCTCTTGCAGGCGCTTCGAGGCGACAAAATAGTCGATGCGCCAGCCCGCGTTCGTGTCACGCGCCTTGCGCAGATAGGACCACCAGGAATACGCGCCCTTTTCCTCCGGATGCAGCAGGCGGAACGTATCGAGGAAGCCGGCGTTCAGCAGCTCCGTGAACTTTCCGCGCTCCTCGTCGGTGAATCCGGCGTTGTGATGGTTGCTCGACGGATTCTTGAGGTCGATCGGTTCGTGAGCGACATTGAGATCCCCGCAGACGACCACCGGCTTCTTCGCGTCCAGTCCCTGCAGGTACGTGCGGAACGCGTCCTCCCATTCCATGCGGTACGCAAGCCGCTCGAGCCCGCGCTTCGAGTTTGGCGTGTAGACCGTGACGAAGTAGAAGTCCGGCAGCTCCAGCGTGATCACGCGACCCTCGTGGTCATGCTCCTCGATGCCGAGCCCATAGCGCACATCGAGCGGCTCCACGCGCGAGAATACCGCCGTGCCGGAATACCCCTTGCGCTCCGCGCTGTTCCAATACTGGGTATAGCCGGGCAGCTCCAGGATGGCCTGCTCCGGCTGCATCTTCGTTTCCTGCACGGCAAAGATATCCGCGTCCAGTGTGCGGAACGCGTCCATAAAGCCCTTTTTCAGGCACGCGCGCAGGCCATTGACATTCCAGGAAATCAATTTCATGTTAATCACCTCAGGGCAGGGATTTCATCTGACTCAGCGGCCAGAACACGAAGCAGGCTTTGCCCTTAATCAAGCGGTACGGCACAAAGCCGACATCCGCGAACCGGCTGTCCTCCGAATTGTTGCGGTTATCGCCCATGACAAAAAGCGTGCCCGCAGGGACCGTCGCCTTCGGGTACTCGCTCTTCGTCGGCTCGAGGATATAGTCCTCCTGGAGCTGCTGGTCGTTGACATAGACCTTGCTGTCCTTAATCTCGACGGTGTCCCCCGGCACCGCGATGACGCGCTTGATGAAATCGCGGCTCGGATCCATCGGATACTGGAACACGACGATCTCCCCACGCTGCGGATTGCGGAACGAATAAAGGAATTTATTGACGACCAACCGTTCCTGCGACTGGAGCGTCGGACGCATCGACGGGCCATCGACGATATAGAGCTCGACGACGAACTGCCGGATGATAAAGGCGAGAACCACCGCAACAAGGATGGATAGGATCCAATCCTTTGCTTCCTGACCAACTGAACTCATGCTTTTCCTCCTGCCTGTTTTCTTTCATGAAAAATAGGGACTGCCCGAAAGCAGTCCCTACCACCATGCGCCTCAGCGCTTTTCCTTGATACGAGCAGCTTTACCCGTAAGATTCCGCAGATAATAGAGCTTTGCGCGGCGCACCACACCGTGGCGAACGACTTCGATCTTCGCAACGCGCGGGGAATGCACCGGGAAAGTACGCTCAACGCCAACGCCCGAAGCAATGCGGCGAACCGTATAGGTCTCGCGCAAGCCGGAGCCCTGACGCTTGATCACGACGCCCTCGAAAATCTGGATACGCTCATGCGTACCCTCGACGATTTTCGCATGGACACGGATCGTGTCGCCCGGGCCGAAGTCCGGGATATCCGAGCGGAGCTGTTCCTTCTCAAGGGTCTCAATGATGTTCATTTCTATATCCTCCTATTGTGACGTTCGTGGCGAAATGCACCATCGCATCTCCGTCCAGAGGACCGCCCATACTTGGATAGTATACCATAGGAGGGAGGGGCGATGCAAGACTTTTTTACCGCCGCCCCATCTTTTTTGTGAATCAGCCCTCCAGTGCCTGTTGCGCCTTGAGGAACTTCTCGGCGACGCCGTGCATCTTCTCCGTCGGTACCGAGCAGGCGGCCACGCGGACGCCGAGCTTCAGTGGAACGGCGAAGATCAGATCCTTATGCAGCTCGTTCGCCAGAGCCTGCGGATCCTTCGCCGGCACGGACAGGAAGAAGCCACCCTTGTACGGTAGCGCCTTCAGACCGCACGCCTTCGCTTCCTTCATAAAGATCTCGCCGCGGTTCTGGATCAGCTGGTAGAAATCGTCGCGTTCCTTCTCGAACTGCGCGAGCGACGCCTTATCCTGCTGGATGCGTACCAGCAGGGCCTGTGCGCCGCGGTTGATGTTCGACCAGGTCGCGCGGCTCGAATACTTGTTGATCGCCTGGAACTCCTCGATGACTTCCTTCGAGGACGAGACGCCGATGAGCGCACCCGTACGCTGGCCGTACATCGTGTAGCCCTTCGACATCGAGAACGAGAACAGGATCAGTACGTTGTCCGGGAGGTTCGAGAACTTGTCCATGAAGCGGCGCGTCTCGTTCTTTTCGCCCGCGTAATCGATGTAGGCGATATCCACGAGGATGGTCATCTTCTTGCCCTGCGCCGCGTACTTCTTCGTGACCGCGAGGACGTTGTCCCAGTCCTCCTCCGTCAGGCTGAAGCCCGTCGGATTGTGCGCCGGCGTATTGATGATGGCGAGCAGGCTGTCCTGATGCTGGAGGATCGCATCGACCTTTGCCGCATAGCCGTCGATGTTGAACTTCTGCTCCGCGTCAAACAGCGCATACGTCGTGAGCTTCGACCCGCATTCCTGGCAGATGACGTTGTAGGTGCCCCAGAACCAGTCCGAGGTCAGCACGTAGTCCCCATGCTCCGCGTAATTTGCGACCGCGTGATGGATGGCGCCCGTTCCGCCGGCCGTGGCAACAGAGCCGATGTACCCCTCCGGCTTATGATCCGCAAACGTGAGGTCGATGACCGCGTCCAGGTAAGCAGGCAGCCCGGAAATCGGCGCGTACGCGATGATGTCGCTCATCGGCATCGAGCGGTATACGCGCTCCATGGTCGGCAGGCAGAGCAGGCTGCCATCCTCATCCAGCATCGTGCCGATGGTCGCATTCGTGACCTTGTCCTTGCCATATTTCTTGCTTGCTTCCTGGCAGGCGGCACTCGCCCCAAAGATCGCGTCCTTTAATCTCTTGTCTGCAGCATGCGAAGCTGCCATACTCGTCGTCATAAACGAACTCCCCTTTCTCTTACACTCCGGTATCACCAAACCGGCTAACTTCTATCATACCTGTTCCATACTGTTCTGTCTACCCGTACACCAGTATGTATACAATATTCCTTCGCGTACAAGGCTACCTGCGCAAGGCCCATCGCCAATGGATCCGTGGCCGGTTGGAAGGCATGACGGGAGAAAGCAAGGCGTTTGGCGCCCCTCCGGACATCGGTCAGTTTTTGGGGAAGAATTCGTCGTGAATGGCGTTTGCCGCGGCCTTCATCTGGTCGCCGCGCACGAGGCACGAGATCGAGATTTCCGACGTCGAAATGATATCGATGTTGATGCCGGCATTCGCGAGCGCACCGAACACGCGCGACGCGATACCCGGATT
Source organism: Selenomonadaceae bacterium (assembly GCA_022773425.1). Lineage (GTDB taxonomy): Bacteria > Bacillota > Negativicutes > Selenomonadales > Selenomonadaceae > UBA2897. The sequence continues at coordinate 4,747 of JALFBM010000054.1, forward strand.
GCCGAGCATGCCGGCGCCGACCGCCGAAACCTTCGCGACGTTTTTCTCGACCTGCACGCCCGTCGCGTGGAGCTTGTCCGCGACCTTGTCGAGCACGGCCTTGGCCTGCGGGAGATCGTCCGAAGCGACCGTGAACACCATATCCGTGACGTTGCGCTCGGCGTTGCGGATGGACTGCACGATCAGATCGACGGCGATGTTGGCCTCCGCGAGCGGGGAGAAAATCTCATGCGCGACGCCCGGCGTATTCGGAATCCCGAGCACTGCCAGCTTTGCCACCTTATCGTCGTTTGCCACGCCGCGAATCTCAAAACCCTTTTCTACCATCGTATAATCCTCCCTAATGATCGTGCCTTCCTCTTCGGTAAACGTCGAACGTACATGGATGGGGATATGGAAATACTGCCCCATCTCCACGGAACGCGGCTGCATGACACCGGCGCCGAGACGCGCCATCTCCAGCATCTCCTGATACGTGATCTCCCGCATCTTCCGCGCGCCCTTGACCACGCGCGGATCCGCCGAATAAATGCCATCGACATCCGTAAAAATCTCGCAGGTATCCGCATGGAGCGCGCCGGCGAGCGCAACCGCCGACGTATCGGAGCCGCCGCGCCCGAGCGTCACCGGATCGCCCTTCTCATCCGTGCCCTGGAAGCCCGCGACGATGACGACGCGGCCCTTGTTTAACTCCTCGTGCACGCGGTCCGGTGTGATGTCCGTGATATGTCCCTTCGTGTGCACCGCATCCGTGTGCATACCGGCCAGCGAGCCCGTCAGCGAAATCGCGTCCTGTCCCATGGAGCGGAACGCCATCGTCAACAGCGCGATGGAGACCTGCTCGCCCGTCGTCAGCAGCATATCCATTTCGCGCGCGTACTGATACGGGTTCCTCGTGATGCCCTCCGCCAAGGCGATGAGGTCATCCGTCGTGTCGCCCATAGCCGAGACGACAACGACAATCTGATCGTCCTTTGCCTTTTCCCGCAGGATGCGTTTCGCCACGTTCCGGATCTTCTCCGTCGTCGCTACCGAGCTTCCGCCAAACTTCTTGACAATGAGTGCCATAATTCTCCCCCTAAGGTTTCGGAGCAGCGGGAGCTCCCCGCTTGTCCTTTACACTATTTTTTGCGTATTTGCATTATATACAAATGTACTGGAAACAATTATACAAAAAAACCATAACATTGTCTACCTATTACGCGCATTTTTTTCCTTTTCTTGCAAAAAATCTCGTCTCATGCTACGCTGAATGCATGATGAACGAATTTACACAGCATGTCACGCTGCCCGCAGGCGAAACGATACCGGTCCGCCAATACCTGCAGCATCGACTCGGCATCTCCAACTCCATGTGGCGGCGCATCAAGAACACGGGAACCTTCACATTAAACGGCGAGCGCGTCAATGCGACGCGCTCCGTGCTAAAAGACGGCGACGCCATCGCCTTTTCCATGGAAAAGCGCCCGAGCGCCATCGAGCCGGAAGACCTGCCGCTCGATATCCGTTATGAGGACGACTGGCTCATGGTCATCAACAAACCGGCACCGATGCTCGTGCACCCGATAGCAAGAGAACCGCATGGCACGCTCGGCAACGCCGTGCTCGGCTATTACCAGCGCAGACATCTGCCCTATGGCTTCCACCCGGTGCATCGGCTCGACCGCAATACAACGGGCCTCGTACTCATCGCGAAGGCCCCGCAGATCCAGTTCCAGCTTTCGTCCAAGCGGCATCAGGGCATCAAGCCGCTGCACCGGGACTACCTCGCCATAGCCTGCGGGACATGGGAAACAAAGAGCGGAACCATCGACCTGCCCCTGGGACGCGAGGACGGCAGTTTCGTCCGCCAATGCGTGCGCTTCGACGAAAAGGGCCGCCCGGCCGTCACCCATTACCGTGTCCTGGAGGAACGAGACGGCCTTTCGCTGCTTGCGCTGACGCTCGATACCGGCAGGACGCACCAGATCCGCGTGCACCTTGCAAGCGTCGGCCACCCGATCCTCGGGGACACTCTCTACGGTTCGCCATCGCCCGCCATCGGCAGGCAGGCCCTGCACGCCTGGCGGCTGCGATTTTTGCACCCCATCGCGAAGACGCCCGTCGAGGTTATCGCCCCGCCGCCCGCCGATATGACCGGCCCTCTCGCTACCTTTTCCCGCATTCTCCCTTGATTCCTTCCCTTTCACAAAGGTTTCCTTCCATTTGCTATCCTTGCACAAAATTTCCGATTTCGTATACCGTATTCGCGGTTTTTATGCTATAATGAAGTCGGTTCATGAGTTTGCGTGATTTTGCGCGCTCGTGATGTAATGAAAGATTTTCATTAGGGGGTAATGACAAATGCCATTAGTCGGAACAAAAGAAATGTTCAAGAAAGCTTACGAGGGCGGCTACGCCATCGGCGCTTTCAACGTGAACAACATGGAAATCGTACAGGGTATCACGGAAGCAGCTGCTGAGCTGAATTCCCCGGTTATCCTGCAGGCTTCCGCTGGCGCACGCAAGTACGCGAAGGGCCCGTATCTCCGTCATCTCGTTGAGGCTGCTCTCGAGGTCAACGATATTCCTATCGCTCTGCACCTCGATCACGGCCCGGACTTCGAGACCTGCAAGGCCTGCATCGACGACGGCTTCACTTCCGTCATGTTCGATGGCTCGAAGTACGAGTTCAAAGAGAACATCAAGCGCACGAAGGAAGTTGTCGCTTACGCGCATGAGCATGGCGTTGTCGTCGAGGCTGAGCTCGGCAAACTCGCCGGCATCGAGGACGATGTAAAGGTTGCGGCACATGACGCAGCTTACACGCAGCCGGAAGAGGTTGAGGAGTTCGTCAGCGAGACGGGCGTCGATTCCCTCGCCATCGCGATCGGCACGAGCCATGGCGCTTTCAAATTCAAGCCGGAGCAGTGCACGCGCAACGCGGACGGCGTTCTCGTACCGCCAGAGCTTCGCTTCGACATCCTCTCGGAAATCGAGAAGAAGATTCCGGAGTTCCCGATCGTTCTCCACGGTGCTTCCTCCGTTATTCCGAAGTACGTGAAAATCATCAACGCGAACGGCGGCAAGCTCGATGACGCTGTCGGCATCCCGGAGGATCAGCTCCGTCGCGCTGCGAAGTCTGCTGTCTGCAAGATCAACATCGACTCGGATCTCCGCCTCGCTATGACGGCTGGTATCCGCGAGCACTTCATGGCTCATCCGGAGCACTTCGATCCGCGTCAGTACATCGCGGACGGCCGCACCTACATCAAGGAGCTCGTCGAGCACAAGATCAAGGACGTTCTCGGCTCCGATGGCCGTGCGGACGAAGTTGTGGCACTTGTCAACGCCAACAAATAATCCATGGAATAAACCCCGGAACCTGCTGCCAAAAGGCGGCAGGTTCTTTTTTTGCACCGTTTCGCGCGTCCTGCCGCAGCCCCTCCGCCCCGCTTTAACGGAACAGGACATCAAAAAAGCCCTGCGGAATATTCCGTAGGGCGGATCCTTTCGATATGGTGCCGGGGGCCGGACTTGAACCGGCACGCTGTTGCCAGCGGCAGATTTTGAGTCTGCTGCGTCTGCCAATTTCGCCACTCCGGCGGCCTGATAACCTATGCGTTACCGACAACTATTATTATACTATGTATATGCCAAATTGTCAAATCTGCCCGATCATCTTATGCGTCTGCGGGATGACGCGGACGTCGTGGAGCCGGGTGAGTGCATAGTTCTGGCACGCGAGGATCTTTTCGGGGCTCGCAGCCTTGCAGCCGCCGTACGGCGTCACAGGCTGGAGGATGAGCAGCGCCTCCGGGGCTTCATCCTTCACGAGCTGAACCGCGCGCTCGAATTCGTCGCGCGTGGTCTCCTCCGCTACGACAAGCTTGATATAGAGGTCCTTTTTACGCGCGATGCGCAAAAAATCGCGGTGCGCGTCCCATTGCGGCCGGGACACGATGCTCGGCAGCTTGATGTCCATGCTGATGATCGACGTGATATCGAGGATGCTCGCGAGCGGGCCGGCGAGCGTCCCATTCGTCTCGAGCAGGAACGGGAGCCGCGCCTGCAGGTTTTCCCGGACCGCGCGGATGAACGGCGCGTGCAGCAGCGGCTCCCCGCCGGTAAAGCTCACGGCCTGATGCGGCACCTCTGCGTGCATCGCGTCGATCACCGCGGCGACTTCCGCCGCTGAAAGCGGATTCTGCCGTTTCTCAAAGACGCGGGCTCCGGCATGCGTTTCCACGTTGGCATACGGGTGCGTCCCCGGCGTATTTTCCGTATCACAGTAGCTGCAGTCGAGGTTGCAGCCCTCCAGGCGCACAAAGACCTGGCGGCAGCCGACGTATTTGCCCTCCCCCTGAATCGAGGAAAAGATTTCGATGAGGTTCTCGGACGAACTGGACATAGAGGCCTCCTCCCTCCTTTTACTGTTCCGTATAGGTCACGCTGGACTTTGGGGACTCAAAGACCGTCACGGCCTTCAGCCGGGCCTTCACCGCAACGGATGGCTTCAACTCCTCGTAGATGATCCGGGAGAGATTCTCCGCGGTCGGGTTCACCCCGTCCGCAAACGGCTGGAGCTCATTGAGGAAGCGGTGATCCAGGCGGTCGAGCACCGTCTGGAGCGCTTTCTTCGCATCCTTGAAGTCGATGAGCATGCCGAGACCATCGAGTTCCTCTCCCTCGATGACCGCCTCGACCACCCAGTTGTGCCCGTGCAGGCGCGCGCATTTCCCCGGGTACCCCGCAATCTGATGCGCGGCCTCGAACGCGCCCTCTACCTTTAACGTATACATCGTTTTTCCTCCTCCACGCAAAAGCCTTCTCCATCAAAGCCGCCCGAAAACGCAGGCAGCCCCAAAGCAGAAGGCCGGTTGCTTTCTATTTTCGTTTTTCGTTTTTCGTTTCGTTCGCAAAATCTGTCGTCTTATTTCGTGAATTTCGACGAGATGTTCTCCGTGTTCTTGACGTTGCCCATGATGTCGGACATGCTCATCGCGCGCGTATGCTTCGTGTGGCTCCACTCGTGGTCGTTGCGATGGATAAAGCCGAGGAAGATGATCGGAATCCAGGAATAGATGAAGACCGGATACAGCAGCATGTACAGCCAGGACTTCCATTTCGCGCGGATCTTGAACAGGATGATCATCGGCAGGATGTACTGACCGAGCATGATGGCGGTCATGAGCTGCGACGGCATGATCGAATAGATGTTCGTGTAGAACGGCGGGAAAGCGAGCTGGATATAGCTGATGATGACGAATACGGTCGAAATCATCAGAAAGTGCGGCTGCAGCAGGTAGATGCACTCGTCCCACATGCGGATATCCTTGTGTTTCCAGCCGGCCCTGAGCATCTTCGGGATGTAACGGTTGCCGACATCGAACTGGCCCTGTGCCCAGCGCTTGCGCTGGTTCCAGGACTGCCGGAACGTCAGCGGCTTCTCATCGTAGACGATGGCGTCGTGCGCCCACGCTGTCTTGATACCCTCTGCCATGCACTTCATCGTGAACTCCATATCCTCGGTCAGGCAGGTGGCCTGCCAGCCGTGCTTGCGCAGGATTTCCGAGTCAAAGCACATGCCCGTGCCGCCGAGGCACGCGGAAAGGCCGATGTTGGATTTCGCGAGATGGGAAATGTAGCAGATGACCCAGAACGCGATGGCAAACGTACCGGACACCCAGGTGTCGTACGGATTTTTCGCATCGAGATAGCCCTGGATGACCCGATCGCCCTTGCAGAGGCGGTTGTTCATCTCCATCAGAAACTGCGGGTGCACGAGGTTGTCGGCATCGAACACACAGACCGCATCGTAATGCTTCGGCTCCTCCTTGAACAGCCGGTCGAACATCCACTGCAGCGCGTAGCCCTTGCTCTTTTTCGTCGGGTTCGTGCGCACGCGGACCATCGCCCCGGCCTTTTCCGCGATCTCGGCCGTATCATCGGAGCAGTTATCCGCGATGACATAGATGTCGTACATGTCCTTCGGATAGTTGAGCTGCTTGAGGTTCTCGACGAGCTCGCCGATGACATAGTGCTCGTTATGCGCCGCGACGACAAGGGCAAAGGTCTTGATCGGCTTCAGGATCTTCTTTTCCTCCTTGCGCCACATACCGCAAAAGCCGATGAGGAAAAAATAGAGCGTAAACAGGAAAATCAAGATCTGCATTGGCATCATGACGATGTCAAATGGATAATTAAACAAGAATCATCAGCCTTCCTTAACGAGTCAGCGCAATCAGGGAATTCAGGATACCGGATGCCGCATACGTGCAGAAAACAGCGACGGCAAGCGCGGGCAGAATCGCCGCATGACCGAAATACAGAATGGCGAGGAACATCACGAGGGCAAAGATCTTGGTGACGAGGTAAATCGGCTCCGCGCCGTCGCCCTTGAAATTCGGATAATGCACATGGCTGACCATCAGATAGGCGACGAGCAGCATGATCACCGGATACCAAATGCCGAACGCATGCGGATCGACGTCGAGCGTCACAAACAGCAGCGTCGTCATCGCGACGATATTGCCGCCGGCCGGGATCGCGAGGCCCTCGAAATAGCCGTGCACGACGCTCGCGTTGACGTTAAAGCGCGTCAGACGCCACATGCCGCAGATGGCGAACAGGATCACCGTCGCCACACCGAGAAGCCCCCAGTCCTTCAGGACAAAATGCCAGGCGAGAAGGCCCGGCGCGATACCGAAGGAGCCGAGATCGCAGAGCGAATCCATTTCCTTGCCGAAATCACTCGCCACGCCGAAGAAGCGGGCCGTACGGCCGTCGAGCCCATCGGCCACAAGCGCGAGCAGGATGAAGATCGATCCCCAGACCAGATTCCCCATCGAAACCGACAGCATGGAGCATACGCCGAACACCAGATTACTTGAGGTGCAAAGATTCGGTATCCATCTCCGATAATCCATTACTTGCTCATCCTCCCAATCTTTCCAAGAACCGTCTTGCCGCCGGTGACCTTCTCACCGGCCTTGACCTGCACGGCAACGGACGCCGGCATAACGACCTCGAGGCAGGAGCCGAACCGGATCATGCCGTACAGCTCTCCCTGCTTCAAGCCGTCATCGAGCGTCACATACGAAACGATGCGGCGCGCCAGGATGCCCGCGATCTGCTTGACGGTAATACGCAAATGGGTTTTCGTATTCTCGAGGCCGATCAGATGATGTTCATTCTCGAAACCGACCTCATCTTTATAAGCGGGGCGAAAACGCCCGCAATAATATTTCTGCAGCTTGATGACGCCATCCATCGGGCTCCGATTCACATGCACATCAAAGATGGACATGAAGATGACGACCTTGTTACATGGGCCGTCGAGGAACTCGTCCTCATCTGCCTCCAGAGAAACGACCTCCTGCACCGTCCCGTCCGCCGGGGACAGGATGACCGAGGGATCCCTCTCGATCGTCCGCCGCGGATTGCGGAAAAAGAAGCAGAAATAAAGCGTCAATACGAGAAAGGGAATCGATACATAGGGATGCACCGAAAGCGCGAGTATGAGACTGAGCACCGCACTGACGCCGATAAACGGATAGCCTTCGCTGATGATATGGGGCAAATCCTCACTTCCTTCAAGCATGATAGACAGGCCGGCAGAACCCATGTCCAAAACCAGCCCTAACCATTATAAACGATATCCTTCCTTTTGTCTATGAAAGCCCCGCCGAATTCCCCGTCGTCGCCATCGGTCATGCACCGTGCGAACGGGACGATTTATAGCCATGCACCTTCAGCACGAACTTTGGCAGAGCCATGAGGCGCCCTGCCCGCTTCGGCTGCATCATGCCGCGGAACAGCCATTCGAGTTTCGCCTTCTGCATCCAGCGCGGCGCGCGCTTCATGACGCCGGCCATGACGTCCAGCGTGCCGCCGACGCCGATCGATACCGGGACCTCGAGCTCGGAGAGATGCTTCTGCAGCCATTTCTCCTGTTTCGGGACGCCGAGTGCCACGAGCAGCAGGTCGGGTTTCGCGGAGCGGATCTGCTCGACGATGGCCGGCACATCGCTCTCGGAGAAAAACCCGTTCCGCGTGCCGACAATCTCGATGCCCGGATAAAGGCGTTCCGCCTTGGCCTTCGCCTTCTCCGCGACGCCGGGCGCCGAACCGAAAAAGAAAATCCGGCGATGCTGTGCCGGCGCGTCCTTCATGAGCCGCTGCGCGAGGTCATAGCCCGCCACGCGCTCAGGCATCTCCTCGCCCAGATGATGCGCCGCCCAGACAGTGCCCGCACCATCCGGTACAACCAGAGCCGCCTGATTTAGGATCTGCATGAGATCCGGATCGTGCGTCGCGCGCAGGATCATCTCCGCGTTCGCCGTGGCGATGAGCACACCCGTCCGCTCATCCATATAGGTTTCAATTCTATCGACGGCTTCCTCCATCGTGATGGAATCCACCGCTACGCCGAGAATATCGATTTTTTTCGACACGAATCTTTCCCCCTGTTTCGTTTCCTCATGGACGCATAAACCATGCGTAGACCAGCCAAAGAATCAGAACCGCTCCGAGCCCGCCGAGCAGGAACGGCAGCGCGAAAAGGAACAGCGAAAACAGCGCGATCACCGATAGCAGTGCCAGCCCTTTCGTCTTCCAGCTCGTGTGATACCATAGCAGATCCCAAAGCCCGCTGGTGTGCGTGACCTTCTCTCCGCGCGGTTCCCCGTTGCGGAAAATATGAAAGAACGGATGCTCCGACTCGGTGCCGTCTTCAAACGCACCGGTCTGACTGTCAATCGTCGTGCCGTGATAGTCGTGCTTTTCCTCTTCGGACATCACGCGCACCTTATCCTGATCTTCCATGCTTTTTCCCTCTTTTCTCGTTGGTTTTATATCGTGGTATAAAGCATCGCCACGCAGCCCTCTTCCGTTAAATAGCGGGGATCGTAGCGCTGGATCTGCAGCGTCTGTTCGATCGCTTCGACCCAACGCTTAACGCTGCGCTTTTGCCTGCCGAACACCGGCTCCATTTCCGGCAATTCCAGCAGATCCACGCCGTTCGTGCGCGCAAGCGTAACCGGCAGCGCCAAGCGCATGTCCGGCATCTGCTCCACCGTCTGCTCGAGCCCGGCCTTTACCGCATAGTCGTGCGCCAGCTTTTGCATCAATGCCTTCGCGTGAGCGCTGAAACCAAAGCTTTTCGCCACCTGCTCCAGCATGGGTTGCAGCGGTGCCAGCGCCGCCTGAACCTCCGGATCCCAAGGAATAGGCTTTTGCCTGCCGACAAACGGGACAACCTGGAGCTGTGCATAGTTCGCAAGGATCTGCAGGACATGCCGCACCGCGACGGATTCACGGGAAAGAAACGCATCCATATCCGCCTTTGGCGACTGAATCCGAAACAGCTGGAACAGCCGGAGGATCTCATCCTTCATGCGCAGGCGAAGCTTTTTCGTCGCCGGCAGCACCGTGACGTAATTCAGCATCATGATGCCGTGCGAACGAAGATGACCGCACAGAATCGAACGCTCCGGCTCGCCGGTCAGGACCGGCTTTTCCAAGGGAAGCAGGAGCTCCTCGTCGCGAAACAGATCCCGGCAGACAAAATAGTCATCCGATATTTCGCGGATCTCAAAGACGGTGAATTTGGAACACAAAAGGTCGTGAATCGTGTCCTGTTCGGCCTGCGACAGATGCTCGCGCTCCGACACGGCATAATGGTGAAGGGGCGTATCGTCCACCGAAAGCATATGGTAGTCAAAGAGAAAATAATCCCAAAAACCATTCCAAAACGCCATGTGCGCATCGCGCGAATCGTCCGGGGAGAAGCAGTCCGGCCCGGCATAAAGCTGCATCGCGCGGCTCATATCATAGGCGTATTTCTCCTGATGAAAATAATCCGAAATGCGATCCATCAGCCCGTCCAGCATGTCATTGAGCCTTTCGAGCATCTCCTGCGGGACTTCTTCCATATGCTCCAGAGCGTTATAGAACTCATCGTGCGCGCGCCGCTTCGGCATGGAAAATACCCCGTTATCGTACAGAGAATCCTTTGCCTCGCGCAGCCGAAGCTCCCAATCGCCCGCGTCATCCTCCGCCTTCGCTTCCACACACGAAGCAAAGCGAAAGAAATCGCCGGCCATCTTCAGGACGGACATGACCTCGCGTTCCGAAAACGTAAACGCCGGATTCTCCGCGGCATAACGATACACTAGCTCCTGATAATCGTATTTGGAAAGCGAAGCAAAGTCATCAAGGTTCCATTCGGAAAGGTATGTCAGCATCAGGGAAAGCAGCGTCCAAATCTTCTTCAGGCGGGCATCCTTCGCTCCGTGCCACGCCTTGCGGCGGAGGAATTGCTCGACAACATCCTGCTTGACGAGGAACGCCGCATCCGTATGCTCCCGGTAGTATTGGTCAACGAGAGCATAAACATTTTTCATAGCCAATCTCCCAATTTTATCGTAATACGCTTTATTATACCATTTCACTATAGCGAAAACAAGCACGAAAAAAGCACCCGCTGCGCGAGTGCTCGATGAAACCGGCAACTACCTATTCTCCCAGCCCGTCTCCAGACAAGTACCTTCGGCCTCTGAGAGCTTAACGACTGTGTT
>JALFBM010000013.1 GCA_022773425.1 Selenomonadaceae bacterium
GAACGAGTATCACACTCCGAGGGAATTGCGCCAGCTCATCAACCAGTATGTGGATGACTACAATGGCATACGTCCTCACGAAGCACTGGGATACGAGGTTCCTGACAAGTTGTATTTCAATCGCTTTGCAGCATAGAACAAGTTTTCCTCAGACACTCTTAAAATTTTAGAATGTGGTCTTGACAAGGGGCCCATTATATTGTGTCTGCCAAGGCCTGCGGAACATCTTCGAGTATATTGGCGGTGTTCCACCGCTTCTAATCTTCGACAAGGCAAGAGAGCAGCACAACCGTTTGGAGGACAAAGGCTGCGAGCAGTCACGGGCATTTTAGGTTAGCAGTTACAGTAAAGGATTCGGCATGGCGTGTGTTTCATACAACAAGAATAGGCCGGAGAATTTTCCTGGCCTATTCTTGTTGTATGTGAAGAAAAATCATTGGTCATAAGCGGTGATACGTAGGACAACTGTGCGTTTGAGCGGATAGGTTTGCAAGACAATTCGGCGATTGGCGGCAGCACACCAGACATCGGAGGAATGCCTGCTAGCGAGACGTTTTTTATTGAACAAGACTTTAAATTCACTCTGGGAAGCCCCAATGGCTGCTACTGCAAGTGCGCATAGCCTAATAGAATTATTCCACCCTTTGTTTGTATTTAACGGGGTTTGAATCGTTATTTTCGACACATATCCGGCTTGATTGCAAAATAGAGAAAGTACAGTGTATTTTTGTCCTATGGCGTAAATGTCATAGGGACTGTCAGGTCGTGTCCTGCCCACATGGAGTGGCTCAGCTATTGATACATGGGGATCCAGTGACTTGGCAAAGAAATTCATGCGCTCGACAAAGCGGTAGGCCCCAAGATCAGAGACTTGAACCATCTTAGCGCTGGCAAGAGGCATCATGATAAACATGCATAGAGCAAGGATCAATGGTGTCAACATGTGAATTTTTCTCATAGAGTACATCTCCTTTCATCATAGTACTCTTATTATTTCGTTATTTTCGGCAAAATACATGTTAACTATTTTATAATAATATAAAAAGGCGATAAAAATATGTTATTCTATCGATTCTTTTAAGGTATCATGACTCCTGAAGTACATGATTGACAGTGACATATTTCAATCTTTTTATCATCATATTCTTCTTTTTATGCAAAAATTCCTGCTTTCCTTTTCCATATGGCACCATTTTTCCAGTTTTTATTTCCATGTATAGAAACCGATCTTGTGTGCAAACGCGCATCTCTGATTTACGGCAGAAGGAAAGAGACACTCTCTCGCTTCGCTGGACAGCAAAAGGACAGGGCACGAAAGTGCCCTGTCCTTTTGCTATGGATCGATCTTCGCTAAAAGATTACGCCGTTACCAGCAACGCAATCTGTGCATTGGCGTCCCCCTGCTCGATGGCCTGGTAGAAACAGCTCAGCGTTCCTTTTTCTCATGATAGGCTCACCATGGCTGCGGCGTCATCGGCGTCACGACACCAAACCTATAGCCTTTTTCTTTCAAAATCCGGATGATTTCCGGCAGAGCCTTGACCGTCTCCTCATGCCCTTCCGACGAATGCATCAGGATGATCGCTGTGTGCGCCGTCGCCTCACCGTCCGTCTCACTCGAGATGTTATCGATGAAGTCCTGCGCCGCCGGATGTCCAGGCGCTGCGTCCGCCGAGCTCACATTCCAGTCATGTTCCACATATCCATGCGCCTTGAGCGCGGGTTCATAAGCCGACGTAAAATGCCCGATGCGGCCGCCCGGCGCGCGCAGGATCAGCGGACGCACACCAAGGATAGCCTCGATGATCGCATCGGTTTTCTCCATCTCGCGGAAAAAGCCATCAACCGACGGATAAAGTTTCTCATAGCGATGGTCATAGCTGTGATTGCCAATGGCGTGTCCCTCCGCGTAAATGCGGCGCAGGACATCCGGGTGCGCCTCGGCCTGTGTACCAGTCACGTAGAACGTCGCCTTAATACCGGCCTCCTTGAGCGCATCGAGCACCGCTGGCGTATTCTTGTCATCGGGGCCGTCGTCAAAGGTCAAATAGGCGACCTTACCCTCACGGTACGGCGTAAGCTCTGGAAGCGCTATCGTCAAGCCCTGTGCTCGCCGATCCGCCAAGGTATGCGTATCATAGACCGGCACGTCCGGACGATCCAGTTGCAGGTTCGAGAAATCCTCCGCAGCCATGATGCGCGCGGGCTCTTCCTCTGCCGCTGTGTCACCAGATCCTCCATCCTCCGATTGGTTAGCCGTCGGCGCTCCGCAGCCCAAAGCCGCCAGTGCCAAAACGCCCGTCACGAAAGCTGCCGTCCATTGTCTTAACTTCAACATTCCTCACTCTTTCCACGTATTTGTCCTTCACACAAAAGCACGGCTTCTGCCGTTTTGCCGACATACCCCGGCGAGCAACGCCTGCACCGCGGGATCTCCCCTTCGTCCAATCGGCAACTCCCCGTCCGACCGGCCCTTGACGCGCAGGCACCTACTCAACCAAAAGTTATTCTTTTCCGGCGGTTTCCGCCGCCTCAGGCCAGCACAGCCCGCACGAGAGAAATAAGCGCCGCCTCATCCGCCGCCGCCATCGTCTCGCGCGCCGAGTGCATCGCGAGGATGGGCACGCCGACGTCCATCGTGCGCACGGGCACGAGCGCCGAAGCAATGGAGCCGAGCGTCGAGCCGCCGCGACTGTCGCTGCGGTTCACGAAATCCTGCACGGGGATCGCGTGCAGCCGCGCGAGCTCCCGCACGATGGCGACCGCCTCCGCGTCACCTGCATACGTCTGCGACGCCGCTTGTTTGATGACAACGCCGCCGCCGAGCACAGGCCGCACCATGGGATCGCTCTTTTCCTCATGAGCGGGATGCAGGCCGTGCGCCACGTCCACGGAGAGCAGGAACCCGTCTGCGAGTGCCTGCGCGCGCGCCGCCTCGCCGCCCGACGCCTCGTAGATGCGCCGCAGCACCTCAGCGAGCACCAGCGAGCCCGCGCCCTGCTTCGTGCGGCTGCCGACCTCCTCATTGTCAAAGAGCGCGACGAGGCGCACGCCCGCGGGTACGCTGCCGGCCGACGCGGCGAGGAGTCCCTCGAGGCACGCCCAGACCGACGTGAGATTGTCGAGGCGCGGCGAGGACAAGAGCTCACCCGCGATCCCCAGCGTACAGCCCGTCTCAAAAGGATACGTCGAAAGCTCATAGGAAAGGATTTCCTCTTGCGCTGTGCCGAGCGCCGCCGCGAGCGCCGCCTGCCACCAGTCGTCCTTGCCCATGTCGCCGAGGAGCGCCGCGAGCGGCAGCATATCCGTCTGCGCGTTGAGTGCCCCCTCCTCGTTGACCTTGCGATCCATATGGATGGCGAGGCTCGGGATCGTCACGAGCGGTCGGGCGAAATCCACAAGCTCTGCCGCGGGATGGAACGCATCCTCCCCGCGCAGCACGACGCGCCCCGCGAGTCCGAGCGGGCGATCGAGCCACGAGCGCAGGATAAGGCCGCCGTACGGCTCGACATTGAGCATGCCGTAGCCCTCGCGCGTGAACCCTGCCGCTGGTTTCAGCCGAAAGCACGGGAAATCTGTATGCGCCGCCGCCATGCGCAGCGGCCCCGCGTCCCCCACCGTGAACGCGAGCAGCGTCGTCCCGTACACGGAGACGAAATACCGGCCGCCCGCCGCGAGCTGCCAGTCCTCCGCGAGGGAGAGCTCCGCAAAGCCAGCGCCGCGCAGCCGCGCAGACGCTGCCGCCACCGTATGCGCCGGTGACGGCGACTGCTGAATGAACGAAAGAAGCGCTTCGATCTCATGTGTCATATATCTTCAACCTCCAGCAAAGAAACGGCTGCATGAAGCCGTCGTTCCGAAAAGCCACTCTCCACAGAATGTCTTGCTGCCGCTTTTTCTCCGAAGCGTACAACACCTCTGCGCAAGTCCAGGACGCTCACTTCATCTGCCACGCATGACAGATGGTCGTAGCGAAAAAGACGAGCAACGCCCCCGCCAGCCTTCCTGCCTCACGAGCGTGCCTCCCCGGCAGGCAGCCGTTGCTCCAGCGCGGCGAGCAGCGCACGACAGCCGCGCAGCACATCCTCATACGTCGCATCGAAATTCCCCGTATACCAAGGATCCGCCACCTCACGCGCCTCCCCCGCGAACGAAAGCAGCAGATGGCACTTCCCCTGCGGATCGCCGCCCGTCAAATGCCAGAGATCGCGCATATTTTCCTCATCCATCGCCGCGATCACATCATAGCGCTCATAATCCTCGCGCCGCACCAACCGCGCCGCCCGCCGTGGACATGGAATTCCCTTCGCTTCGAGTACACGCCGTGTGTCGGCGTGTACATCACTGCCGATCTCATCCGTTCGGCAAGCCCGCGACGCCACCTCTATATCCTGTGAAAGCCCCGCCCGCCGCACCAGTTCCCGCATCACGAACTCCGCCATCGGCGACCGGCAAATATTGCCGTGGCAAACAAAAAGTATCCGAAACACCAGTAAAACCTCCCCAAACCGCCGTACCATGCCGCGTTATGCCACATCGGAAAGCCACGCACACCTCCGGCCAAAATCCGGTAGTACGGGCAAAATACGGCATATCGCGGCAGTGTAACGTAGTAAAATCGTAGTAAAAACAGAGGCTTCGGGCATGATTGTGGGTAAGTAGCCTCTGCCTCGCCCACTGTTTTTAACGATCACATATTGAAAAGCCACCCTGACTCCTGTATAGTATCAGCGACCAAACATCAACGATAAAGAAGAATCAAGATGGCTTCTGCTGATATCTTATGCAAAAAACTTCTTAATGTCAAGAACACTGTTGTAGAATCTTACGACTTCTACAATGATGTGGATGGTGTCACACATCTTCGGATCAAGGCTCGTCCTACTGCTTGGCATCAGGATGACTGCCCTTTCTGCGGGAGGATGCGGCCGACCTTCAGCTCGGCGTGCTGGGCCGCGACCTGGTCGATGATCGGGGAGAGCATGGGGAGGCATAGCCCTGACGCAGCTCCTGGCAGGTAGTGATGATTTCGTCCTGGAACGCACTGTGCTTGTTCCAGATG
>JALFBM010000026.1 GCA_022773425.1 Selenomonadaceae bacterium
TAGTTTAGTTGGTTAGAATGCCGCCCTGTCACGGCGGAGGTCAAGGGTTCAAGTCCCTTTCGGGTCGCCAATTTTGCCTCGGTAGCTCAGTCGGTAGAGCAGGGGACTGAAAATCCCCGTGTCAGTGGTTCGATTCCGCTCTGAGGCACCATATCATGCTGGTGTAGCTCAATTGGTAGAGCAGCTGACTTGTAATCAGCAGGTTGGGGGTTCAATTCCTCTCGCCAGCTCCATGCTTTGCGGGTGTAGCTCAATGGTAGAGCTCCAGCCTTCCAAGCTGATCACGTGGGTTCGATTCCCATCACCCGCTCCATTTTTGATGATTCTTCCTGCCGGGGTGGCGAAACTGGCAGACGCACGGGACTTAAAATCCCGCGATTGGAAACAATCGTACCGGTTCGATTCCGGTCCTCGGCACCATTTTTATATCGCCTATAACTTTATATGCGGTCGTGGCGGAATTGGCAGACGCGCTACTTTGAGGGGGTAGTGCCCACAAGGCATATGGGTTCAAGTCCCATCGACCGCACCATATACGATATTTAGTCGAAAAGACTTGATATATTGCCTGAAATCCTGTATAATAGAATAGTGACATGCGGTCATGGCGAAATTGGCAGACGCGCTAGCTTCAGGCGCTAGTGATGGTTGACATCATGGAGGTTCAAGTCCTCTTGACCGCACCATATTATGCGGTTGTGGCGGAATTGGCAGACGCGCTACTTTGAGGGGGTAGTGCCCACAAGGCATATGGGTTCAAGTCCCATCAACCGCACCATTTTGAAACAGGTAGAATCCCAGCAGAGCAATCTGCTGGGGTTCTTTTTTATCTTTTTTTGTTAACCTTCGGAAAAAAACAAGGGAAATAGTCAACATATGTGGACTATTTCAGGACATGTGGCCTTTTTTTCGCGTCTGTAAAACCGTATACTCATAACTATAAGAGAAAAGCCCAATGGAGGGATAAGCAAAGTCCAAGAAAACGAGACGGGACGCTATAGAATCCAAGCTTTTTCTTTTATAGTCAGAAAACTTTGAAGAAATCGGATAATGGTCGGAATCAAGAATTGGATGCAGGAAACTTGGACACTGTCATCGAGAGATATAAAGATTCGGAAGATTCTTACTTTTATTCCTTTTCTCGCGTTTCACTGACGGAGAGATTTTTTAGGATTTGGAGGGCCCGCAGAGGCGGGCCGCAGGTTGGGAGGAATCGAGACATGACGTTCATGGGTAAGAAGAAAGCGTTGCTCGCAGCAGCGGCGCTCAGCTTCTCGCTGGCAGCGGCACCGTTCGGCAGCGCCAATGTAGCTGCCGCGGACTACACGCAGAAGGACCTGAACGACGAGCTGATTATGGCCGTCGACTGGTTCCAGAACTCCGCGGAGTACCGCGAGCTCTGCTATCAGGGCTACAACGCCGCGATGGATCAGGTTTGCGCAGCTGTGGCAAAATGGAAGCCGGGCGACAAGCCGCTTGCCATCGTCCTTGACTGCGATGAGACGGTCGTCGACAACTCGGCATTCGAGGCTGGTCTCGTCGGCACGGGCAACAGCTACAGCAACAAGACCTGGAATGAGTGGTGTGCAGCGGCAAAGGCCACGGCTATGCCGGGCGCCGCTGAGTACCTGCAGAAAGTGGACAAGCTCGGGCTCGACATCTTCTACGTGACGAATCGCAGCATGAAGACGCAGCTGGAGGGTTCCGCCAAGAACATGAAGGCCATCGGTTTCCCGCAGGTCGACAAGAAGCACATGCTGTTCAAGACGGACACGAGCAACAAGCAGCCGCGCTATGACGCCATCCTCAAGGATTACGATGTCGTCGTGTTCATGGGCGATAACGCCGGCGATCTGCCGATCGGCACGTATCACAAGGGCCAGAAAGAGCGCAATGCCATCGTCGACGCGAACAAAGAGAAGTTCGGCCGCCAGTTCATCGCGTTCCCGAACCCGACGTACGGCGACTGGGAGCCGGGCCTCAAAGAGGACGGCAACTTCGGTTCCTACTGGGGCCTGACGCCGGAGCAGAAGACCGAGGTGCGCCGCAAGGCCCTCAAGACCTGGCGCCCGATGAAGACCGCACAGGACAAGACCACCCAGCCGGGCAACCAGCAGTAAGAGTTAGAAGAGTAACAGTGTAAGAGTAGGAGAGAAAGACAATGAGAAAATCCGCAAAGGTATCCCTCGCCCTCGCCCTCATGATGGGCGTCGTCGGCGGCGCACAGATCGCCAACATGAACACGGCCAGCGCCGAGATTTCTGATAAGTTCCGCATGGAGATGAACGGTGTCATCGGCTATCGGAATGTGAACGATGATAACATCGATTCGTATCGTCCGTCCACGACCCGCAGCGGCATGACGGATAAATACTGGAGCAACTACTATCGCCTTGTCGTGAACTATTATCAGGATAAGAACGTGTCGGCGCAGTTCCGTCTGCACAGTGGCTATGATACGGTCGGTGATTACGTAAAGAACACCAATACGACAGGTATGAAGATGGATCGAGCCTATGTACAGTTCAAAGACCCGGTTGCAAAAACGACGTATATGGTCGGTAGACAGGGCCAGTATATGGGCCAGGGCATGGTCTTCAACTCGACCGGTAACCACACGGGTGTCACGGTTCAGGTCGGCAACTGGTGGGAACCGAACAATGTTTCGTTCCATTGGTGGGACAATGATGGCGGTAAACGCGAGCATGCAATCAACGCACATCTTGGCGTAGCAAAGAACGTGAAGATGTCGGCACTGTATTTCGATGCCGATACGGGCCATACCCCGAATAGATACGGTGATTTGTATAAATCGCATATCCTTTCCTTCGGTGCTGAAGCCAAGATGCCGGGCATAACGCTGGTCGGTGAATGCGCGCATAACTTGGACGGCTCTAACAATTCGTACGGAACGTCGCAAATGAGCGGTGATCGCAAAGCTTGGTACATTGAGGCTTATACGGGCCCGACGACCGATATGACGAGTGGTCTTCCGTTGCAGAAGCCTGGCACGAACGTCTGGTCGCTGAAGTATCAGGATATCGGCAAGTATTCCACGATTGCGCATAACCCGACTTTCGTCGATAACCAGCGCGGTTTCCGCCTGACCTACGGCCACACGTTCCGCAAGGGCCTTGCTGCGGATATCGCTTGGGGCCGTTATAAGGACAAGTTCACGAACAAGAGCAAGAACTCTTGGGATAACATCATCGTCGGCGAGATTTCCTTCAAGTTCAAATAATCTTTGGTCAGATCACTCAGGTTACGCAGCCTGCCATGCCCTGTGGCTGGCGGGCTGTTTTTGTACGAAAGGAGAAAGCAAATGCTTTTGAATAAAGGTAAGAAAATGCTCGTCGCGGGCATCCTGGCGGCGATGGGTACGGCCGCGTTCGGCGCTTCGACGCCGGCCGAGGCCTGGACGGATCAGACGCATATGGCCATCGAGCGCGCCGCGGGCCTCCGCAGCTATCAGAACGCGCCGTCGCCGGACGTCTCGAAGACGATCACCTACGTCAACAAGCTCAAGAAGAGCGACGGTCAGGCGCATTTCTTCGACGCGAGCAAACCGCCGACGCGCAAAGACGTCGAGGCGCAGCTCGAGATGATCGGCTACCAGCGCGATGACTGCCCGGATGGCTACATCCTCGGCGCCATCATCAACGCGACGCGCAAGGCGAAGTCCCAGACGGAGCAGGGCCGCTACGATGACTACAACTACGCGATGCTCGGCCACTACTGCGGCGACCTCTCGATGCCGCTCCACATGAGCGTCTACGACGACTTCAACCGCAAGCATCACCTCAACATTGACCAGACGCTCAACAACGACAAGGTCAAGTGGGATGTCGACAACGTGCCGAACATCACGAAGCGCATGACCGTCGACGACAGCATGCACTTCGACAACGAGGATCAGATCATCGACGAGATGCTCAAGATCGCGAACGAGTCCTACAACCTCGCGCAGACCATCCGCAAGGAGAACCGTGAGCTGACGCAGGATGAAGCCATCCAGCGCATCGACCGCTCGGCTTCCTTCTTCCGCGCACTGATGAAGTACTGCGGCAAGAGCGTCGTCAGCGACGATCTCGTTACCTACACCAAATAACAGCTAGAAACTGCAATCCCCTATAGACAGACGAAAAGAGGCCCCGGCGCGCCGGAGACTCTTTTCGTCTATTCTGATTTACAGGATTGCCAGGGCCAGATCGTCTATGCTAAAATGGGACCGAAATGAGTTTTAGGAGGAACGGATATGAAACGCAATTTTTCACTGAAGCAGGCCGTGTCGGTCGGCGTGCTGTCGATGGGGCTGCTCTTTCTGCCACAGACGTCGGAGGCGGCGTATACGCAGGAGGACTTGAACAACGAGATGACGATGGCGGTCAGCTGGATGCAGAATGCGGCGGAGTACCGCGGACTCTGCTATCAGGCCTACAATACGGCGCTTGCACAGGTAAAGCGCGCGGCCGCGGCGCATAAAGCGGGGCAGAAGCCGCTCGCCATCGTGCTCGACGCGGATGAGACGGTGCTCGACAATTCGGCCTACCAGGCCGGCCGGATCGGCACGAACAACGATTACACGACGAAGGAATGGACGAAGTGGGTCAATACGGCGGAGGCACTCGCGATGCCGGGGGCCACGGACTATCTGCAGGCGGTCGATCAGCTCGGCGTTTCGATTTTCTACGTGACAAACCGCCGCATGGACACGCAGTACGATGGCACGGTGAAGAACATGAAGGAGCTCGGTTTCCCACAGGTCGACAAGGCGCATCTGCTGCTCAAGACGGATTCTGGCAACAAGCAGGCGCGCTTTGATGCGGTCGCGGCAAAGTACGACGTTGTCGTCTACATGGGGGACAACGCCGGGGATTTGCCTATCGGTACGTATGGCAAGAAACAGGCTGTGCGCAACGCAATCGTCGATGCGAACAAGGCGAAATTCGGCGTGCAGTACATCCTGCTGCCAAATCCGGTCTACGGCGACTGGGAGCCGGGACTCTACAATGAACTTGACGGCAATTACTGGGCACTGACGCCGAAGCAGAAGAGCGAGGTCCGCAACAAGACGATGCGCAAATGGCTCAGCAAAGAGGCACGCGAGGAGAAGGCCAAGGGGCACAAGACGCTGATCCAGCAGATCGATGACGAGAACGCTGCCATCGAAAAGAAATACGGCCTGCCGGCCGGCGCCATCCACGACGATATCCGCAGCTGATGTGGCCGTGGCACAGAGAGGGAATGGGATGACAGTGAAAAAGAAAATTCTCGTGGTCCTGCTCGGGGCGGCCCTGCTCGGGGCGGCGTTCGTCCCGTCCGCACAGGCGCAGACTTCTGCACCCAAGAGCGTGCGATCCGGTATCGGGCGCATGGAGTTCCCTGCAGCGATGCCGGGTAAGGTCAACAAGAAGCTGATCCGCGGCGTGCATTTCCGGCTCGGGGCGCCTCTCCAGTCGCCGCTCGTCGATGCGCCGGATCCTGACACTGTGACGATTTTCGGTCCGGCAGAGGCCACCGAGGAGCAGATGACGGCCTATATCCTGCGGCGTAATCCGAAGCCCAAGCTCAACGGCACGGTGGAGGAAATCGTGCGTGCGTACTATGTCGAGGCCGGGCGTGAAGGCATCCGGCCGGATGTCGCGCTGTGCCAGGCCCTGAAGGAAACGGGCTTTTTCGGCTATGGCGGCGACGTATCGCCGAAGCAGAACAATTTTTGCGGGCTCGGCGCGACCGGGAACCACGAGCCGGGCGCGCGCTTTGCGACCATCGAGCTCGGCGTCCGCGCGCATATCCAGCATCTGCTCGCCTACGCGTCGGCGCATCGGCCGCAGGAGGCCGTCGTCGACCCGCGCTATGAGCTCGTCGTGCAGAACCACCCGGAAATCCACGGGAAAATCCAGCGCTGGACGGGACTCAACGGCGTATGGGCCGTGCCCGGCACGCGCTACGGACAGGACATCCTGCAGATCTGGCAGCAGGCCAAGGCCCCGGATGGCTCGGATCTCTCGCTGGCGGTGGCCGAACAAAAGGTGCGCCAGAGCCCCGATGACGCGGGCGCGTATCTGAACCGCGGCGCAGTCTACTACTACCGCGGGGCCTATGCGCAGGCCGCGGCGGACTTTACGCGCGCCTCAAAGCTCGACGCCTCGCAGAAGGAAAGCCGCTACGACCTCGCATTGACGCAGGAGCGGCAGGGAGACGCGCGCGCGGCGAAAAAAACCTACGATGCCCTGCTCGCGCTCGCGCCGGATTTCGGGCAGGCGTACTATAACCGCGGCCTGCTCGCGCTGCGCGCCAAAAAGACGGCGGCCGCCGTCGCGGACTTCGAGAAGGTGCTGGCGCTGAATCCGCAGTTCGCGCCAGCGGCCAACGCCATCGGCGTCGCCAAGATCGCGCAGGGCCGATATGAGGAGGCCTGGACCTCGTTTCACCGCGCGGCCGAGATCAACGATGCGAACATGGACGTGCTCGGCAACCAGTTCATCTTCACGGCCTGCCTGGACCCCAAAAAATAAGGCAGAAGACATCCTTCCCCTTGCGGGAGGGATGTTTTTTATCAAATGATGCAAACGTTTACTTTTTCTATTGACAAGGTGGATGGAACGTTGTAGAGTGTAATTGTACGAAATCGTATAGAAAAATACGAAATCGAAAGACAAACAAAGGAAGATGCGCGGAGGGAACGCGGTCTTCCGGATGGAGGGATACCGTATGGCAGAGATTCGGAAAGAATCGTTCGGAACGTTAAAGGATGGGCGCGCGGCAGAGCTCTATACACTGCGCAATGCAAAGGGGACAGAAGTAAAGGTCACGACCTATGGCGCGCGGCTCGTCGCGTGGAAGACAGCGGCCCCGGCCGCGGTCGATGTGCTGCTCGGCTACGCGGACGCCGCGACCTATGAGGCGGATGACGACTCAGCGATGGGCGGCATCGTGGGGCGTCACGCAAACCGTATCGAGGGCGGCCGGGCGGTCATCGACGGCAGGACGTATCAGCTCGAGCTCAACACGGGCAGTCACAAGCAAAACCACATCCATGGCGGTTTTCACGGCTTCCATGAGAAGCTTTGGGCGGCGGAGCCGGAGACGGACGCGCTGAAGCTCACCTATCACAGCGTCGACGGAGAAGGCGGCTATCCCGGGAATCTCGACGTCACGGTGCGCTATGCCCTGTCGGATGCGGACGAGCTCTCTATCCGCTATGAGGCCGTCTCCGACGCCGATACGAGCTGCAACCTGACGAATCACAGCTATTTCAACCTCGATGGCTATGCGTCGGGCTCCATCCTTGACCAAAAGATCCAGATTTTCGCGGACAAGTACACCTGGGCGGACAGCGAGTCCCTGCCGGACGGCCGTATCCTGCCGGTCGAGGGCACGCCGATGGATCTGCGTGAGCCGGTGCGCATCGGCGCGCATATCGACGACGATTTCGACGAACTCCGGATGGGGGCGGGCTACGACCACAACTGGGTGATCCGCGATGAGAAGCCGGCGAGTGAGGCCTACGCAAAGGCGGGCCTCAAGAAGGCCGCCTATGCCGAGTCGGACAAGACGGGCCTGACGCTGACCTGCTATACGACGCAGCCGGGCATCCAGTTCTATACGGGCAACTACCTGAACGGGCAGTTTCGGGGCAAGGGCGGCGCGACGTATCCGCGCCGCAGCGGTTTTGCCCTCGAGACGCAGTTTTTCCCGAACGCGCTCGCGCACCCGAACTTCCCGCAGCCGATCCTGAAAAAAGGGGAGACCTGGAAGGCCGAGACGGTCTATGTGCTCGGCACGAAGGACTGAGCCTTTCTCGGAGGTTCCGCCAGTGAGGAATACGGCCAATCGAGTGAGATCTTTGTCTAACAATACAAGAATCGGATATACACTATACAAAAAGAGCCATGTATACAAAAAATACCGGCTCTTTTTGTTACTTTTTACGAAAAATATATGGACAGCTGTATCGTTTTGGTCTATAATATGGATATATCAACAAGGCATAGAACCTATAACAGAAATGATTAAAAAGAGATAGTTTCCCGGTTTAGGAGGCAGCGGTCATGAATGTGCATGAGTATCAGAGCAAACAGATTTTGGCATCGTTTGGCGTAAAGGTTCCGATGGGCTTCCCCGCGTTTACGGCAGAGGAAGCCGTCGCAGCTGCTGAAGAACTCAATGCGCCGGTCACGGTCGTCAAAGCGCAGATTCATGCCGGTGGCCGCGGAAAGGCAGGCGGCGTCAAGGTCGTCAAGGGGCTCGATGCCGTGCGCGAGGCCGCGCAGGAGCTGCTCGGCAAGACGCTCGTGACCAAGCAGACCGGCCCGCAGGGCAAAGTCGTACACCGGCTGCTGATCGAGGCCGGCGCCTCCATCGAGAAGGAATACTACCTCTCGTTCGTGCTGGACCGCAAGCTCGGCCGCGTCGTGATGATCGGCTCGGCGTCGGGCGGCATGGAGATCGAGCAGGTCGCGAAGATCAACCCACAGGCCATCGTCAAGGAAGTCATCGATCCGGCGGTTGGCTTGCTGCCTTTCCAGTGCACGCGCATGGCGTTCGCGCTGCATCTTGCGCCGAAGTCCATAAAGGCGGCGAAAAAGCTCATGAATGGCCTCTATCGGGCGTTCTGCGCGAAGGATTGCACGCTCGCCGAGATCAACCCGATGGTCGTGACGACGGACGGCGATGTCATGGCGCTCGACGCGAAGCTGAACTTCGACGACAGCGCGCTCTTCCGCCATCCGGAACTCGAAAAGCTCCGCGACGCGGGCGAGGAGGACGCCAAGGAGCGTGAGGCGGCGAAGGCCGGGCTCAACTACGTAAGTCTTGGCGGCGACGTCGCGTGCATGGTCAACGGCGCGGGCCTCGCGATGGCGACCGTCGATATGATCAAATACTACGGCGGCGAGCCAGCAAACTTCCTCGACGTCGGCGGCGATTCGACGCCGGAGAAGATCGCGACGGCATTCCGCATCATGCTCGAGGGCGGACAGGCACAGGGCATTTTCGTGAACATTTTCGGCGGCATCAACAAATGCGATGTCGTCGCGGAGGGCATCGTGAAGGCCGCGCAGGAAGTGGCGGGCGGCAATGCGATGCCGGTTCCGGTCGTCGTGCGTCTTGAGGGCACGAATGTCGAGCGCGGCCGCGAGATCCTCACGCATGCCGGTGTCGGGAATCTCTATATGGCAAAGACCATGGAGGGCGGCGCCGAGCAGATCGTTTCGATGGTAAAAAAAACGAATGAAGTCTGCGAGGAGCAGATCGCGTAAGAGCGGCTCATGAGAGGACGGCGCGAGAAGGAGGATGCAGGGTTTTGGGAATTTTGCTTCATAAAGATACAAAGGCGATTGTGCAGGGCATCACGGGGCAGGCGGCCTCGTTCCACACGAAGCAGATGCTCGCCTACGGCACGAAGATCGTCGCCGGGGTCACGCCGGGGAAGGCGGGCCAGCAGGTCGAGGGCGTGCCGGTGTTCGATACGGTTCGCGATGCGGTGGATGCGACCGGCGCGACGGCGTCCGTGATTTTCGTGCCGGCGCCGTTTGCCGCCGACGCGATCATGGAGGCTGCGGAGGCCGGGCTCGAGCTTGTCGTCTGCATCACGGAGCACATTCCCGTACAGGATATGGTCAAGGTCAAGCGGTACCTCGAGGGCAGGAAGACCCGGCTCATCGGGCCGAATTGCCCGGGTATCCTGACGGTCGGCGAGAGCAAGCTCGGCATCATTCCGGGCGATATCCTGAAAAAGGGGCATGTCGGTGTCATCTCGCGATCCGGCACACTGACCTACGAGGCGGCGTTCCAGCTCACGGCAGCCGGCATCGGCCAGTCGACCGCGCTCGGCATCGGCGGCGACGCCGTCAAGGGCACGGACTTCATCGACGCGCTGAAGCTTTTTCATGACGATCCGGATACCTATGCGGTGCTCATGATCGGCGAGATCGGCGGCACGGCTGAGGAGGAGGCTGCGGCCTGGATTCACGCGAACATGAAAAAGCCTGTCGCGGCGTTCATCAGCGGCCGGCAGGCGCCTCCGGGCAAGCGCATGGGCCATGCCGGCGCTATCATTGCGGGCGGCAAGGGCACGGCGGCAGACAAGATCCAAGCCTTGAACGCCGTCGGCATCCAGGTCGCCGACACAGTCGCGCACATCGGCGCGACCGTCGTCGACACGCTGAAGAAGGCGGGCATCTACGACGCCTGCCACACCTGCTGACCGCAAGATGTGCTATCTCTCTTTCCAAACGTACACCGCATGTATCCATGGATACATGCGGTGTACGTTCTTTTTTGTCTGTATTTTTTACCTGCTCTCCGGTATAATGAAAGAAGCAGTTTTCATTCGCTATTTTTTAAGGGGAGTGATTTTTTTGAATCTCTCGGTCAAAATCTTTATCGCGCTGGTGCTGTCGGTCATCGTCGGCCTGCTGGCGGGGGCACCGGCGGTGCCGTTCATCAAATGGTGGATCGCGCCGATCGGCACCATCTTCATCAATCTGATCAAGATGATGATTGTTCCCGTCGTGTTCACGTCGCTGATCGTTGGCGTCACGAGCCTCGGCGATACGAAGAAGCTCGGCCGCATCGGCATCAAGACGATCGGCTTGTACCTCGTGACGACGGCCATCGCGATCCTGATCGGCTTCGCGGTCGCCGGTGTCATTCATCCGGGACTCGGGCTCAACATGACCGCGACAAGCGAGGTCAACGTCAAGCAGGCGCCGTCCATCATGCAGGTGCTCGTTGCGATGGTCCCGGCGAATCCGGTGGCTTCGATGGCGAAGTCCGATATCCTGCCGACCATCGTGTTCGCGCTGTTTATCGGCGTCGGCATCATCCAGGTCGGCGGCAGCCGCGCGAAGACCCTGATCGGCTTTTTCGACGCGGCGGCCGAGGTCTGCTACAAGGTTATCGGCATGATCATGGCGATTTCGCCAATCGGTGTGTTCTGCCTGCTGCTGCCGGTCGTCGCGGAGAATGGCCCGTCCGTACTGCTGCCGCTGCTCGCGGTCATCGCCTGCATGGCTGTTGGCTGCACGATCCACGCAGTCGGCGTGTACTCGACGCTCGCGAGGATCTGGGGCGGTCATTCCCCCATCGCGTT
The DNA here is from genome assembly GCA_022773425.1 of Selenomonadaceae bacterium. GTDB lineage: Bacteria > Bacillota > Negativicutes > Selenomonadales > Selenomonadaceae > UBA2897. The sequence continues at coordinate 11,099 of JALFBM010000026.1, forward strand.
CTTCAAGGGCATGAGCGAGGCCATGCTTATTGCGTTCTCGACCTGCTCCTCCTCCGGTACGCTTCCGGTCAACCTCAAGAACACGCAGGAAAAGCTCGGCGTCTCGCGTGAGGTCGCCTCGTTCGTCCTGCCGCTCGGCGCGACCGTCAACATGGACGGCACGGCGGTCTACATGGGCATCTGCTCGCTGTTCATCGCGAATGTGTTCGGCATCGATCTGACCGTCGGTCAGATGGGCATGATCGTGCTGACCGGTACGCTCGCCTCCATCGGCACAGCCGGTGTTCCGGGCGCCGGCCTCATCATGCTCGCGATGGTCCTCGAGTCCGTCGGCCTCCCGCTCGAAGGCCTCGGCCTCGTCGCCGGCATCGACCGTATCCTCGACATGTTCCGCACCTGCCTGAACATCACCGGCGATGCCGCCGTTGCCTGCGTCATCAACGAAACCGAAAAGAAATACGCCGCTCACGCGCAATAAAAGCGTTGGCGGTAACATACCAAACCCCTCTCTCTTTTATGGGAGAAGGGGTTTTCTTTCTGCAGGGGTACGGATCTGCGTTACCGTCTGGCAGGGGCACGGGAAAGGGATTTTTCAGCGGGAATCCAGCTTTTTTCGTTAAAATAATGGGAAAAGCATGGCTTGCTTTACGATACCTATTGTAATGCCCGCTTTTTTATATTATATTTAATAGTGTTATACGCGAGGAATACCGCAGAGAAAAATCTGCTCTGCGCTTTTGTTTTTTGGAAGGGGAAATCAAGCGCCATGTTTGGTATGTCAATGGATATCGGTATCGATCTCGGCACCGCGAATGTGCTGGTCTACGTCAAGGGGAAGGGCATCGTGCTGCGCGAGCCGTCGGTTGTCGCGGTGGACCGCGATACGAATGCGGTGCTCGCCATCGGTTCGGAGGCAAAGCAGATGATCGGCCGCACGCCGGGCAACATCGTCGCCATCCGGCCGCTGCGCGAGGGCGTCATCGCGGACTACGATATCACGGAGAGCATGCTCCGCTATTTCATTGAAAAGGTCGTTGGGCGCAGCTTCGTATTCCGCCCGCGCATTATGATCTGCATCCCGTCAGGAGTGACGATGGTGGAGCAGCGCGCGGTGCAGGAGGCCGCAGAGCAGGCCGGCGCGCGCCATACGCAGCTGATCGAGGAGCCGCTCGCGGCGGCGCTCGGCGCGGGCCTCGACATCGTTGAGCCGTGCGGCAATATGGTCGTCGATATCGGCGGCGGCACGACGGACATCGCGGTCATCAGTCTCGGCGGCATCGTCAACAGCGAGTCGCTGCGCGTTGCGGGCGATAAGTTCGATGAGGATATTGTCGCCTACGTCAAGCGTGAGTTCAACATGATGATCGGTGAACGCACGTCGGAAGACATCAAGATGCAGGTCGGCGCGGCGTTCGCGGATGCGCGCAGCGAGTCGATGGATATCCGCGGCCGCGACCTGTTGTCGGGGCTGCCGAAGACGGTGACGATCACAACAGCGCAGGCGGCGGAGGCGATGGAGCAGTCCGTCAGCCGTATCGTGGACTGCGTCAAGAAAGTGCTCGAGGAGACGCCGCCGGAGCTCTCGGCGGACATCATGGACCGCGGCATCATCATGACGGGCGGCGGCTCGATGCTCTACGGGCTCGATGAACTGATCCGCCGCGAGACGGAGATCCCGACGGCGCTCGCCGACGACCCGCTCTCGTGCGTGGCACTCGGCTGCGGCAAGGCACTTGACTCGTTTGGCAAATTCGACGGCAAGGCGACGAATTTCAAGATGGGCAAATAAAGGTTTTTTCGGCTTCTCTGTCGAAGCATAGGGAGATGGCAAGTAGGGCGCAAAAGCGCTTTGGATGCGGGAACAGGGAATCTTTCGAAGGGAAGAATCCCGAAGAGAACGCAGAAAACCAGGAAGCGGGGGAATACTATGTGGCGTGGCCTGTACACGGCGGCAGCCGGCATGATTACGGAGACGAAGCGGACGGATACGATCGCGAACAACCTCGCGAACGTCAACACGACGGGCTTCAAGCGCGATGAGGCCGTCAGCGGCGAGTTCGCACCGATGCTGCTTCACCGCATCAACGATACGAAGGCGGACAGCAGCGATGTGACGACGTTCAAGCAGTTCCATCTGGGCTTGCAGGCACCGGTCGTCGGCACGCTCGGCCTCGGCTCGTATATCGATGAGATCGCGACCGACCATTCGCAGGGCAATATGGAGACAACGGGCAATCCGCTCGATCTCGCCATTGCCGGCGACGGGTATTTCGCGATTCAGACGAATCAGGGCGTGCGCTACACGCGCGACGGAAATTTCTACAAATCTGCGACGGGCCAGCTGCAGAACGTGCGCGGGCAGGCCGTGCTCGGCGCGAACGGGCAGCCCATTGTGATCCCCGCGCGGGCGACACACGTGAATTTCGGCCCGAAGGGGCAGGTTTACGCGGACAATCGGCAGATTGGCCAGCTGCAGTTCGTGTCGTTCGGTCCGGATCGCCGCGCGCTGCTCAAGCAGGGAGACAACCTCTACTATCCGCAGGCCGGTGCGCAGCCGGTACCGGCGGCGGGCGAGATCCAGCAGGGCATGCTCGAGCGCTCGAATTCGAACGTCGTTTCGGAGATGGTCGAACTCATCAACAACTACCGGATCTACGAGGCGGGCTCAAAGGCCGTGCAGACGCAGGACTCGATGCTCGACAAGTCGGTCAACAACGTCGGCAGGCTGTCCTGACCGTGAGAGCGGCGGGTGCCTCTCGGCACACGGATTTAAGATTTTACGGAAAAGTATCGATAGATAAGATAAGCGAAGATAGGATCCGCTGATTTATCGGTTAGGGGGAACGTGCAAGATGATGCGTGCACTTTGGTCTGCGGCTTCTGGCATGAAGGGCCAGCAGACGAATATGGATGTTATTTCCAACAACATCGCCAATGTCAATACCTACGGCGGAAAGAAGGTCCGCGCGGAGTTCCAGGATCTCGTCTATCAGACGATCCGCGATGCCGGCGCGCAGAGCGGTGCGGACAGCCAGTATCCGACGGGACTGCAGATCGGCCTCGGCACGCGCGTTGCGGCGACGAACCGCGAGTTCACGCAGGGCTCGCTGCAGACGACGGATGTGCCGACCGATATCGGCATTCAGGGTGAAGGGTTTTTCCGCATTACGCTGCCGGACGGCACAACGGCCTATACGCGCGACGGCTCGTTCAAGCTGGACTCGCAGCGCCGCATGGTGACGACGGACGGTTATCCGCTGGCGGATGGCATCACGATCGACGAGAACGCGCCGGCGGATTCCATCGTCATCGCCGGGGACGGCCAGGTCTCGTGCACGCCGGCAGGCGGTACGCAGGAGCAGGCGGGGCAGATTACGCTCGCGCGCTTCGTGAATCCGTCCGGCCTGACGGCCATTGGCAAGAACCTGTTCATCGTCTCGGAAGCATCGGGTGATCCCATCGAGAGCAATCCGGGCGAGGAAGGCGCGGGGACGCTGACGCAGGGCACGCTTGAGATGTCGAACGTGCAGATCGTGGAGGAAATGGTCAACATGATCATTTCGCAGCGCGCCTACGAGTCGAACTCGAAGGCCATCACGACCTCGGATTCCATGCTCGAGATCGCGAACGGCCTCAAGCGCTGATGAAAAATAAACAGATTGTACTGGCCATTCTATGCTTGCTATGGGGTGGCTGTTTCTGTCTTTTTTCCTGTCCGCAGGCGCAGGCTTATGGCGGCGGTACGCAGCAGGAACGGTTCCCCAACACGATCTCGTCGGAGTATCTGGACGGGCTCGGGCGGGAAAAGATCGAGCAGGCGCTGGCGGCCGCTGGGGAGACGCGCCGTCATGCGGTCGGCCTCTCGCGTGTGCCGCGTGCGGTAAAAGCCCCGGCGGGGCAGCTGATCTGCGAGGTCAACCTGCCGAAGGACATCAGCTATACGGGACTGACGCCGGTCATGATTTCCGTCTACGTGAACGGGAATTTCTACCGTCGGGTCATCCTCTACTATCGCGTCCGTGTCTACGAAACCGTGCTCGTTGCGGCGCGGGATTTGCCGGTGGAAACGACGATTGAGGCGGCGGACGTCCGCCAGCAGGAAATTTTGGTGGACCAGCCGGCGCAGTCCTACCTGAAGGAAAGCGGAGAAATCGAAGGGCGCGTGCCGGCGCGGTTCATCAAGGCCGGGACGCCCGTGCTCGCGGACTATCTGCAAAATCCCATCGTGCTCGAGAGCGGCGCGGCGGTGACGATCGTCACACAGGTGAACGGCGTTGAGGTGAAGACCGACGGCGTTGCGCTGCAGCGCGGCCGCGTCGGCAAATGGATCCGCGTCCGCAACGCGCGCTCCGGGAAAATCCTGAGCGGACGCGTCGTCGACGCGCATACGGTAGAGGTGGAATGACCCCGAACGAGGGGGAAGAGGGTGCAAGCATGCATACGAGGAATAAACTCACGGCGGCCGTGTTGGCCGGGCTGCTCGGCGTATCCGCCCTGCAGGCGCTGGTGCTGCCGCGCGCTTCGGCGCAGTCGCTTTGGGCGGACGGCCCGGGTTATCACAGCATTTTCGCGGATAGCAAGGCGCACGATGTCGGGGATATCCTGACCATCGTGATTTCGGAGTCGACATCGACCTCGACGTCGAAATCGCGTTCGAATTCGAAGTCCGGCAATGTCTCGCTCGGCACGGGCGTTGGAATTTTTGATTTCCTGCGTGCGGCCTCGGCGAGTGGATCGGATTCGTCAACGGCCAAGGGCTCCGCGACGTCGACGAACAGCGTCGCGGCGAACGTCACGGTCACGGTGACCGAGGTGCAGCCGAACGGCAATATGGTCGTCGAGGGCACGCAGTCCATCTGGCAGAACAAGGACGAGCACAAGATCACCTTCCGCGGTGTCTGTCGGCAGGACGATGTGACCGTGAACAACACCATCCCGTCGAACAAGATCGCCGACGCGACCGTGAAATTCGACGGCAAGGGACCGCTCAACGCCAAGCAGCGGCAGGGTATTCTGACGCAGATTTTCAACGTCCTGTTCTGATGCTCCTGGCCTGGCGCAGGATGGCGGACATCGGTTTGCCATAGGCAGAAGGTTTGGGAAGACGCATAGGAGGAAGCAATGGGAAGACTGAAAAAGGTGCTTGCGGGTGTCCTCGCCGGCATTGTGGCGTGCGCCGCTCTCGGCGTATCGCTCCCGTCCGCGGTACAGGCGGCGTCCGCGGTCACGCGCATCAAGGATATCTCGAAGGTCCAGGGCGTGCGCAGCAATCAGCTGCAGGGCTACGGCATCGTCGTCGGCCTGAACGGATCGGGCGACTCAAACAGCTCGATTGAGACGGTGCAGTCCATCGCGAACATGCTGCGCCGTTACGGCGTGTCGGTCGCGCAGGGCTCGCTGAAGGCGAAGAACGTGGCGGCGGTCATGGTCACGGCGACGCTGCCGCCGTTCGTGCGTGAAGGCGATACCATTGACGTGACGGTCTCGTCGATGAGTGATGCGAAGAGCATCCAGGGCGGCACGCTGCTGCAGACCCCGCTGCTCGCGGCGAACGGCACGGTCTATGCCGTCGCGCAGGGCGCGGTCTCGACGGGCGGTTTCATGGCCGGTACCGGCGGCAACAGCGTGCAGAAGAACTTCCCGACGGTCGGCACGACGCCGAACGGCGCCATCGTCGAGCGCACGGTGGAGGACGGCCTGTCCGGTGACGGATCGCTGTCGCTGTCGCTTTCGCAGCCGGATTTCACGACGGCGGCGCGCATCGCGTCGGCCATTAACGCGCAGTACGGCAGCATTGCGAAGGCGACAAACCCGGGGCGCGTCGATATCAGTGTGCCGGCCTTTTACAAGGACAATGTCGTGAATTTTGTCTCGAGCATCGAGGAGCTGCCGGTCATGCCGGATCACGCGGCGAAGGTTGTCGTGAGTGAGCGCACGGGCACGATCGTTATGGGCGGCGATGTTTCGGTCGATGAGGTTGCGATCACGCAGGGCGGCCTGACCATTCACGTCGAGAAGAACCGCCGGACGGACCAGCCAGCGCCGTTCTCGTACGGCACGACGGTCACGGCGAAGAAGACGAAGGTGAAAGCGAAGGAGGACAAGGCGAGCACCATTGTCCTGCCGGCCACAGCGAACGTCAGCGATATCGTCGGAGCCCTGAATGCGGTCGGCGCGACGCCGCGCGATACGATTTCCATCCTGCAGGCGCTGAAGGCTTCGGGCGCCCTGCACGCGGATCTCCAGATTATCTGATGAGGTGAAAGCATGATGATAGAGCCACTATCTGCGGGACTTGGAACCGGCGCGATGAGCAGCAGTCTTTCCTCTGCCGCGGAGCGCGCCAGGGGGCAGAGCTTTCAGCAGATGCTCGAGCGCGCGGAGCGCCTCGAGGAAAAGAAGAGTACGCATATCGTGAATGCGCAGTCCCTGAGCGCGCAGGACAAGCAGCTCAAGGAGGCCTGCAAGGGCTTTGAGTCCATGTTCCTGTCGCTGATGTACAAGGAGATGCGCAACACCGTACCAAAAGATCCGCTGTTCGGTGAATCGAACGCGATGTCGATCTTCAAGGATTTTCAGGATACCGAGATGATGAAGAACGTGGCGGAGTCCGGCGGCATCGGTCTCGCCGATATGCTCTACAAGCAGCTTTCGCCGCAGGTCCTCGCGCAGGACAAGGCAGCGCAGGCAAAGCTCCGGGAGGGGCAGCCCGCCGCGCAGGCAAAGACGAATACGCTTTGAGCGCTGGGTAACGAGAGCAAACCGAAAAAGAGCAGGAAAGCAGAAAACAGGGCTTTCCTGCCTTTTGCATTTTGGATTTGCATGTTTTCATATGGATCAGGAGGCATTTTTTGATGTGGGTCAATGGGAATCGTTGGAAAAAGGCTTTGGCGGTCGGCGTGGGGCTTTGGCTTTCCGCGTCGGCGATGGCATTTGCGGCGCCAGCCATGCAGGATGTGCGCTATCACAGCGGAGCGGAGCACGATCGCATCGTCTTTGACCTCTCAGAGACGCCGCTCTACGACGTGCGTGCCTCGGCGGACGGACGGTCGGTCACCATCGATTTCCGCGGCGTCTCCGACCGGCATTTCCGCCGCGTGCCGATTGAGACGTCCAGGGTGAGCAGCGTGACCTACGCGTCGAAACAGGACCACATACTCGTGACGCTGCATCTAAAGAGCGGGCTTTCGTACAAGGTCAGCAATCTGCATAAGCCGGCGCGCGTCTTCATCGATATCCTGCCGGCATCCGAGGCCGTCAGCGATGAGGAGCAGGCGAAAAAAAGCATCCCGCAGGGCGCTGCGCGCACAAGCGCCGCGCCGAAGGATCCCGCGGATACCTATGCCGAGGAAATGGCGCCGGGGCTCACGAAGAAAACCTATGTGTACTGGGATGACGATGGCAAGGTCACGGCCTATTTCGTCGAGGCAGATCATAACCGCTATACCGTAAAGCCGGCGCTCGGCCGCGGCAAGATCCCGGGGGTCGAGACGGTCAGCGGCATCTCGGACCGGTATCAGGCCCTCGCGGCGATCAACGCTTCGTATTTCAACTGGAACGGGGAACTCATCGGCGATACGAAGATCGACGGCACGATCGTCGGCACGACCTACTACACGCGCTCGGCGTTTGGCATTCTGCCAGACGGCTCGCCGGTGTTCGGCAAGGTCAGTTACGACGGTTCGGTGACCATCGACGGGATCACACAGCCGGTCGGCGGCGTCGACGCGGAGCGCGCGGAGGACAGCGTGACGCTCTACAACCGTTACTATGGCGCGACGACGCGGACGAACGAGTACGGCATGGAATACGTCGTCGAGAACGGGGTCGTGACGGCCATCCATCAGCAGGATTCCCCGATTCCGAAGGATGGCTGGGTCGTCTCGGCGCATGGCAAGGCCAAGGATGCGTTCGCGAACGTCAAGGTCGGTGACCGCGTGGTCATTTCGCAGGAACTCGGCTCGCCATGGGATCAGGCCGTGCAGATGGTCGGCGTCGGTCCTCGTCTGCTCGAGAACGGCATGGTGCATGTGACGGCTGCGGAGGAGCAGTTCCCCGGGGATATCCGCTACGGCCGCGCGCCGCGTTCGGCCATCGCCGTGATGGCAAATGGCGACTATCTGCTCGGCGTCGTCGACGGGCGTCAGGCCTCGAGTCACGGCCTGACGCTGACGGAGTGGGCTTACCTCCTCAAGAAGTTCGGCGCGGTCGATGCCATCAACTTCGACGGCGGCGGATCCTCGGAACTCGTCGTTGGCGGGCAGGTCGTGAACGCCCCGTCGGACGGGAACGAGCGCTCGGTCGGTGCGGCCCTGCTCGTTTTGCCGAAAACAAAATGAAGGAGGGCTATCTTTTTGCCTGGTTTATGATATAATATGAAAGGTATACACATTTTGCATTGAATGAGGTGAATCCTTTGCATAAATTCGTAAGGAAGATGGCTGCCGCCGGCATCGCCGCGTGGCTGATTGCCGGACAGCCGCTCTCTGCGTGGGCGATGGCGCCGATCCTGCCCCTCAGTGAGGTGGCGGAGGGGATGCAGGGGACGGCCTGGACAGTTCTCGACAGTTCGGGGACCATCCAGTCGTTTCCGGTCACCATTATCGGAGTCCTTGGCGAAGGCAAGGGCGCGGACCCGATGATCATGGCGCGGGCGGAGGGCCCGCTGATTCATCAGGTCGGCGGCATTCTGCAGGGTATGAGCGGCAGCCCGGTCTATGTCCATGGGCGGCTCGTTGGGGCGGTTGCCGCCGGCCTGAAGGAAATGACGCCGTATACCTTCTTTATCCGCCCTATTGAGGGCATGACCGCGCTCTGGAATTTGCCGGACAGCAAGAACAAGACCAGGATGCGTGTCTTTGACCTCAAGAAATACCTCGCCGACAAGAAAAAGGCCGAGGAGACGGCGGCCAAGGCGAAAAAGGACAAATCGGAAAAAACGGACGTGATGTCGGCGGAGACCGAAGCCAAGGTCGATGCGGAACTCGCGAAGATCAAAGAAAAACAGAACGCACCGGAAAAGGATACGTCAGAGGATGCGTCAGAGGATGCGTCTGAGAATGCATCGGCGGATCACGCAAAGCCCGCGGAAGACACTGGAGACAGCAGCGGCAGGGAAGCCGCGCAGGCGGCTGTGCCAGCGGAAGAAGTGCGTGTGGCACCGGGCGTGCCGGCCGCGGGCGAGGCGCAGCAGAATGAGAAGGAGAAGAAGAACGATGGCGAAAAGACCACGCTCTTTGTCTCAGGCTTTAACCAGGCCGGTGTGCGTTTCCTGAACCAGCAATTTGGCGGGCAGTACAACTTTCTCCCCATGAGCGGGCCGACGGCCGCAGAGCAGCAGGAGTTCCTCTATAACGCGACGCTGAAACCTGGACAGACGGTCGGCGCTGCGATGGCGTACGGCGACTTTGCCGTCGGCGCGACGGGCACGGTCACGGCGGTCGACGGCAAGAAGATCGTCGCATTCGGCCACCCATTCCTGCAGCGCGGCAACGTCAACTATTTCATGACGGACGCGACGATTATCGGCACGATCAGCGGCGTCAGCAACGGCATGAAGCTCGGCAATATCGGCAGTGTCCTCGGGCGCATCAGCCAGGACCGCACGACCGGCATTGCCGGTACGCTCGGTGACTTCCCGTCCTGCGTGCCTCTGCGCGTCAAGGTGCACGACAACACGCTCGGGCGCACGGACGTCTATGAGTCGCGCATTGCCTACGACGAGGGATTCCTCTCGCAGCTGTCGGGCGGCATTGTCTACTCGGCCATCAGCAAGACGACGGACAACCTCGCGGAGGGCACGGCGGACGTGCATTTCACGATTCGCACGAACGCGGTTCCGTCCGGCAAGGTCGAGCGCAGCAACATGTTCTATAATACCTCCGATGTCGGACAGATCGCCGTGTCGGAGATCATGCAGGCGCTGAATATCATCTGTGCGAACACCGAGAAGGAATCCGATATTCTCGACGTGCAGGCCGATGTGACGTATGACGCGGAGCGCAAGTCCGCGACCATCTTGTCCGCCATTCCGGACAAGTCGAAGGTGAAGCCGGGCGATACGGTGACGTTCACGACGACGATCAAGCCGTACCGCCGCGACAAGGAGACGCTCCTGATCCGCTACAAGGTCCCGGAGAACCAGCCGGAGGGTGCACTGCAGCTCGACATCCGCGGCGGCGGGCTCGTGCCGGTCACGAGCCTGCTGCTCCTGCAGCAGAGCGGCGTCGATGTCACGAACGCCGAAAGCAAGCAGCAGACGACCGCACAGAAGCTCGAGGACCTCATGCATAACGGCCGCAACAACGAGATTATCGTGGCGCCGAGCCAGACGGCCGCGCCGCTGACCGAAAAGCAGAAGAAGCAGGCCCTGCGCCGCGCGCAAAAGGCGGCGGAAGCCGCAGCGAAGGCGAAGGCGGGCCATAAGGTCGATTTGCTCGGTGAGAAGAAGAACGTAACCAAGAACACCGGAGAGACGAAGTTCACGACGAAGTACATCATCGACAACGTCGTGCATGCGACGCTCCAGGTTCAGAAGAAATAAGGGGAAATGGAACGCAGAATGGAAAAGTTGGTTATCAATGGAGGCAGAAGGCTTTCCGGCCGCGTGAAGATCAGCGGGGCGAAGAACGCGGTTCTGCCAATCATCGCCGCAACCCTGCTCGGTCAGGACGCACCCAGCCTACTCGATGAGGTGCCGGCTCTTGAGGACGTGCATACGATCACGGAGGTGCTCAAGAAACTCGGCGTTAAGGCTGAATTTTCCCCAGAAAAACATCAGCTCTACGTCGACAGCTCCGTCATCGGCAGCTGCGAGGCGCCGTATGACCTCGTGCGCAAGATGCGCGCGTCGTTCCTGATCATGGGACCTCTGCTCGCGCGTTGCGGGCAGGCACGGATTTCGCTGCCGGGCGGCTGTGCCATCGGCACGCGCCCCATCGACCTGCATCTCAAGGGCTTTGAGGCACTCGGTGCGAACATCCATATCGGCCACGGTTTTATCGAGGCGTCGGCTCCCGACGGCCTCAAAGGCGCGAAGATCTATCTTGATTTCCCGAGTGTCGGCGCGACGGAGAACATCATGATGGCCGCCTCGATGGCCGAGGGGCAGACCGTGCTCGAAAATCCGGCGGAAGAGCCTGAAATCGTTGACTTAGCCAATTATCTAAACGTCATGGGCGCGAAGGTTCGCGGTGCCGGCACGAACGTCATCAAGAGTGAGGGCGTCAGCAAGCTCAGGGGCCGGGACTACACCATCATCCCGGACCGCATCGAGGCCGGGACCTACATGGTCGCAGCCGCAATGACGCGCGGTGACGTCTACATCGAGAACGCGATCAGCGAGCACCTGAAGCCGGTCATCGCGAAACTCAAAGAGGCCGGTGTCCACATCGAGGAGGATGTCGGCGGCATCCGCGTGCAGTGCGACCACCGCACGAAAGCCGTCGACATCAAGACCATGCCGTATCCGGGCTTCCCGACCGATATGCAGGCGCAGTTCATGGCGATGCTGACGATTTCCGAGGGCACGAGCATGGTTACGGAGACGGTGTTCGAGAACCGCTTCATGCACGTCGACGAGCTCAAGCGCATGGGGGCGGATATCCGCATCGACGGGCGCACATCGGTCGTCGAGGGTGTCGAGCATCTGACGGGCTGCCAGGTCAAGGCGACGGATCTGCGCGCGGGGGCCGCGATGGTGCTCGCCGGTCTCGTCGCGGACGGCGAGACACAGGTCGGTTATATTCATCATATCGACCGGGGCTACGACGATCTCGTTGGGAAATTGGTTAATCTTGGCGCGGATATCCGCCGCGTCGATCAGTGAGGAGAACTATGACTTATCGTTTTGAGAAGCCGCTGCAGCTCGCGCATTTGGCGCTGAAGAACCGCGTGATCCGATCGGCGACTCACTCTTTTCTGCCGGACAGGGACGGGTTCATGGCCGATGCGGAATACGCGATGTACGAGGAACTCGCGAAGAACAACATCGGACTGATCATCACCGGGCATTGCTGCGTGGATCCACTCGGTCGTGCGAACCGGGAACAGGTCAACATCTATGAGGACGGCTATGCGTTGCAGTTCCGCAAGGCCGTCGAGATTGCACACCGCTATGGTGCGCGTTTTGTGCCGCAGATCTCGCATGCCGGCCCGCGTGCTATCGACAACGACGACCTCGCGGACTGTGTCGCGCGTCCGCTCAAAAAGGGGCGCCATGCGCGCGCGCTGACGGTCGAGGAGATTCACCATATCGAGCAGTGCTTCATCGATGCGGCGCGACGCCTGCAAAAGGCCGGCGTCGATGGCGTACAGCTGCATGCCGCGCATTCGTATCTGCTCTCGCGCTTCATCGACCCGCTGTTCAACCAGCGCACAGACGCATACGGCGGGACGCCAGAGAACCGCTTCCGCATCGTCGAGGAGATCATCGAGGGCATCCATGCGGCCTGCGGCGATGCCTTCCCCGTCCTCATCAAGATCAACGCCGATACAAAGCATGAGGATGCGGCGGGCTATGAGCAGGAGATGTTCTACATCCTGCACCGCTGTCAGGAGCTCGGCGTCGAGCTCGTCGAGCTCTCAGGCGCCGACTTCATCACGCTGCCGAAGGATGCGCGCCTCTACTACCTCGACTATGCGAAGAAATACAAGCGGGAGGTCCCAAACCTCCCGATGAGTCTGGTCGGCGGTATCCGCTCGCTGGCGGATATGGAGACGGTCATGGAGAGCGGTGTGGAATGTCTGTCCCTCGGCCGCGCCCTGATCGCGGAACCCGACTTCGTCACGAAAGAGCTCGCCGGCGGCGAGCCCTCCATCTGCGTGTCCTGCAACCGCTGCTTTGTGCTGCCGGATATGCACCCCGGCGTCCGCTGCGTTTGGCAGTGGAAACGCATCCGCGCCGCACAGCGCGCTAAGAAAAAGGCCGCCGCACAGGGCTGATCTTTTGAAAAAGGCATCATTTATTTCGTAAATCGTAGAAAAGAGCCTGTTTTTTGCAGGCTCTTTTTTTGTCCGCGGAAACGGGAAATTTTTACGAAAAATTCTAGTTTGTATACTTGACACCCGTATACAAAAGTGATAGTATACAAATCACCATCAATTTTGTTACAGAGTTACAGACAGCTGGAAACAGTGGATGTTTGCTGGCTACATCTGTGCATAAGAGAAAGGGAGAGTTAAGATGACTGGATTGATGATTGTCGGTATCGCCATGGTCGTCTTTGCCTGTGCCTACCTTGGTTACGGGCGATGGCTGGTGAAAACGTGGGGGATTGACCCGAATGCGCCGACACCGGCTGTTCGCAAGGAGGACGGTCAGGATTACGCGCCGGCTTCCCGCTTCACCGTGTTTGCGCATCAGTTTTCTTCGATTACCGGTGCGGGCCCTGTGACCGGACCGATCATCGCCGCGATGTTCGGTTGGGCGCCGGCTTTGCTCTGGATCCTGGTCGGCGGCGTGTTCTTCGGCGCGGTGCAGGATTTCACGGCGCTGTACGCATCCGTAAAGAATGACGGCAAGAGCATGGGCATGCTGATTGAGCAGTATGTCGGCAAGACGGGCCGCCGCCTGTTCCTGCTTTTCTGCTGGCTGTTCACGCTGCTGGTCATCGCGGCGTTTGCGGACATCATCGCGAACACGTTCGCCGATTACACGAAGGCCGGCGCCCTGAATGTTCCGGGCGCACAGGCTGCGACGATTTCGATGCTCTACATCGTCGTCGCGATGGGCTTCGGTCTTTTTATCAAGAAGTTCCAGCCGTCCGGCATCGTCAAGCTCGCGGTCGCCATCGTGCTTGTCATTGCGATGTTCGCCGTCGGCATGCGTTACCCGCTGTACTTTGATGTGCAGACCTGGCGTTATGTGACGTTCGGTTACTGCTTCATCGCGGCGTGCCTGCCGATGTGGCTCCTGATGGAACCGCGCGACTACCTTTCGTCGTTCCTGCTGCTCGGCATGATTGTCGGCGGTGTTCTCGGTATCCTCGTTTCGAATCCAGCCATCAATATGCCGGCTTTCGTCGGGTTTGAGGTCAAAGGCAAGCCGCTGTTCCCGATCCTGTTTATCACGATTGCCTGCGGCGCCGTTTCTGGTTTCCACAGCCTCGTTTCTTCCGGCACGTCTTCAAAGGCGATTGCCAACGAGAAGGATATGCTTCCAGTAGGCTATGGCGCCATGCTCTGCGAGTGCCTGCTCGGCGTTGTCGCTCTTGTCATCGCCTGCTCGGCCGCTACGGGCGGTGTCCTGCCGCAGGGCACGCCGTTCCAGATCTTCGCCGGTGCGATCGGCGGTTTCTTCCAGATGTTCGGCCTGCCGGCCGGTGTTTCGGCCTGCGTCGTCACAATGTGCGTTTCGGCCCTCGCGATGACGACGATCGACTCCGTCGCGCGTATCGGCCGCATGAGCTTCCAGGAAATCTTTGCTCCGGCAGAGGGTGAGAAGCAGAGTGCGTTCGTTCAGAAGATGACGGGTACGATTCCGTCGACGCTGATCACGCTGTTCCTCGCATTCTTCCTGTGCCTTGCCGGCTACATGAACATCTGGCCGCTGTTCGGCGCAGCAAACCAGCTGCTGTCGGCACTGGTCCTGATTTCGCTGGCCGTGTTCCTGAAGGTCACGGGCCGCAAGGGCTGGATGCTCTACGTGCCGATGGTCTTCATGTTCATCGTCACGATGACGGCGCTCGTCATGAGTGTCTACGGCATCTTCACGAAGCTCAGTGCGGGCAGCTTCGTCTTCATGGTCGACGGCCTGCAGCTGATCCTCGCGCTCGCGCTCATGACGCTCGCGATCCTCGTCGTCAAGCATTGCGGCAAGGAACTCGTGACGGGCAAAGCGGAGAACTCCGTCAAGGCGTAATTTCCTTTGATTATCTCCTATAAATATACAACAAAGCTTTCATTCACAATCGCTGCTACTCCCCAATGGGAATAGATACATGCGGAAAAGGGGCTGTTGCACGTATCAACAACGTGTAGCAGTCCCTTTTAGTTTGCAAAAAAAATGTTGCCAAGGACTTAAAA